>DATJVZ010000249.1:0-11876 GCA_035501575.1 Terriglobales bacterium | reverse complement strand
GTGCTCATTGCATTCTCCCGGATGTCACACTGACGGTCGGCACCAGATTCCCGCGGCCGTCTCGAATGGCGATCAGCCTCATCGGCCGGATCAAGTCGGAGAGGGTTACCTTTTCCAGTGCCCCGCGAAGTACTTGGCTGATGATCTTCTGGTTGTTCTTGATGGGACAGGAGGACTCGAGGTCGCAGAGTCCTACAATCTCGGTGCTGCATTCGGTGAGGGCCAGCGGCCCTTCGAGCGCGGAAATAATCTCGTCGAGCGAGATAAGCTGCGGTTCCCGGGCCAAACTGTACCCGCCCTTGATGCCGCGATGCGACTCCAGCAGTCCGCTGCGCAGCAGTCGCTTTAAGAGCTTGCTGACCGTGGGCAGCGGCAGATGGCATTCGTGGGCCAGGTCACGAGCCGTGTGCAGCTCGCTCGGCGGCCGGCGCGCAATTTGGCTCATCAGCACCAGCCCGTAGTCGGTCATTTTGCCCAGGCGAATCATTGCTAAATCGCTCCCATCGGGGCGTTTCTCCTAGCCCGTGGAAACGGTACCAATTCGGTACACTTTTATTATACGGGCTGGGCTGGTTACCGACAAGAGGATGGGTTGCGTTTTTCGCCACACGGCCGACTGTCGACGCCGGCGCGCCAAGCTGGACGGGCTTCTCGGACGAGGTCGTGCCGAGTGAGCGCCAATCATCCGGGTTCGGCTCGGCGGATTTGCTCGGATCGTCGAATCATTCACGCAGTTTGATTCGCGCCGTTGATGGTCTCGATGGCTGACGAGCGAAGGCGGTCTTATGCGCGCCGCCATCGGTCAGAAATTCGCCGCACGAGCCGCGGTTTTTTGCGACCTGCCGATCATCAGTGCCGGTCTTCTGCCGTGCCTGAAGCCGTTTTGCACAGTTCTCTCAGCTTGCAATCCTCAAGATTTTGACTAGAATACACAGTAACCTACGGACACTCCCCCCCGGGTCTGGTCCCTTGGCCACTACGTCCATTTGCTTGTGCAGGAATTCTGGCTGGAGGGAATTTTTCCTTTGCGGCGAGCAGTTACAAAGGTCACTTGGCGCAAGGGCAAACTCTTCATAACATGCAGTTACGGGAACGTGAGGATCGCTTCATGCATGGCATAGCGGTTACGGTTCTGGCGGAGGACAAAGAACGACTGGCGCTGCTTCAGCAGCGGCTGGAGACCTCGCAGATCGGACGCAGCGTTTTTGCCCATGTTGGTTTTCCCGCCGGTCAATCCGACCCGGTTCTGCGCCAGATCCAAGACCTGAAGGCGGAAGTCGTACTCGTCGACATCGATCCGCAGAATGTCGACCGTGCCTTTCGGGCGATCGAACTGATTCACAACAATACCAACGAGATCGCAGTTTTTGCCGTCGGTCCCATGACCCACCCGGAGACCATCGTATCGGCGATGCGTTCCGGGGCCCGCGAATATCTCGAGCAGAATGTGCCCCCGGAGCCGCTGATCAAGGCCTTCGAACGTTTTGCCGCCTCGCGCAGTAAAGCTCGAACCTCCTCGGGACGCGCTCGGGTATTTACCGTGGCTAACTCCAAGGGTGGATCGGGAGCCACCACGGTCGCCGTGAACACGGCGATTGCCTTGCAGGACTTGCATTCCGGGGTGTTGCTGGTGGACTTTGCGACCCTGGGGCATGCCGCTCTGCACATGAATGTTCGGCCGGCCTTTGGTATTGCCGATGCGCTACAGAATCTGCACCGCTTGGATACCGCTCTGCTGCAGGGTCTTATGACCTCGTGCAAGAACGGCCTGCAAATGTTGGCCGGTCCGCAGCAGCCTCAACTGGTAGCCCCTACGGTGGCCGAACTAGCGCGCCTGTTCGACCTTCTGGTTTCCCAATTCCGTTACGTGGTTGTCGACTGCTCGAACCGGGTGGACGAAACCGCGCGAGTGCTGTGCGATTTATCGAACGCCGTCTTGTTGGTTGCGCAGGCCGATGTGGTTTCCCTGTGGAGCGCCGGACGCATGCGCAACTTCCTCGAGGAAGGCGCCGGCCGGGCCCGGGTTCGCTTGGTACTCAACCGCTACAAAAAGATTCCCGGTTTCAGCGATGTGGATGTGGAAGCCGCCACCAATTGCAAGATCCTCTGGAAGATTCCCAACAACCACCAAGCGGTGGCGCCGGCGATCGACAAGGGCGCCCCTGTGGCCTTCCAGGAGAGTTTGGATGTAGGGCGTTCCTTCCGCGGCCTGGCGGGGTTGTTGGCCGGGGCTTCTCCTTCGGCGGAAGGTTCTCTCGATCTCTCCTATCATCCCGAGAAGGCACAGGACACCAAGAAAACCGCACGAAGCCTGCTGATTTCCCCCGTGCGTGCCGGACAGTAAGACCACTTTCCCCTTCCGGCGAATGGGATGCGCTTCCCCTTCTGAGAGAAACCTCTGCTACTTGCCGGCGGCCGCTTTGGCTTCTAGCTGGGCGTAGATGGCGGGATCCGTACAGACCTCGTAAACCCAATGGTCAGTCCACTGCTGCAGGGTGAAGTTGCGGGGGTCTACCAGAGGCACCTGGCTGGCACGTACCACGATCTTGCGGAAAATGTCATTCCCGATCGAGACCAGTCCGTTAAACAACTGGGAGTGTTCCTCGGGTTTTACTCCGGGTAATTCCAACTGACACGGTTCGAGAGAGATTTCCTGCTGCAGTTTTTCAAACGCGGCTTCACTCATGCGAATGCCGTTCACGTTGTATTTCAGAACGAAGTCTTCGGAGCTGTCTCCGGCTTCGGCGTCACTGATGGTCTGGAAGGCAAAGACGTGAAAGGGGGTCGAGGATGCCTCGATCTTTTTCCGCAGACGCTTGCTGCAGGACGAGAGTCGGTCGCTCTGGTTCAGGGCATCGGAGATCATGATGCGTTCGTCGCCATCCATCAGGTACATCGGCGGCGAATCCTGGTAGGAAATGCCCAGGCCCAACTCCAGGCTAGGCAAGCCGGCACGTTCGAGCAATTGGTTGTATCCCCGTGAGATTTCGACAATCTCACGGGCTAGCACCGCCGCGCGCCCCACGGCCATGCCCGGCTCGCCCTCGTGTTCGAGCAAGGCCAGAATGATGGCGTCTCCCTCCAGGAAGACCTTGGAGGCGCCGTACTTGGCCAGAAGCTTGTTTACCGGATCGTAGAAATTCAAGCTGAAGTAGGAGGCCGGGTTCATCTCCCGCTCGAGCAGAGATCGCGTCAACCGGGACGAGTCACGCACATCGGCTTTGATAATCACGTGGTGTAGGATCTTCTCTCCACCCAAGCTTTGCTCTTTCGCAAGCAGGAACTCGTAGAGAGTTCCGTTCATGGCCGAGAGCTGCTGCTTCTTCTCGTCAAAGACCAACTGGATCGAGTCCAGGGCGCCGTTCAGCACCTCCAGCTGTCGTCGGGCTCGGTGATAGCGAAAGAAGTCGCGCAGGAATCGGCTGGCGATTTTCGCCCGTTCGGCACCGCGGTACCCGGCCACCCGATCAATGGCCGTGTGCAGGCTGGCGGGCGTTAATTTGCTGTGTTCGGCAATCAGTTTTTCCACCCTGGCGCGTTCTTCGCGGGAGGTGAGGGCGTTCTTGAGTTGGGCGGCATTGATCTGGGGCGAGTATTCTGCGAGCAGGGGCACCACCTCGTAGGCGGCCACGATATGGTCCATCACTTTTTCCCGCTCGAGTAGGCTCACCCAGTCGGCCAAGCGCGACTTCTGCGACCGGCTCTCCGGACTCGAATCGTCGGGCAGGCCGGCGCCTACCAAGGCTTGCGCGTTCTCCGGCACGTTGAGCCAGCCGTCGAAGTCAGCCGGGTCCTTCTGGCCGGCGGGAAGGGTCGATTCCAGGAACTCACAGGCTATCTTGCGGACATTCGCGAAACGGTCCGGGTCGCTCTCAAAATTGCCCAGCATGACGAAATTCTCGGCATTGAGACGGGCATCGTTGCCGTCTTCGGTAAAGATCAGGGGATTGAGGAACAATTTGTAAGGCTCATCCCCGCCTGTTCCGAATAAAGACCGCCGCTTGCGGGCCAGGGTATCCTTCTCGGCGTCGCGCAGGGTGCGGAAGAGTTCTTCGCTCGTCTTGCGCAGAATGGTTTTCTTTCCCACCTGCAGCGCGGCCACACGCTCGCGGTACTCGTAGGCTTTCTGATGGCGGAAACCCTCGTAACCTTTCATCGCCATGCGGCAGCGTTCCAGGACTTGGGCAAACTGTGCGTTGAGCTCGACCCGCAAGAACTTGATAATCGCGGCTCTGCCCAGAAGGTCGAGGACCTGGTTCTCCGCGGCTTTGGCGTGATTCAGCACAGCCACGTGCAGCTCGGTCAATAAGGACTTCAGATCCGAAGGCTCGGACTGAGATTTGGCATCTGTTTTGGACTGAATAAACTGAGTTCTGGCTTTTTCCGGCGCACTGGCCGCTAGCAGCCCCTCCAGGTCGCCATGGCGAGTCACCAGGCGCGAAATGTGCAGCCTGGCTTGCTGCCCAAACTTTGGGCTTAGGTGAACGTCATGGCGCAAATTGTCCACACCCACCTGAAGACCTTCGAGTAACATGGACGGGACGTAGGAGGCCAGGATGAGCTGGACCCTATCCTCCGTGGTCTGACCAAGCTTAAAGATGGGGATACGTAGCATGAGTCCGGTTACGTCTCTGCGCCCTAACGGAGCAAATTTGCGCGACTTGGGGGACTGGCGCCTGCTCCATCGCTAAAATGAGCTTCTGAGCCGGAGGGTAGCACGGGCTGCCGCCCGGGCCAATGTTACGTAAGTGACCACCTTGCAAGCGCTTTGTTGTGACCGGCGTGCCTCAGTTCCCCCCGAGCAAAGGGGGGTAGGGATAGCCGAGCTGACGTCTCGGGCTGGCCCGTAGGACCAGACCTCAGTCAGCAAGCGAGCTGGCTGCAATGCCGGGCGGTCTGGAGTCGCCATACCGGGGGCTTACAGATGTGCCCCGCCGAGAGAGCACCCGGGCAGCAGCTTCTGTCGCAGCGACCATTAGATCTTCAGAAAGATTTTCTTCCGGTAAAGGAGCCACATCGCCACCCAACACATCAGCACATAGCTGATCGCGTAGAGGAGGGAGGCATTGTAGGGGCTGGCCAACGGGGCGAATAGGCTTTGGAACAGGCTTTCCTGCCAGGTCATGTCAACCCCGTGGGGCATGCGATCGATCCAGTGAGCGACGGCTTCGGCGAATACGTAAGCTGCGATGGGGTTCATTCCGAATATCAGGAAAAATTTCGTCGCGCGCCCGCGGTGTTGGCGCACATCGACAATCCGATAACAAAGGGCCAGGCAAACCAGCGCCAGTCCGGCGGTGAAGATCACAAACGCGCTGGTCCAGAGATTCTTGTTGATAGGGAATTCGAGGCCGATAAGCTGGCCCAGTACCACACCGACGATGCCGCACAGGGCCAATCCCCGGGCCTTGCTTTCGGGCGAACGCCTCGACTGCAGCCAATCCCCGGTCAGCAGTCCCAGTAAACTGGTTGCGACCGCGGGGATTGTGCTCAACACCCCTTCGGGGTCACGCGTACCGTCGTATAAGTGACCTGCCAGAAGCTTGCGGTCGAGCCAGGCCGCCAGGTTGCGGTTGGGATCGAGCAGCGGAATGTCAACCGTAGGAACGCCAAATCCCGGCACCGGCACATAGCGCATCAGGATCCAGTAGCCGGCCAGACATCCCAGAAGGGTTGCGATCCAGACCCGTCGAGTGGTCCACAACCCTAGGATGGCCGAAATCGTGTAGCAGATCGCGATTCGTTGCAGCACGCCATAAACTCGCCACGAGCCAAGGTGAAACTGGTTCGGAAACCCGTTAAGGAACACGCCAAGGGCGAACAGGGTTAGACCACGCCCCAGAATGTGGCGCAGGAGGCTTTGGCGCGATGGGCTGCGCTTCAGCCGCGCCCGCAAGGAATAGGCCATGGCAACCCCAACGATGAAAAGGAAGAAGGGGAAAATCAGATCGGTGGGTGTCCACCCATTCCACTGGGCATGACGCAAAGGCCAGTAGGTGGTGCGCTCGTCGCCCGGATTGTTGACCAGAATCATAGCCGCGATCGTGGCCCCGCGGAAAACGTCGAGGGACACTAACCGGGATGACGGCCGGACGGTGGTGTGCGCATTGGTTGACTGCTCGCTGGCGGCGATTGGGACGGTGGACGACATGGCGTTCTCGGTTCTGGTTAGGGCCGGGTATTCAGGGGATGCTTGGCCTTTTCGAAGAATTCGTTTTGCAGGGCAAGGCTCGTCTGATCGGCTTTGACGGCTCGAATCGACTGCACAATCACGTCTTCCCAGTGGCCTATTTCAAATTCACCGCGCTCCTTGGTCGCCGCTGCGCCCTGGCCGGAATAGTGGTAAGGGAAGCGGGCGTACCACCAGATCGCCGTATAAAGATCCTCGGGCAGAGCGAGCCGCGCCTGGTCGGCCCCGGATTCCTGGTTCGCCCGGTCCATGTGCACCAAATCGGGGTGGGTCGCCAACATCTTCGAGGTCTCGGATTCCCCGGCGTGCATATCGGGTCCGGAAGACTTCTTGGGCGGTCCGCCGGGGGCAGCCGACAGCACCGGCAGCACATAAACCACATAATCGTGCGGCTTCTCGAGCTGGGTTTGGGCAAAAAATGGAAGGAGATTTTCATTGCCGCCGTGGCCATTGACAATGATGATCTTCTTGCATCCGTTGCGCGCCATCTCGTCGGTGGTTTCCTGCAATAGCTCCATCTGCAAGTGTGAGCTGTAGGCAACTGTTCCGGGCTCGTGCTTGGCCTCAAAAATCTGGCCAAAGTAATATTCCGGAAACACCACGGCATACTCCCGTTGTGCCGCTGCCAGGGCGGCCGAACGCACGTCGAGCAGATCGGTGCCGAGCGGCAGGTGGGGGCCGTGTTTTTCCAGGATTCCGAAGGGCAAGAGGCAAGTAGCCTGGGAGCGCTCGATGGCGGTTCGAAAATCGTCGGCCGTGAGTTCTTCCCAGTGAACTGAGAGCGTGGCGGGAGAGGCCGCGGCCGTTCCCGCCCAAAGCAGGACGAGGAAGACAGAGCGCAGAGCGGTCATTAAATCGTTTCTCCGAATGCGCGCATTGTAGCACCGACCAGCTTTCCAGCGTACGCCGCCCACGCCGACGAGGCTAGGACGGGCCGACGACTTTTACCACGACAACCGAACGCTTTCGACTGCGCGAGGACTTTGCCGCCCCATCGGACGCTTGTTACAGTGATCGTCGAGGAGCCTGTCCATGCCCACGCTGGTGAAACAACCCACTCGTATTACTGCCCAGGGAAACAAACCCAAGCTGATCGATGAATACGTCGGACGAGTGAATACGGACACTGCCGGGCTCAGCCTTGCCCACATGCGCAGTCCGCAGGGCTGGGAGGAGCCAGGCCAGCGCCCTGAGTTCGACGAGTTCACGCTGGTCTTCAAAGGTATGCTACGCGTTCGCCACGAGGGTGGCGCGATCGACGTTGCCGCCGGCCAGGCGGTGATTGCCCACCGCGGAGAATGGATTCAATACTCCACTCCGGCCGAAGGCGGTGCGGAGTACATCGCCGTTTGTCTGCCGGCATTCTCGATGAATACGGTTCACCGCGACGACCAGTAGGAAGGTGATGAGTAGGAAGGTAAGGATTCCGCAGAAGGCGCCGTCTCGGCCACATTATTCGGCCACATTATGCCGTAGGCTTCGCAGCAACCTCCGGTGCGCTTTACGCTCGGGCTGGCTCCGGGCTAGGGCGCTTCGATCAGCTCCAGCTTGCCATCTCTGGTCCGATGCAGAACCATGACTTTGCCCTTCGGATCACGAAAGACGAACACATCGCGGTCGCGGAAGTGGGCCTCCTTGATGGCTTCTTCGAGCGTCATGGGGCGTAGGGCGACGGCATCGGTCGAGCGAACGAGGTGAACCGCCGTCGAGGGCGCGACGGCGGGAAACTTGTGCGCCACCAAGTCTAGTACGGCATCTCTTTTCTCTTCTCCCGCCGCTGCCTGCGCCGCGCCACCATCCCATGGGACGCCGCTCGAGCTCTGGGCGGGACGTCGTTTGCGGGTGCGCCACCGGGTCTTGTATTTGACCGCCTGATTCTCCAGATGTTCGAACGCTTCATGGATCGCGGCATTCATATCCCCGGCCTGGGCCACGGCGACCAGAGGGCCATTGCGCGGCTTGATGGTGATTTCGGCCTTGTGGCGGTGCTTCTCGACGACCAGGATGACTTTGGTTTCGAACCGGTTGCCGAGGATTTTGCGGATCTTGGTGAGGCGGGTTTCCACTTCCTTGCGGATCGCGGGAGTAATTTCGCACTGCCTGCCGGTGTATTCCACATTCATGAGCGCCCTCCTGAGTTGGTTGTTGTCGGCTTTCCGAGACTCGCTTACTGAGGAGGCTCGGCTCGACGGCCACCTCTTACGGGATAGCAAGGCAAACTCGTCCGAGCTTTGGCGACCAAGCGATGGTCGCCGCAGGATTGAGCTTTCATCATTTTTTCACTCTGCGCTGGTGGGTACTCGGGATGCGCAGGTCCTCCCGGTATTTCGCGACCGTGCGGCGAGTGACCTGGATCCCCTGGGATTGCAGGATGCGGGTGATCTGTTCGTCGGTGAGCGGTCGGGCGGGGTCTTCTCCCTCGATCAGCTTCTTGACCCTTCGTTTGAGGATGAGCAACGAGGTGTTGCCGCCTTCCGGGCCATTTACGCTTTCGCTGAAGAAGTATCGCAGTTCGAAGACGCCTTGAGGGGTATGAGCGTATTTGCTCGCCACCGCCCGCGAAACCGTGGAAGGATGCACGCCAATTTCCTCCGCCACTTCCTTAATCATCATGGGCTTGAGAGAATCGATGCCTCTTTCCAAGAACTCTTGCTGGCGGGCGACGATGGAGTGACAAACCTTAAGGATGGTTTGCTTGCGTTGCTCGATGTTCTTGATCAGCTGGATGGCGGACTTGTATCGTTCCTTGACGTAGTTGCGGGTATCTTTGTCATTCCCGTCCCGGGACAATAAGCGCCGATAGGCCGGGTTCAGACGCAGCTGGGGAACATCTTCGTCGTTCATGATCACCAGCCATTCGTCCCCGTGTTTCACAAAGGCGACGTCAGGCTCGATCAGGCGAGGCTCGACCTTGTTATAGCGAAGCCCGGGGCGCGGATCGAGGCTGCGAATGAAAGTCAGAACATGCTCTACGGCCTCGACCGGGCGGTTGATCGCCTTCGAGATCTCCTTGAATTGTTTATTGGTTAAAGCCTGCAGATGTCCGTCGACCACCGCGATGGCGTCGCCCAGCGCCTGGCGGGTGGCCTCGCGGTCCCCGTTGCCGTTCTTCTGCGACTCCAGTTGCTGTTGGCCGAAGCGCAATTGATAGAGTAAGCACTCGCGCAGGTCACGGCAGGCAACCCCGGGCGGATCCAGTTGCCGCACCAGCTCGATGGCCTCGTGCAGATCCTTGAGGGTAAAATTGGCGCGAAACGCTGCACCGTTGGCGGGCTTCGCGGCAGGCGGAGCAGGTGGCAGCACCGGCGCTTTGGCCGCCGGCCGAACCGTGGCCGCCGGGTCAGCGGCGCCGGGATCCAAATTTCCGCCGGCAAGTTCCTGCCAGGTTTCGACCCCAGAATCGGGAGAATACTCCGCGGCCATCGCCGGGGGTTCGCCCTGAGCCGGCATAGCGTCCCCCAAACCGAGGGCCGTGGCCTCTTCGACTACGTTCGCGATGGCAGCGGCATCCGTTTCGGGAGTGGTGGGTGGTGCGACTCCCAATAGTTCCTCATCGCTCGCGATGAGATAGCCATCTTCATTGAGATTGCCGATTACAAGTTCTGCGGCTTCGCGAACCGGCGGGCGAGTAACGATCGAGCCGAGCTGCCAAAGCAGGTGATCGGTGAGATTGCTCGGCTTCGACAAAAAGTTCTCAAACGAAGGACGCTCAATCTCCTCTGATTGCCACTGGCTGCGGTAGCCGGGATCAAGGTAATCCTGAAAGAATGAACCGAAGTCGATCTCTTCAAAGGGGTCTTTCTTCTCGACGGCCGCAATCGGGTTCTCTTCGGGAGTTGGTGCCGGGCGGTCACGGTCTTCTTTCTTACGGTCGACGTCGTCGAGCAGCGGTACCGCATCCTCCAGTTCTTCGAGAACCGGATTCTCAACCATCTCGGCGTTGATCATGTCCCGCAGCTCAAGCTTGTTGAGTGCAAGGACGCTCACCATCTGCACGAGACCCGGGGTAAGGATCTGTCTCTGGGAGACCTTGAGATGCAACTTGGGTTGCAGCAACGCCATAAATCGAACTAGACCTATTGTCGAACGCTAGGATGTGCCGTTCGTCCAGATCTTGTCTGCCGAGCGTCCAGACGAACAGCACCGCCTGAGGTTACACGAGGGAAAAACTCTCGCCTAAATACACCCGCCGCACTTCCGCGTCGCCCGCCAACTGCTCCGGCGACCCGTGGCGGAAGATCCGGCCTTCATCAATGATGTAGGCTCGGTCGGTCACAGACAACGTCTCACGCACATTGTGATCCGTGACCAGGATGCCAATTCCGCCCGCCCGCAGATCGCTGATAATCTTCTGCAAATCTAGTACGGCAAGCGGATCGATTCCAGAAAATGGTTCGTCCAGCAAAATAAATGTGGGGTTGATTGCCAACGCGCGCGCTATCTCTACCCTGCGTCGCTCCCCCCCAGAGAGTGCATAACCCCGGTTCTGCCGGATGTGCCCTAAGCCCAACTGATCGATTAATTTTTCCATGCGCTCCCGGCGCTCGTGCCAGGAGATGGATTGAGTTTCGAGCACCGCCAAAATGTTCTCTTCGACCGTAAGCTTGCGAAAAACCGAGGCTTCTTGCGGCAGATAGCTGACTCCATACTGACGTGCCCTTAGATACATGGGCAAGTCCGTAATATTGTCGTCGTCAACCAGAATGCGACCCGTGTCCGGTGGGATCAAGCCTACGATTGTGTAGAAAGTTGTGGTCTTTCCGGCGCCGTTAGGTCCAAGCAAGCCAACAACTTCACCCTGCTCAACGCGAAGACTTACACCGTTTACGACCCGGCGACCGCGGTAGGACTTTCCGATTTCGTCGGTGGCCAACGTACGCATTTATCGTGCCACTCGCGTTTGGGTTACGGTGGGGGATGAATTGTTTCCTTCAACCAGCACCCTATCATCGCCCCTATAGAAAGTCAATGAAACCCCGGTAATCTTACCGCGTTCGGCATCAAAAATGCTAGGCGGTCCGCCGGTCAGCACGAATCTGTCGTCGCTGACGGTGTAGTTCAGCTGGTCTCCCACGGCTTGTCGGCTGGTCTGATGGACCACTACTTGCTCTGATGCGACGATTTTCTCCAGCCGTCCTCGGGAAGTGGCGGATGTTTCTTCCTGGCCGCGGGGCTCGAGAAAGGCGTCCATTCGTCGGCAGGTGATCGTCACCCCGTCCCAGTTCGCGCTGACGTTCTCCTCGAGGTGAACCCGGCGCTCGCCGTCCGTGTACGAGAGAAAGGAAGAACGCAGGGCCACCGAGACCGGGTTTCCATTTTTCTCAATCTGAGCCAGAGCGGTCGATACGGGTTGGCTAGGTGTTCCGCGCGCCACCATGGAGCGGCGGTCGCGATTGAATTCGATCGAGGGGGCTTCGACCGTGTTGGCATCCTGCCACAGCCGCGCACTCCCGGTGTACAAGGCGACGGCAGCCGCGCGATGCATCGTCATGGTTCGGGCGGTCACGTGAATCGGGCTGGCGGAAGCCAGCAGGGCTCCGCCAGGTTGCGGCTTCAGGTCGTTGTACGTGCTCTTCACGTCGCCTTCGGCCACGGCGTCTCCGGTGACGCGGTTCAGGCGCATGGTTCGCGCTGTTGTCGTCATGGCGCCCTCGGTTACCCGGGGCGAACCGGTGAGCAGGAGCAC
>DATJVZ010000248.1:0-30204 GCA_035501575.1 Terriglobales bacterium | reverse complement strand
GGCAGGATTATTGAATCAATGTGTCTTCTTCCTCTACCGCCGGGATCACCACGGCTGCGGCGACGCGATCTCCCGGTTCGAGCTGCAACAACCTGACACCTTGGGCGGCGCGGCCGGATTCGCGGATGGTGCCCGAATCCATGCGGATGATCTTGCCGTATTGGCTGATCAACATCACTTCGGAGTCTTCCGCAACCTGGGCAATGCCGACGACTTTGCCGTTGCGCTCCGTGGTCTTGACGTTGATCACACCCGAGCCGCCGCGACCTTGTAGACGGTATTCATCGGCGGGAGTGCGCTTGCCGTAACCGTTTTCGGTGACGGAGAGAATGAGGGAACCTTTGATCGGCATGGTCTCGTCCGTGGCGGTCGCCGCGGGGACGCCGGCCTTGGCTTTGGCCTGTTCTCGGTTGGCTTCCGCTGCCTCTGGATGCTTGGGTGTCGTAGCCATGCCGACGATATAGTCATCGCCGTCGAGCTTCATGCCGCGAACCCCAAAGGCCGGGCGTCCCATCGAGCGGACATCGTCTTCGCCGAAACGAATCGCCTGACCGTCGTGCGACGCCAGGAACACGATCTGGTTGCCGTCGGTCAGGGTGACTCCCACCAGCTCGTCTCCTTTCTCGATGCCGATGGCAATGATGCCCCGCGCCATAACATGGGAGAAGTCTTTGAGCTCGGTCTTTTTCACCGTGCCGTTCCGGGTGGCAAAGAAGATGAATTTCCCTTCTTCTTCGAGGTCCCGCACCGCGAGCATCGTGCGCACCGTTTCTCCCGGCTGCAGGCCGACCAGATTTCCTATGTGCTTGCCTTTGCCCGCTGCTCCCACGTCGGGAATCTCGTACACCTTAAGCCAGTACACGCGGCCGGTGTTGGTGAATACGAGGATGTAAGCGTGGGTCGAAGCGATGAACAGATGCTCGACGAAATCTTCGTCGCGGGTCTTCATGCCGGTTCGACCCGTCCCGCCACGACGCTGCATGCGGTACGTCGAGATCGGCGTACGCTTGAGATAGCCGCCATGGCTCACGGTGACAGCCACCTGCTCATCGGCGATGAGGTCTTCCAGCTGGATTTCCGCGGCCTCGTCTTCAATGCGGGTGCGGCGTTCATCCCCGAATAGCTTCTTGATTTCTTCGAGCTCCTTGATGATCACCCCGCGAAGTTTCTTCTCCGAGCCGAGGATGGACTCGAATTCGGCGATGTTTTCCCGTGTCAGGGCCAGCTCCTTCGTAATTTCGTCGATGGAGAGCCGGGTCAGACGATGCAGTTGCAGGTCGAGAATGGCGTCGGCCTGCATCGCGGTAAAGGGCTTTTCCGGATCGAGCCTGGGCGGCCGGCCGGTGGTATTGATATCGATCTTCTTCCCGGCGAAGTAGAGAACCAGGTTGTCGCGCGCGTCCGCTCGATTCGCGCTGCCGCGGATAATCGTGATCACATTGTCCAGGTGGTCGAGGGCGGTCTGATAGCCTTCGAGAATATGCTCGCGTTCCTTCGCTTTGGCCAGCAAGAAAGCGGTACGGCGGCGGACCACGTCCACCCGGTGGTCGATGAAGTACCGAATCGCCTGGATCAGCCCCATCTCCCGAGGTTGGCCGTGAATCACCGCCAGCAGGATCATGCTGAAGCTTTCCTGCATCTGGGTGTGCTTGAACAGCTGGTTCAGTACGATTTGAGGCTCGGCCCCGCGCTTGAGTTCGATTACGATGCGCATCCCGTCGCGATCGCTTTCGTCGCGCAGATCCGAGATGTCGTCGATGGTCTTGTTATTGACCAACTCCGCCATGCGCTCGAGCAGCCGCTTCTTGCTCACCTGATAGGGAATTTCGGTAACAATGATGGCTTGGCGGTCTTTGCTGAAGGTTTCGATGGCGGCTTTCGCGCGCATCATGAAGCGGCCGCGGCCGCTCTTGTAAGCCTCGAGAATCCCGCTCTTCCCGTGAATGATCCCCGCCGTGGGAAAATCCGGGCCTTTGACGACCTTCAGGATCTCCGGGAGCGACGTCTGCGGATTGATCACCAGCATAATGGTCGCGTCCACGATTTCCGTGAGATTATGCGGCGGAATATTGGTCGCCATGCCCACCGCAATTCCATTCGAGCCATTGACCAGCAGATTCGGAAACCGAGTGGGCAGCACGAGCGGCTCCACATTGGAGTCGTCGTAGGTCGGAACGAAATCGACCGTATCCTTGTCGATGTCGGCGTTGAGGTCCTCGGCCAGACGTGTCAGGCGACATTCGGTGTATCGCATGGCGGCCGGTGGATCATCGTCTACAGAACCGAAGTTCCCCTGGCCGTCTACGAGCGGATAGCGTAACGAGAAGGTTTGCGCCATGCGCACCAGGGCGTCGTAAAGAGCCGTGTCACCGTGGGGATGGTACTTGCCCATGGTTTCGCCGACCACCTTGGCGCACTTCACGAACTTGCGATTGTGCAGCAAGCCCATGTCGTACATGTGGTAGAGAAGGCGCCGATGGACCGGCTTCAGCCCGTCACGCACGTCGGGCAGCGCGCGGCCGATAATCACCGACATTGAATAATCGAGATACGACCGCCGCATCTCCTCTTCAATGTTGACCGGTTGAATGTTGGCCGCGCCCGCTCCCCCTCCGGGGGGAGTCAGAGGAAGTTGAGGATTCTGCTCATCAGCCATCGGTTCTGCTCTCGATTGGGTTCTTGGATTTCGCGGGGAGACTTATGTAAGTAATTGTTTATATTGGGCTTACATAGCATCCAAACCATTTTCATTATACCACGTTTGGGGCCCAAACCCGCTCCTTCGGAACGAGCGCGGGTGCCAAAAACGATAACCGGGCGAAACCGCGGTCTGGAACATGGAGTGTGGGCCGACGAGAGGCTTGCGATCGGGCGTTCTGAAACTTAGGGTCGAGTGACGACCATATTGGGTCCTGCGGGTAAGACGAAATTGACGCCATTCTCGTGGTTTGTGCTGAGGGTTCGCGGTAGGTCGAGTGCGGCGAGCTCGACCGTTCTGGTCCAATAGCCATCCCGCCAATAATCCCCGCGAACGTACAATTTGCCGCTGGCAATGACGTAGTCCTCGACCTGTTCTCGATGCCCATCGCGAAATACCAGCACGGCGGGCGGAAGCTGAGGCTGGTCGAGTTGTGCTGGCGGAGAGGATCGAGCGGCCGATTGACCCCGACCGGCGGACGCGACGGATTCGGAGTAGTCCTCTCCTGCGCGGCGAACGGTGTTGGCAGTAGCGCGGCCACCGTAGCTTACGTAGTGGTCCCCTTGCCATACGATCATCAGGGGCTCGGATGGTGGTTCGGAAGGAGCAGGGCTAGGGTTCGACTGTACGACGACAAGTGGCTGTGGCGGCTGACCAGCCCATCCGGATGGGTAATCTGCGTACACCGGGTAGTCGCTGTAGCCCGTGAAGAAGACCACGTTTCCCGGAAAACGGCCGGGAAATCCGAATCCGTTTCCCCATGCCGGGCGGCCGAAGCCGGGATGTCCGAATCCGGGGCGGCCGACTCCGACACCAAAACCGCCTCGCACTTGCGGGCTGGCGGCCACCGCCAGAGCAAGCAGGAGACCCGGGATGATTACGCATTTAAGCATGCGCAGCACTTTTAGGTGCCTGAGGGTATCTGGAAATCAATCCCCCGTTCGTCGTTTTGCTTCGTGGTGGCACCAATGTCCAAATCAGTCAGTGGAACCTTGCGGCGCGCACCGTCGCTAAGGTCGTAGAGCGTATTGCCAACGATGGCGTAGTTCTCGATCTCCATGCGTCGACCGTCTTTGAAAACCAGCACGGTAGCGGGCTGACTCACGGGCGGATCGGTTTCGCTCGCCGCGGGTGATGGAGGATCAGATCGAGTTGCCTGGTCTTCGGAGTCCGCCGCTGGAGGCCGAGCCGGCGTGCCCCGGCCACGTCGGTCAAAGACCGTGGGACCACCGTCATAGGGATCCTCGGAGCTGTCATTCTGAGCGTCGTTGGCCTGGTAGTAGTAGGGGTAATAGGGCATGTAACCAGGGTCGTAGTAAGCGTAGTAGGGCAGGCCATAGCCACCAACTAGAGGGACGGAGCCGTTGTCCGGGTGGTGGTGGTGGTGGTGACCGTCGAATAAGGGCGGCGGTGGAGGATGCAGACCAAACAGCGGTCGGCTGTTGGGGAACGCCGGATTAAACCCTGGAGTGAATCCCCGCGGCCCGAGTGAGGTGACGCTGGGGAATAAAGAGCTGATCGCGCGTCCACCAAACCCGATCGACGTAACCGAAGGAGGAGCGGCATTGATCTGAGCCGCCGCGCTCACCGCCAGAGTGAGCAAAGCCACCTGCGCAAGCAAAATCCAATTTGGGCGTCCCACAAGGTAATAATACTCCAGATTCCTGGACATTTGCCCTCCTTGCCGGTTGGAGCCAGCAAGGCCCAACCGAGGTTGGCCAGTCGCGATCTCGATTCGGTCGGCATGGCGGACTCATGAGTCGACATCGATCAGCCGTGTCCAACTTTGGCCAACTGAACCAGGTTCCAGAGAGCATTGCCGGTCAGCCACCCCCAAACCGACGCCAGGACCAGTTTGCGGTAACTGGTCTCAAGCAGATCGGCGGTTATGCCGGCAACAAAGATGAATAGGAAGGGCAGTGCCATGAGCACGAACCCGGATCCCGCGTGCACTGCGCCTACGCTCAGGATCAGGAAAAACAGAGCGAGCACCAGAGGCACCGTGTTGCCAAAATAACGAGCCCGAGGCCAAAGCAAATAAGCGGCGATCGAGAGCGGAAGCGCGAGGATGAGCGATGGCCCGCCTTTGAGCAACTCGGACCACACAGCTTGGTAGGCGGGCCCCATCGCAAAAGCGCGTGCGCTGAGGTCGAGCCACCGGAGGTGCTGAATTCCCTTCCCAGCCACTTGAGCGTCCCATCCATAGGCGGCAAAGAGCAGCGCGACAGCCACCCCGCAGGCTGCTGCCCAGATCGCCAGCGCAGCAGGCCGTCGGCTAGGTGCCACGTACCACATGAGGGCAAGCGAGATCGGTACCAGCACAAGCATAGAGGACTGGCACCCCACGGCCAGTGCCAAGGAAAGCCCCAACAGCAAGATGCGACGCCAGTTCCATAGCACGACCTCGCGAGGAGCATACAAGGTGTGGGCCACCGCAATCGAGGTGAAGACGGCACCGAATGTGCCCCAGGCTGCCGGCATATCGGGCGGAACCAGCCAGAGGGTGCTGCTCTCGATCATCGCAGGGGAGAAGCAATAGAGAGCCAGTGCTACAAACCCGCCGGAGTTCCCGTATAGTCTGCGAGCGACATACCAAAGGGACGCGCCCAGGAGCACGCCGCAGACGGTGTAGGGCAGCCGTGCCAGCCAACCCCAATAGCGAACCGATCGGATTGTCGACGTATCCGGTGAGCGTGCGAACGCGGCCGACGCCACCAGATACCATAGAGGAGTGTGGTAAGGATCGTAGCCCTGGTTTTCTTCAATCTCAGGCGGGGGGCCACTGGCCAATTCCAGCCTTTCCGGTGCCGGGGTCCCGGCGATCCCGTTGCCCTGCCACTGGCGGACGCCTTCTTGCACCCGGAAAAGCTGGGCGGAGTCGACGTCCAACGGCGAAGTACCGCGGGCCAGCAGCCACAAACACTGCCCCATAAAGATCACGAGCAGCGAGCCGGCTAAGACCTGCGGCTGACCGAAGCGTTCGCGGACAAAAAATTTACCCATGGCACTGGCGCCGAGTGTTTTACCATTTTTGAAGGCGGTTGGGAAATTCTCGATGCATGAGGCTAGACCGGATCTCGATGCCAAACTGGCCCCGGAGGATCGCGAATCCCCGTCCCTGCCTGCTTTTTCGTCCTCGCTCTCCCGGCAACCGACGCACCCAATCTTTCTCGGCCCGGACGGGCTGCGACCCGGATGGCGCATTTTTCTCTACCTGGGGATGGCAATTGTCCTTTTTATGCTTCTCTCGAGCTTGGAACGTTTGATTCCGGAGCATGGTGCCGGCTGGCTGTGGCGCAGCATGTTTCTGCAGTTCGTGCTGGTTCTCTCCGTTTTGCTGCCGGCATACGTCATGGCAGCGATTGAGCAATGCCCGTTCTCGAGCTACGGATTTCCTCTTCGCAAGGTGGGTCCGTGGTTCGGCCTCGGAGTTCTTTGGGGAATTCTAGCTCTTTCTGCGCTCATGCTGTTGCTGTGGCTGGTGGGTGTTTTTTCCTTTGGCAGCCTGAGTCTCCATGGCCCGCGCATCTTGCGGTTCGCGCTATTTTGGGGCGTTTTCTTCCTTCTGGTGGCAGTGTTCGAAGAGTTCGCGTTCCGCGGCTATTCCCAGTTCGCGCTTGCCCAAGGGATCGGGTTCTGGCCGGCCGCCTGCGTTCTGTCGTTTTTTTTCGGTGGGCTTCACTTATGGCTCAACGAGGGCGAGTCCGCAGTGGGCGCTTTTTGCGCCGCCGCGATCGGCTTGTTCTTCTGCTTTACCCTACGCCGCACCGGAAGCCTGTGGTTTGCCCTCGGCATGCACGCCTCTTGGGATTGGGGCGAAAGCTATCTGTACTCGGTTCCTGACAGCGGGGGCACAGTCACCGGACACCTGCTGAATTCCTCCTTTCACGGCGCTCGCTGGCTGACAGGAGGAACGGTCGGACCTGAGGGGAGCGTGCTGGCGCTTGTCGTCATCGCCGCCAGCTGGGTGGTTTTTGATCGAATCTATCCCGGAGAAAAGCGGAGCCGGCGAGGCCCGGAGGCTTTCTCGGCGGATGAGCTAGGGTGACCCCGCAGGTCCTGGCAGCACCTCCACCACAACTCCCGAAGCTTGCTCCTGGGAACGGTACACACGCTCGGTGGCCGCTGCAAAGTCAGACGGCTTGGCATCGGGGATATTGATAAACGTTTGCGGATTGCGGTCGGTCAGAGGAAACCAAGAACTCTCGACCTGAAGCATGATGCGATGCCCGCGCCGGAAAGTGTGATTGATGTCCGGCATGGTGAAGCTGATTTCTTCGACCTTGCCGGGTATAAACGGCTCGGGCTTTTCAAAGCTGCGACGAAACTTCCCGCGGAAAGGTTCGCCACGCACCAGTTGCTCAAATCCGTCGAAGCGGGGAGGCCGAGAATCGTCCGTGCCCGCCGCATCTCGCTCTTCCGGCTTAACCTCGTCCCGCCTGCTCTCAGGAGAATCCTGAGGATAGACATCGATCAACTTCACATCCCAATCGGAATCGGTGCCGGAGGTGGAAACGAAAAGCTGCGGCGAAACCGGACCAGCGATGGTTACGTCTTGCTCTAAAACCGGCGTTTGATAGGCGAGGACATCGGCTCGCGATGCGGCAAATCGCTGGTCGGAGACCATGTACTCGGGCGGAACATCCCGGGCAGGATAGGGAAGGAAGGACACGGGCCGGGCGGGGTCGCTCAGGTATTCGTCGAAGGCGGGAGACTCTCGTCCCGGAGGATCGAAGGAAAGTCCGCCATGGATGCGAAAATACAGGGTTTTCGGCTGGGCATTCTCAGGAGGCCAGGAAGGATATTGCTTCCAGACATTGGTGCCGGTTTCGAAGGTATGAACTTCGGAAAGCTTGGCCTGCGGTCCGCCTTTCAAATACCGCTCGAAGAACGGGAAAACAATGCCCTGGCGATAATATTCAGCGGTTTTCGAGCGAAAATCTACCCGGCCGAGATGCGTACCATCCCCCCGCTCCCAACCGCCATGCGCCCATGGACCGATCACCAAGACATTCGAAATATCCGGATTGTTCTCGGCGATCGCCCGGTAGGTCGAGAACGGACCTTCGAGATCCTCGGCATCGAACCAGCCGCCCACGGTTAAAACCGCGCAGTGAATGTTCTTCATGTGGGGAGCCAGATTGCGCGCCTTCCAATAATCATCGTAGGTATCGTGGCGCACCTGATCGAGCCAGAGGGCCTGGCCGGCGAGCATCTTGGTCAAATTCTCGAGCGTTCCGGCTTTCAGAAAGAATTCGTAGCCGCTGTTTGTGCCGTAGTCGAACGGGACCGAAGTTTTCGGTGGAAGCTCGGGATTAGCCTGTGGCCGGAAGGTGGTATAGAAATCGAAGTTTGCCGCCAGCATGAGAGCCCCGCCGTGATAGGAGTCGTCGCCCATGAAAAGATCGGTCATCGGCGCCTGCGGCGAGGCCACCTTGAGCGCGGGATGCGAGTCGATGATGCTGGCGGAGGTATAGAAGCCGGGGTAGGAGATGCCCCAAATTCCGGCGCTCCCATTGTTGTTGGGAACATTTTTCAGCAGCCATTCGATGGTGTCGTACAGGTCGCTGCTTTCATCCACGTCTTCTTTGGATTTCTTGTCGTCAATGTGCGGGCGCATTTCAACAAACTTCCCCTCGGAGAGGTAGCGACCGCGGACATCCTGAAAGACGAAAATGTATCCCGCTTTGTCAAATTCCGAAGAAGGGCCTAGGCGCTTGGGGTAATGCTCTACTCCGTAGGGCGTCACGCCGTAGGGAGTCCGGTTGATCAAAAACGGGTATCGCTGAGAACTGTCTTTGGGAAGGTAAACGGCGGTGAACAGCCGCACGCCGTCGCGCATCGAGATGCGGTATTCGTATTTTGTGTAATGCTCGCTGACATCGTAAGTCGGCATCTCTCGCTGAGTCTGCCCAATCAGCGCGGCAACCAGCAGGGTGATGACTAAGATCAATCCAGGGGCTCGGCCTAGCATGCTTGCTCCATCCAAAGAGAACCGAATTGGCAAGCTACCGGTCTCTTGAGCAGACAGTCAAGCCAGGAGGTTGGCTGCCTCCCAGTCCGATGAGCGCGATTCTCGCAATCAGGGCCTGGGCCATAGGTAAGATTCGGAGGGACGATGGGAGGCCAAGGTCTCTCTTACCGACGCGTGAGCCTGCTCGGCGGGTGTCGAGCCAACTCAGATGTCCAGATTCTTCACATCGAGCGCGTTGTCTTCGATGAACTTGCGGCGTGCTTCTACGTCTTCCCCCATGAGTGTGGTAAAGATCGTCTCGCACTCGGCAATGTCTTCGAGCCTAACCGACAGCAGGGTCCGTCGTTCCGGATCCATGGTAGTTTCCCAGAGTTGCGGGGCAGTCATTTCCCCCAGACCCTTGTAGCGCTGTACGTCATAACCTTTACGGCCCTCGGCCAGCACGTAATCGCGCAGATCACGAGCTGTGGCCTTTTCCGCGATTTCAGGTTCAGACCTTTTCTTGGCGGTTTTGCCCGGCACTTCTTTAGCGGTCTTTTTCTGTGCTTTCTCCAGGTCCTCGCGTTCGGCATCACTCAATTCTTCCTTTTCGCCGTTGGCATTAGCCTCAACCGCAGCACCCTTGCCTACGGTTTCGACCACGAAGGGAGGTTCGAGATAGGACTCGATCTGCTTGAACTTGGATAGCAGTTGGCGGTATTCCGCCGTCGAGGCCAATTCCCAATTGATAAGGTGCTCGGCACCTTGCGAGTTGACGTAACGCACCTCCCAGAGAGTGTGCTCTTCGTCGAAGCGCATCTCGACCGCCTTGAACTGGCGCTCCTTTTCGAGTTTCTTCAGCTCTTTTTCGAGCCTCTCGATTTTCTTGGGCGGGGTCTTCTTGTCGCCCTCAAAATCACTCCGTTTGGAGAGATCGAGTTTGGGCAGCAAATCGGTGACCTTCTCGTCGCGGACTCGTTTATCGACCTTCTCAAACAATTTCAAATATTCATCGAGAGTGGTGATGAACTTAGCGAGTGCCGCGCCCTCCAGTTTGGCCGCACCCTCGCCATGGCGCACGATCAAGCCCTCGGAGGCGCGCTTCACCATCACTTTGACGTATTCCTTTTCATCCTTGATGTATTGCAAGGATTTGCCCTTCTTAATGGAAAACAGCGGGGGCTGGGCGATGAACACGTTTCCCCGCTTGATTAGGTCCTGCATGTGGCGGAAAAAGAATGTCAGCAGCAGAGTTCGTATGTGGCTGCCGTCCACATCCGCGTCGGTCATCAGGATGATCTTCCCGTAGCGCAGCTTGGCGGCATCGAAGTCCTCTTTCGAGATGCCCGTACCGAGGGCTGTAATCATGGCGCGAATCTCTTCGTGGCCAAGCATTTTGTCGTAGCGCGCCTTCTCGACATTGAGAATCTTGCCTTTGAGCGGCAAGACCGCCTGGAAGCGACGATCCCGTCCTTGCTTGGCCGTGCCGCCGGCCGACTCGCCTTCGACCAGGAACAGCTCACAACGATCGGGCTGGCGTTCGGAGCAGTCGGCCAGCTTGCCCGGCAGACCACCTCCGTCGAGCGCTCCTTTGCGCCGGGTCAGATCGCGCGCCTTGCGCGCCGCCTCGCGCGCGCGGGCTGCTTCAACCGCCTTGTTGATGATCTTGCGCGCCGCCGTTGGATTCTGTTCCAAGTACGCGCCTAACCGCTCGTTGACGAAGGCTTGCACCACCCCCGCAATATCAGAATTCAGCTTGCCCTTGGTTTGGCCTTCGAACTGCGGTTGCGAGAGTTTTACACTGATGACCGCTACCAAGCCTTCCCGCACATCGTCGCCGGTGAGATTCTCTTTGACGTCTTTGAACAGGCCCATCTGCTGACCAGCGTAGTTGATGGTGCGGGTCAGTGCCGTACGGAAGCCCGACAAATGCGTTCCGCCGTCGACGGTGTTGATGTTATTGGCGAAGCTGAAAACCGTTTCCGAATAGCCGTCGTTGTACTGCAAGCCAATTTCCATGGCCACTCCGTCGCGCTCGGCTTCCATGTAAATCGGCTTGTCGTGCAGCACAGATTTTCCCCGGTTCAGGTGCTTGATAAACTCCGCGATGCCGCCGTTGTACTTGAATTCGACGGTCTTGGGCTCGCCGGTCTTAGCATCGGTGGTACGCTCGTCGGTAAGAGTAATCTGCAATCCCTTGTTCAGGAAGGCAAGCTCTCTCAGCCGCTGCGCCAACGTATCGAAGTTGAATTCGGTGACGGTGAGGATTTCCTTGTCGGGGAGAAAGTGCACTTTGGTCCCGCGCTTCTTGGTCGCCCCGGCCTTTTTTAGTTTGGTGGTGGGCTCGCCTTTCGAGTATTGCTGCTCCCAGGTAAAGCCATCCCGCCAGATTTCAAGCGCCAGCTCATGGCTCAGGGCGTTCACGCAAGACACCCCGACCCCGTGCAGGCCGCCGGAAACTTTGTAGGAAGAGGAATCGAACTTGCCGCCGGCGTGCAGACGAGTCATGACCACTTGGACGGCGGGAATCTTTTCGCCGTCGATTTCCATGGCATCGACAGGAATGCCGCGGCCGTTGTCCACCACGGTCACGGAGTTGTCGATATGAATCGTGACTTCAATGCGGTCCGCGAAGCCCGCCAACGCTTCATCGACGGAGTTATCAACCACTTCGTAGACCAGATGGTGCAGTCCGAGCTCTCCCGTCGATCCGATGTACATGGCGGGACGCTTACGAACCGCTTCCATTCCGCCCAACACTTTGATCGATTCAGCCGTGTAGGCGCCGTTGCCTCCGTCCGCAGGAGTGGCCTTCCCGTTTTTGTTCTCGGTATCCACCGTGGGTGGGGCGATCTCTTTTGTTACCATTCCGCTCCGTGCAGATTTGTCGGAATCCAGAAGCCGGACCTCAGGCCCGTTTCCGGTTCTCGGAATCATGTCAAGCTACTGAAATTACTAATAGTTAGGCTGAAAATCCCTGACTATTATTTTAGCACATTCGAAGCTCTTTTTCGACCCGGAATCGATCCGGTAAACCCTGGAATTGCCAACAGTTACAGAGGGTTACGGAGGGTTCTTCAGCGCGCGTGGCAAGCACCGGCGGCCGCCCAGCCGGCGAAGGGGAATGCAGGGCGGTCGGGGGCCAAAAAAGATCCCCGTGAGTAGGACGAAGGGCTAGAACTCACGAGGCAGAAACCGTACGTGATCCGAGTTCAGAAGTTTCTACTCTATTTGTGCGCCGGCTTCTTGGGTCGTTCGAAAGCCAGCTGCTCCACCATTGCGGAGACTTCATCGGAGCTGCCCCCGAGGAACGTGAACGAGAGAATCGAACCCTTAGTTAACATGGCGAGAGTGCTTTGCAGCATGGTGATGCTGGCCATCCTCCTTTGAAAGTCGCGACGTATGATGGGCCGACCGTCGACGGGAAACTCATAGGGTTCGGCGACCGGGGTGAAACCCTTGGCGGTGGTGAGTTCGGTGACGGGCCCAAAATACTGGGCAGCGGTTTTCAGGCCAGGGTAAGCCGAAGCGGCCTCGATCGCAATAACGACGGCCGAGTTCACGGTTTCGCCCGCGGCCTCAGGAGGCCGCTCAAATATGGCCAGCAGGACACTCTCCTTCTGGTGATCGGTTGCCGCCTCGCGCATTTCCGCGGTGCGATCTACCCAACCAACCGGGATCGGGTAGCGGAATCCGATGCTCGTATTGTGGTACGTACTATTCACTACCTCCCCCGATTCGATAGCGGCCGTCGGGGGAGCCGTTGCCGGCGAGGGAGATTGTTGACCTAGGGCGGGCCGAGCGGCGAGAAAAAGTGCCAGCACAGTGCCCAGGAGGGCAAGACGCAGATCACAAGCCATGCATCCTATGATACCGAACTCGCTCGCCGATGGTTGATGGAAGCCAACGTCAATCTGCCGCCACGCCCACGGAAACGGGCTGGGCGCAGTGGGAACAGCGTTTGGCTTCGATGGGAATCTCACTTAGACATTCCGGGCACCGCTTGGTGGTGGGATCGGCGGGTACCGGAGCTTTCTTTAGGCGCGCCAGCAGCATATTGAGGGGAGTGACCACGAAGAAATAGACCGCGGCTGCGATCAGTAGGAAGGACACGCCGGCGTTGATGAAATCGCCGATGGCGAAGGTGCTGCCATGCACGGTAAAGCTTATCGCAGAGAAGTCGGGCTTACCCACGACGGCGGCGATCATGGGAGTGAGCAAGTCCTTGGTGAAGGCCGAAACCAGGGCAGCGAAGGCGGCGCCAACCACCACGCCAACCGCCATATCGATGACGTTCCCGCGCAGGATAAACTGCTTGAATCCGCTCAGCATAAATGCCTCCCCAAGACGCCGTGGCGTCCAACATTAAGGCCAATCGGACCGACGGTCAAGGTTCGGATAGACTCCCGCCCGAAAGCCGGCCATGGGCGATGCTATCAGTTCAAATTGGCTTTGGATACGGCCTTCCTTGACAGAGAAAGAGGTCTCCATCCGTGCTTCTCTCCCAGCCAGCAACTAGCGAAAAGCGAAGGCCTTAGACGTGGTGGAAGGCGAAACCCCTCAGATCCGCATGGGCATTACAATGTAGCGGTACTTGTACTCTGCGCCCTCGGCGGGACGCATCTGGCCAGCCGACTGGGCGTCCTTGAATTCCAGTTTCACATCGCGCGTGCCAACGGCCTTCAGGAAGTCCAGCAGATACTGCGCATTAAAGCCGACCGCCAGCTCGTCTCCGTCGTAGTCGGTTTCGATCGAATCTTCCGATTCCCCCATATCTTCTGAACGGGCCGACAACTTGAGTTCCCCTTTTTCCAAGCGCAGGCGAAGGGCGCGAGAACGTTCGTCGGCAAACTGGGCGACGCGAGCAATGGCCGCCGACAATTCGTCGCCGTTCACGGTCACCACCTTGCTATTTTCCTTCGGCAACACCGCCTCATAGTTGGGAAATGTTCCGGGGAGTTGACGCGCGGTCAGCAGCCGGGTGCCTAGGCGGAAGTACAGGTTGGCGTCATCCTTCGCGAATTCGACTTCCTCGGTATCCGGCGAAACCAGCAGCCTCTCCAGTTCGTCCATGCCCTTCTTCGACACCAGCGTTCGCATCTCCCCGAAGACACCCTCGAACTTGGTGTCGCTGCATTCGATGTGGGACAAACGGTGCCCATCGGTTGCCACCATAGTGATCGACTCTGGTTTCAGCACCATGAGCGCGCCATTGAGCGTGTAGCGCGACTCTTCGTTGGCCACCGCGAACCCGGTTTTCTCGATCAGGGTGCGGAGTACGGGCACGGGAATCTTGATTATGCTCGAGGTGGGAAATGCCGGCAGGCTGGGAAAATTCGACCGGGGGATGCCGACCATCCTCGTGTGGGAACGTCCGCAACGAATGCTGATGTGATGATTCTCGAGCAGTTTGATGGTGATATCGGCATCCCGCAGCAGCTTCACGTACTCGAACAGCTTGCGAGCGGGAACCGTGCAGGAACCTTCCCGGACGACCTTGACCTTGCACGAGGTGCGCAGGCTCAATTCCAGATCAGTAGCGGTGAGCGAGAGCTTGTCCCCACTCGCCTCGAACAAATAATTCGAGAGGATGGGTATGGTGGTTTTGGGTTGCACCACGCCCTGGGCGGCCGTAAGCTCGCGTACGAGCTCAGACTTACTGACCGTGATTTCCATCGTCGTGGTTCCCGCCGCTGTCGCCATGGCTTCTACCGGCATAGACAAAATCTCCCAGGCAGAGGGATCGGTTGACACTCCCCTTATCTTAAAAGAAAACCCGCAAAACCGGCACGCCCCACGCTCGATCGCGACTTCGGCCAGTCTCGACCGGCCGGCGACCCTGGGTCCCCGGCTTAGGACCGGGTTCCCGAGGGACGCGAATGCTTTATCCGCCTAACTGTTCGGTCAGCTTGTTGAGCAACCGGTTCAAATCCTTGTCGGTCTTGCGGACCTCATCGATCTTTTCGACCGAGTGCAGCACGGTCGTGTGGTGCTTGCCGCCGAACTGGCGTCCGATCTCGGGCAACGAAGCTTCGGTCAAGTGCTTGGCCAGATACATCGCGATCTGCCGGGGATATACGATGGCCCGGGAGTTATTCTTGGCCTTAATTTCGACCAGCCGCAAACCGAACTGTTCAGCCACAGCCTTCTGGATCGACTCAATGGTAACTTTGCGGGCTTGCGAATCGATGAAATTCTTCAGCACCTGCTGGGTATAGGGGAGGGTAATCTCCGCCCCAATCAAGGACGAATGAGCGATCAGGCGAATCAGCGCCCCTTCGAGTTCCCGCACATTCGACCGAATATTGGAAGCGATATAAAGCGCAACATCGGTGGGCAGGGTGACCTTCTCCTGCTCCGCCTTCTTTTGCAAGATGGCGACTTTGGTTTCGAGATCGGGTGGCTGGATGTCGGCGATCAGACCCCACTCGAAGCGGCTGCGCAAACGATCTTCAATTTCCGCCAGATCTTTCGGCGGGCGGTCGCTGGCAATCACGATCTGCTTCATCGACTCGTGCAAGGCATTGAAGGTGTGAAAGAACTCTTCCTGGGTCCGCTCCTTTTGGGCGATGAACTGAATGTCGTCGATCAGGAGCACGTCCATATTGCGGAACTTGTCGCGAAAGCTGGTCATCTTGTCGTAGCGCAGCGAGTTGATCATGTCGTTGGTGAACTTGTCGCTGGAAACGTAACAGATGGCGGCTTGCGGCTGGCGCTTGGAGATCTCGTGCCCGATGGCTTGCATGAGATGGGTCTTCCCCATGCCGACCCCGCCGTACAGAAACAGAGGGTTGTAGGCCTTCGAGGGGCGTTCGGCGACGGCCTGGCAGGCGGCGTGGGCAAACTGATTGCCGCTGCCAATGACGAAGGCGTCGAAGGTATAGCGGGGGTTGAGCTGTGCCGCTCCGTCCCAATCGAAGCGGGCCTGCGAGGGATGCTCCGCCGGTAGAAGGGGAGCCGACAGACCGCCATCATGACGGACCGGGGTAGCCGCGGGATCGTTCTCGGGGGTAACGAACTGCACTTCCTGGTAGTCGAGCCCCAGGTTGTCGAGGGCTTCTTGGATCAGATCGAGGTACTTGTCGTTCTGTCTTCGAGCTTCCTCGGTCTCGACCCGCACGAACAAAACCCCTCCGCTCGAGTGACTGTAGCGCGTGGGCTTGAGCCAGCGATCGTAGGCAGGCCGATTAATCTTTTTTTCTAGGGCGTCGAGAACACGCGACCACGGATTTGCAATGAGACTTGGAGTTGGAACCGACATAATGAAATTTCTTGTGGGCCTGCCGCCGAAGTCAGGTCCCGGTCAGAACACCCTGATCCACCATGTCTCGTTGTCTAGCGGAGCAGACCGCGCCCGGGTAGCGGCTTCGCTGGAGCGAGAAAAACAGTTGCCGTAAGATCAGTTCGGCATACTAGCACAAATCTCTAGAGTTTTCGGAAAACTTTGGCAAAGATTTTCTGTGAACTCAACGATTCAAAACGCGAAGGGAAAATTCGTCAAGTGGCGACTTTATAACTGCCGCACGAGTTGTGCAGCTTGGTTTCGCTTCGCGCTCGAGTCGGCGGCGGCCCACTGCGATTGGATCGCGGCGCAGCATGCATCTCCCCTACGGATTGCGGCGAAGTGGAGCGCAGCGTTTGCTCAGGTCGCGGTAGTCATTTATACTTTTTCTTTCATCGAGCAAGCGCGATGAACGAGAGAGGGAGTAGATTCGTTCGATGCCCAAGCGCACATTCCAACCCAACCGGCGCCGCCGCTCCAAGACCCACGGATTTCGCGTGCGAATGCAGACCAAGGGCGGCCGCGCGGTGATCTCCCGCCGGCGCGCCAAAGGCCGCCGACGGGTTTCCGTAAAGCCCGGCTTCCGTGAGTAGACTTTCCTTCCCGCGAGGCGAGGGGGCGCACGAGTCCCGCAACTTGAGTTCGGATGGTGAATGTGAGTGGGCTTCGTCCGGAGAGCCGTCCTGATGTGCCCAGCCCCGGCAAGCGCATGAAGTTTCCGCGTAGTCTGCGGCTCAATCGGCGCGGCGACTTCGAGAAGGTATACAAACTGGGCAGGCGCTATTTTGCCGCCCATCTAACCGTCTTCTACCTCGGCCGGGATCGCGGAGATGGACTTCGCGTGGGCTTTCGTGTGGGGCGCGTGCTGGGCGACGCGGTGGAACGAAATCGCATCAAGCGCCGTCTGCGGGAGGCGGTTCGGTTGCACCGCTCGGAGTTGTCAAGGGCCGTGGATATCGTGGTGCACCCGAAAAAGTCAGTGCTCAAGGTTGATTTCGCCGGCTTGGAAAAGGAGATCCGGCGGGCCCTCGAGGCGGTCGAAAGGGCGATCGCCGGTTCATGAGGGCCAGCGCTCGGCACTGGGGTGAGCCATGACGCAAGGCTTGAAAACCATCGTGCTCCTGCTTTTGCGTGGGTACAAATGGGCTGTGTCACCATGGTTGCTGCCCGCCTGCCGCTATGTGCCGACTTGCTCGGAATATGCGATTGAGGCGGTCGAGCGTTATGGCGTTGCCGTCGGGATCGCAAAGACAATCTGGCGGCTGCTTCGTTGCCATCCATGGGCGAAAGGCGGAGTGGATCCGGTAACCAAAGGCAGCCTCACTCGGATCGTCATTCACTGAGAACAACTTGCCAGAATTTAAAAATCCCCAGCAAGAGCCCGGCATGGAGCGGCGGGTGTTGCTCGTCTTCCTGCTCACCTTCGCGGTGATCGTGCTGTTCCAAGCGGTTCTAAAGAAATATCCCGCCGCGCCCCCTCAGCCAAGCGCCAACGAGACGCATGCCCCCGCTCCGACCGCTCCGCCGGCCACCGGCGCTGCTTCCGTGCCTCGCCAAGCGGCAACCTCCGCGATTGCGGGGGCCAAACAGGCGAGTACGGAGTCGGAAACCGTCGTCGAGAACGACTTGTATCGCATTACCTTCACCAACCGCGGCGCACAAGTGAAGTCTTGGGTGCTGAAAAAATTCGATGATGATCACGGCCGCCCACTCGAGCTGGTGAACCGCCTGGCGGCCGAGAAGTACGGCTTCCCGCTCAGCCTGTGGACCTATGAGGAAAGCCAGCGCAACAAGCTCAACAGCGTGCTTTATGTCGCCTCCGCTTCCGGCCTGCTGAGCGCGCCTGCCACCCTCACCTTCGAATACGCCAACCAAGATGAGTCAGTGCGAAAAGTGTTTCACTTCTACGATACCTATCTGGTCGGACTCGAAACCTCGGTCTTCGTGAACGGCAGCGAGGTTTCGGCATTGCCCATGTGGCCCGCCGGGTTCGGAGATCAAGCCACGCCCGCCGGGTTCGCCGTCAGTCGTATCGAGACTCAATTCAACGGCACCATCGAGCGAATCCCTTTCAAGAAAGTCAGCGGCGGCAACACCTTGCGCGGTCCCTTCAACTGGGTGGGAGTGGCCGACCAATATTTTGCCGCGGTGTTTTTGGCCGACAATTCCGAAGACGCCGTGGCGGTCACGTTGCGCAATCCGATCGACGTCCCCAAGGACCCCAACCGCCCTCAAGACACCACCCGGGTGGAGGTTCTGGGTTTCGCCGCCGGAGATTTAGGCCGGGCAACCCGCGGGCGAATTTTTGTCGGCCCCAAGGCGCTGAAGACGCTCGAATCGGTTTCGGTTCCGACCATCACGGGCGCGGACCCGGATTTGCGCGGTCTGATTAACTTTGGTTTCTTCGGCGTTATCGCCCGGCCGCTGTTCATTTGGTTGCGCTGGACATACAGCGCCAAATACATCGGCGTGCACAACTGGGGATGGGCGATTGTGATACAAACCCTCATCATCAATCTGGCCCTGCTGCCTCTGCGGGTCTCCAGCATGAAATCCGCGCTGAAGATGCAGAAGATTCAACCGCAGATGAATGCCATCAAGGAGAAGTACAAGAAGTACAACATCCGCGATCCCCGGCGGCAGGAGATGAACACGGAAATCGGCGAGCTCATGAAGCAGCACGGCGTAAGCCCGGTGGGGGGTTGTTTGCCGATGCTCATCCAGATGCCATTCCTGTTCGCCTACTACAGCATGCTGGGCTCGGCTCTCGACCTGCGCCATGCCCCCTGGCTCTGGATTCGTGATCTTTCCTCACCCGATCCGTACCATCTTCTTCCCATCGCGATCATCATTACCGGTCTCATTACCCAGCGCATGACGCCCCAGGCCGGAATTGATCCCTCGCAGCAAAAGATGATGAATCTGATGATGCCGGTGATGTTTGGCGTGATTAGCTTCAATCTGGCGGCCGGCTTGTGTCTCTACTGGATGGAGGGGAGTCTGATCGCGATCGCGCAGCAAGCGTTGATGAACCGCACCGGCCTAGGCCAGGAGATGCGAGCCTTGGCTTTGAAGCGCGCCCGAAAACGGGAGAAGAAGTAGGCCGTCGACGGGTGCGAGTCGACCACAAATTCGGGAGTTGAGAACCCATGTCTATCGTCGATAAAGTCGCTGCCGCCAAGAAAATTGATGAATTCCTCCGCGGTGTCGTCGCCCAGGGCGGCTTGCGTCTGAAGTATCGCATCACGGTCGATCCGCTGCTTGCCGAGGAACGGGATTGGGAGCGGCCGGAGATCATGGTGGAGCTCTCCGGGCCGGACTCGTCGTTGCTGCTCGAACGCAACGGAGAACTGCTGCGGGCGCTCGAACTGCTGGCCATCGAAATGCTGCATCTTTCCGGCAACGAGCACGAAAAGATTTGCTTTGATTGCATGAACCAGCGTGTCCTGCGCATCGAAGAACTGCGCATGGCCGCCACCGTGGCGGCCGAGAAGGTTCGCAGCAGCGGCATTCCTTATGCTTTCGCCCCCATGTCATCCCGGGAACGCCGCATCGTGCATTTGGCTCTGCGCGACCATGCCGATCTGCGTACGGAAAGCCGGGGCGAGGGCCCGCACCGCTGCCTGGTGGTTTATCCCAAAAGCTACGTGCCGACGTCTCCCCGTACCCCTAAGACAATTCCCTAAGGCCCGGCAAGACTGCCCTTCCCCCGGGCATGCCGGCTTGCAAGCCGCAACCGGAAACTTGAAACTGGAGTGGTGAATCTGGAGGATACGATCGTCGCCATCGCCACACCGCCGGGGCGGGGCGGCATCGGGGTGGTTCGGCTGGCCGGCTCAGAGGCGAGAAAGATCGCCGCGCCGATGTTGCGACTGCCACGGGATCTCGTGCCCGGACACGCGATATTCGGCGAATTGATCGAACCAACTCTTTCTCCGGCCGGCGCGAATTCCCCTCGGGAAAGGGAGCGAGCCGAGGCCGATGCCTCTTCGGGTCGGGATTCGGCACCGATCGATGAAGTGGTGGTCACCTACTTCGCCCGGCCCCATTCCTACACCACGGATGACATTATCGAAATCTCCGCGCATGGTTCGCCCGTGGTCTTGCGGCATATTGTGGAGATGGCGATCGCCGCCGGCGCACGCCTCGCTGAACCGGGCGAATTCACCATGCGGGCTTTTCTAAATGGCCGCATTGATCTCACCCAGGCCGAGGCGGTCCGCGACCTGATTGAGTCGCAAACCCTCTATCAAGCCAAAGTCGCCGCCCAGCAGCTGGAAGGGGCATTATCGAAACGCCTGCAGCCGGTTAAGCAAAAGCTGGTCGAACTCATCGCGGCGCTCGAGGCCGGCATCGACTTTGCCGAGGACGATGTCTCCATCCTGCCCGCCGACGAGATTCTTCTGCGCATTCTCGCCGTCCAGCAACCGCTCGAAGCACTCGCCGGTTCCTTCTCCTACGGGAAGCTGGTGCATGAGGGCCTGACCCTGGCCATCGTTGGCCGTCCCAATGTGGGGAAGTCGAGCTTGTTCAACCGTCTGGTGGAGCGGGAGCGCGCGATCGTCACCGCCACCCCGGGAACCACCCGGGATCTGGTCAGTGAAACCGTCGCCATCGGGGGAATTCCCGTGAAATTGGTGGACACGGCCGGCATCCGCCAGGCCCTCGATGAGGCCGAAAGCATCGGCATTCGCAAATCGCTCGAAGCCCTTGCCGATGCCGACCTGGTTGTGGTCGTTCTCGAGGCCTCCCAGGCGATCACTCGCGAAGACGAAGAGCTGTTGAACCAAGTCAACCCGAGGCGAGCCATCGTAGCCGAGAACAAGGCCGATCTAGGCCGATGCGCCCATCCCGCTCTCCATTTGCGGCTGCCTTCGGTCGCCACCTCGGCGTTGACCGGGGAGGGCATACCCGAGCTGCGAATTGAGATTTTGCGGCAAGTGGGGGGAGAAAATGGCGCCCAAGCCGAACCCGGATTTCTCACCAGTCTGCGACAACAAAATCTGGTCCGCGCATCGATCGCGGCTCTCGCCGCCGCCGAAGCCGCCCTCCAGCAGCGAATTCCTCATGAGATGCTCTTACTCGATCTCTATAACTGTCTTCGCCCTCTCGATGAAATCACCGGCTCGACCACCAGCGACGACATTCTGAACCTCATTTTCAGCACCTTTTGCATCGGAAAATGAAATTGGCGACTGCCGCCGGCCGAAGCCCCAGCGCGATCCTCCGCTCCCAGCCTATCTCGGCCGCTCGAGCCGAGTTGCTACAATAATGCGAGTCCGAGCGGGGAGGCTTTCGCGCGAGTGGCGCCATTTACCGAACATTTCGATGTGGTGGTCGTCGGTGCCGGCCACGCCGGCTGTGAAGCGGCCACGGCCTCGTCCCGCATGGGTCTAAAGACCGCGCTCTATACCCTGAACGTCGATCTGATCGCGCAAATGTCCTGCAACCCGGCCGTCGGAGGGATTGCGAAAGGACACCTGGTGCGGGAGGTGGATGCCCTGGGCGGGATCATGGGGGAAATCACCGATGCGGTTGGCATTCAGTTCCGCCTGCTCAACACCTCGCGCGGTCCATCCGTATGGTCACCGCGAGCTCAGTGCGACAAACAGGCCTACCGCCTGAAGATGCGCGAAGTCCTGGAATCCGAGCCCAACTTGAAAATCAAGCAGGCGGAGGTCGCCGACTTGATCATGGAGGAGCCCGCCGCCGGGGACTTCGCTCGCCCAGTCTGTCGTGGAATCAGGCTGCGCGACGGCCGCACGGTCGCGGCTGCCGCCGTCATCATCACCACGGGTACGTTTCTCAACGGGCTCATCCACTGCGGCGAACAACAATATCCTGCCGGACGCTCGGGCGAACCGCCCGCCGTGCTCCTCGGAGAAGCTCTTAAGCGACTGGGGTTACGCGGGTGCAGGCTGAAAACCGGAACTCCTCCTCGGCTCGATGGCCGCACCATCGAGTGGTCGCGCTTCCAGCTCCAGCCGGGCGATCCTGATCCAACGCCCTTCAGCTTTCGAACCACACGCATCGCGCATTACGATTCCCAAGTCCCTTGCTACATCGCCTGGACGACACCGGAGACGCACCGCATCATCCGCGAGAACGTGCACCGTTCGCCGATGTACAGCGGCCAGATTCAATCGATTGGACCACGATACTGCCCTTCGATCGAAGACAAGATCGTCAAATTTCCGGACAAGATCACCCACCAACTCTTCCTCGAACCGGAAGGCTTGAACACCCACGAGATCTATGTCAACGGCATGAGCACTTCGCTGCCAGTTGAGGTCCAGCTCGCCATTCTAAAATCCATTCCCGGCCTTGAAACCGCGGAAATGCTGCGTCCTGGTTATGCCATCGAATACGACTCCATCGATCCCACCGAACTGGAGCGCACGCTTGAGACCAAGAAGATTCGGGATTTGTTTCTGGCGGGACAAATTAACGGCACCAGCGGATACGAAGAAGCAGCCTGCCAGGGCCTGATGGCGGGCGTGAATGCGGCCTTGAAAATCAAGCAGGAGCCGCCCCTCATTCTCGATCGCACGGAAGCCTACACGGCGATCCTGATTGACGACCTGATTTCGAAAGGTACCAACGAGCCTTATCGTATGTTCACCTCGCGGGCCGAGTTTCGGCTCCATCTGCGGATCGATAACGCGGACCGCCGCCTCACCCCGCACGGACATCGCGTCGGTCTCATCTCCGACACCGCCTGGAGGGAGTTTCTCGCCAAGCAGAGCCGCCTCGACGAGATGAAGCGATGGCTCACCCAAACCAAGCTGACGGAAGCCATGACCACGCAGCTGGAACCGGCTCTAGCCTCCTTGGCCGCCGCGAGAGAAGCGCGGCAGGAGGAAGGTGGGCCATCGGCTGCGGGTAATGGCGATGGGGCATCCGGCCAACCATCCCAACATCCTGTCTGGCGCTCTCTCGCGGGACAAACCCTGGCCCAACTGCTTAAGCGTCCCGAGGTGAGGATTGAAGATCTGGTTCCAGCGCTGCGCGCGATGGCTCCGGAGTTTTTCGATCGCAAGGTTCAGCCGGAGCGGGGAACGGATTCTTTGCCCGCGGCTGTGCGCAACGAGCTCAAATCGGTCGAGACCGAGATCAAGTACGAGGGCTATCTTCTACAACAGCAGCGCGCCATTGACCGCTTGAAAAAAGCAGAGCAGCGTACCATTCCGGAATGGTTTGACTACCATGCGGTCAGCGGCCTTTCCCGCGAAATGCGGGAGAAACTCGGTAAGATCCGACCGCGGACTCTGGCGCAGGCTTCCCGAATTCCCGGCGTCACCCCGGCGGCCGTCTCGTTGGTGAACGTCTATATCGAGATCCAGGCGCGGCGCAAACATCAAACCGCTGTCCTCTAAGAGCAGGTTCGCGGCAGCCAGCCATTCGGGGCTTCGATTCATGAACCACGAACTCGAGATCTAGCATCCGATACTCTATGGGCGGGGTCTGTTACACCGAGATCGAAAGCCCGGTGGGGCCATTGCTGCTCGCCGCTGACGAGGCTGGATTGCGTCAGATTCGCTTTGTAAAAGGAAGAAGGCGGGCACGGCCGGAGCTTTCTTGGACGAAAGACCGGGCTCCCTTCACAACCCTGATTGACGAACTCCGCGCCTATTTTGCGGGAGAACTCGAGTGCTTCGGTCAATCCTTGGCCCCTGAGGGTACGGCATTCCAGCTCAAAGTCTGGAACGAGCTGTGCGACATCCCGTACGGAGAAACCATTTCTTACCGGGAACTGGCGAGTCGCATCGGAAACCCTCAGGCCTCCCGAGCGGTGGGATTGGCCAACGGCTCCAACCCGATTCCCATCATAATTCCCTGTCATCGTGTCATTGGCAGCAACGGCCAGCTGACCGGGTACGGCGGGGGATTGGCGATCAAACAAAAGCTCTTGTCTCTTGAACAAGGCCAGCGTCGGTTGTTGTGATGTTCCACCGGACTCGACGCCTCGGCATTGCCCGCATCTCCCACAATGGCCTGTCAGTATTGACAGGGGAAATCCACCCTAACTAAGACTTAGCATTACTAACCGGCGGAATCAGTCTGTCTACTAGCAGCAAACCCTTTCCTTTCCGCAAGTTGGGGAGCGAACTGCGGCGAAACGACGGCGCCGCGGCTGGGCGTCCGCCATCGCCGCATCGTATAGTCGTGCTTGCAGATACGTCATTTCATCGCGCGCCCGCGACCAACTTGATTGCTTGGGTCCGCGAGGTCCTGGAAGGGCAGCAACTAAATTGCCATTCGATACCTATGTAGTTTAGAAATCAGGTCTTAGCCGCTGACGGAGCTGTTCCCCGGGGGAAAGCCGATGAGTATTGGTAAGACCGAGCCGAAGTCGGATTGGTTTCTCTGGGCAGCCGCATCTGGTAACGAAGCTTTCAAGAAACTTCCCGGCCTTGCGACTTTGGCAATGCTTCTGCTCTTCCTGGCAAAGGGCGCCGCGGGTCAAAGCGCGGCGTTTGCGACGATTGCTGGCCGAGTGCTGGATGCGAAGGGAGCGTCGGTATCTCGAGCTACCGTAACGGCGACCAAGGTGGAGACCTCTGTGCGGCGGAAGACCGACACCACGGAAGATGGTCTCTATCAATTTGATCACTTGACGCCAGGAATCTATGACATCAGCGTAGAGGCCGGTTCGTTCGCGCGGGCCGAGGCAACGAATTTGAAGTTGCAGGTCGGGGAGCGGCGCGACGTCAATTTTAACCTGGTGCCGGCGGGACGCACCGAGAACGTGGTTGTGGTAGCCGAAACACCCTTGATTGAGACGACCAAGACCGATGTGTCGACAGTGATCAATGACCGGGATGTGGCCAATTTGCCGACCACGACGTCCTTCCAAGATTTTGGCGGCGTAGCCAACGACTACTTGGGCTTGGTTGCTTTCGCTCCGGGAATGAAGTACGACTACTCCGGGAGTTCCTTCGACATCGTTGGCCCGGGCAACGTCAACGATCACGGGATCAACATTAACGTGGATGGCGGCAACATTTCCGACCAGGTAATTTCCGCGCGGGATTCCCTAGGTGCTTCCGTAGAGGAGGTAGAGGAAGTTCAGGTTCTTACCAACAACTACAACGCCGAATACGGACAGGCGGGAAACACCATCGTTAACGTGATTACCAAGTCGGGAACCAACGCCTTTCACGGGGATGCGCACGCCTATTTCCGCGGGCGCAACCTGGGAGCGTCCAGTTACTTTTACAACCTAACCAATCCGCCCGACCGAGCTCCTTTTTTCAAGCACGAATATGGATTTACCGCCGGCGGACCGCTGGTCAAGAATCGGTTCTTCTGGTTCGCTAGCCTGGAAAATATACACCAGGGTTCGCCGGCAACGTTGCTGCCGTTCGGTTCGCCCGTCACCGTCAACCAACCCGTCGATGAGTTATTGTGGTCCGGCAGGATCGACGCCAAGTTAACGGATAAGCAGATGTTGACGGCGCGCTACAACATACAACGCGACTTTTCCACGAACGCGTTATTTCAGACGGGATCGAACACGGATCCGAGCGGGCTGGTCGAAGAGATAGCGCACGACAACGGACTCAACATCGGCCTGGTTTCGACGCTAACGCCGCGCATGCTGAACGAGGCGCGCTTCTACTGGCATCGTTTCCTGTCGAGTATGCCGACGAACAGCACGGAACCCGGGCAAGCTCTTCCGAACGCCTACGTCGGAGCGAACTTCTGCTGTCCCAACTCAACTTTTCAGAATCGTTATCAGTACATCGATAACTTCTCCTGGATGCACGGGCATCACGCGCTGAAGTTCGGATTCAATATCAGCCACTTTCCTTATGACTATGTGTATCAGCAATTCCACTATGGCCGGTACGAATCCTTCACCGCGCAACAGTCCTGCGCGCCCTACGGATTGTGTCCGACGCAATTTACTATCGGCACGGGACCGGGCGAGACGCGTTCTTCGGACAATATCTTCGGATTCTACGCGCAGGACTCTTGGCAAGTGAGCCGCGGGGTAACCCTAAACTACGGCTTGCGCTACGACGTCGAGGACGGGGCATTCAACGGCGGCAGCATCCCGGCTCCCAACCTACCGGGCGGCTGTTTGCAGTCGAATGGTCTGCTCCCGGCCTGCGGATCGGACAAGAACAACTGGCAGCCGCGCCTGGGGATCGCCTGGAGCCCGAATTTTGACAGCGGGCTGCTGCATCGTGTGTTCGGATCACAAGGCAAGTCGGTCATTCGTGCGGCGGGCGGAGTGATTACGGAGATGGCCTTCCTCAACCTCGTGGTGGATTCCCGCATCTTTGACGGAGTAAATCTCGAGACCGCTAGCATTTCCGCGACCGACTGTTTCACCCGGGCAGGCACCATCAACCCGCACCCGTCGGACCCGGCAGCTTGCGCCGTCCTGACAGCGTATCCAAACACACCGAGCGCGGCCGGCCTCGAGCCGTTCACATCGGCCAAGATCACAAATTTTGGCACGGTGCGACCGCTATCCCCGAACATCAAGAACCCGCAGTTCTACATGGCTTCGCTGGTCGTCGAACGGCAAATAGGATCCTCCTTGACCTTCGGTATCGGCTACCAGGGCGTATTTGGGCACCGCTTATTCGGCGAAAAAGACACGAACTTCCCCACCCCCATCGCCGACCCGGCGCACCCGGATTACCTTTATATGCCGGACCGTCCTAACTCGTCATTCGATGCGATCCGCACCATCTTCAGCGACCGTTCATCCGGATACAACTCGTTGGTGGTGACCGGGCAAAAGAGGTTGGCGCGCCACTTCCAGTTCAGCGGCAGCTACATTTACTCGAAGATGATCGACAACTCCGAGGACTTCTACGGTGTGTCCGAGCCAGCCAATCCGCTAGCACCCTTGAGTGAGGAAAACGCATTGTCGCAGATCGATATGCGCCATCAGGGCAGCTTCAGCCTAGTGGCAGATACGAACAACCTGCTGAAAAGCCGGGTCTCTGGAACCGTCCTCAATAACTGGACCTTCGGCGCCCTCGGCAGTCTCCAATCCGGCCGTCCCTTCCCGATCTCGACGGGCGATGGGGCTTTTTCGGGATCCAACTTCCCCGCCATTGGCGCGGAAACCAACCAGCGGCCAACCATTTGTACCGCTGGGTCGCAGCTCGCGGGTTGCGCCGGTGCGCCGGCCGGGGCACTCGTGGCAACCAACATGGCGTCGATCTCGGGAACCAACCTGGAAGTGAGTCAGGCGGGTGTTGCCGCTTGCCGGGCGGCAGGCCTTGCTAATTGCGCCGCTTTGCAGACAACCTACGCTGCCCCGGCCGGCGCCAGCAAACTGGGTCCGGTCGATAGCTTCACCGGTACGCCGGTCGACTTTCAATCCATCAGCGGAAATCTGGTCAGAAATGCGGGGCAGACTCTCCCGCTCTACCGCTTCGACATTTCGCTGTTGAGGACCATCAAGATTCCGAAATGGGAGACCGCCAGCCTACAGCTCAAGATGGATGTTTTTAACCTATTCAACCACCCGTTGTTCATCTTGAATAACGCGAATGACGTGCTGAATTTCCTGTCGCTTCCGAAGCTCGCGGTGAACGGACAACCCAACCCCAACTTCAATTGTTTGGCGAGCTGCATTAATCCGTTCACCGGTCTCTATCGGGGAGCGGACGGACGAGTGCTGACCTGGGAAAACTTCCAGCGAGCGACCTATGTCGCCGCCCAGAATTTCAAGGGACTGGGTGGTCCGTCGGGAGAGGTAACGCCCCGTATCATACAACTGGCGGTTCGCTTCAGCTGGTAACTGCCGAAAGGAGCCTAAAATCCGGACTCAGCGCCCATCCTCCTTGACGGATAAGGTTTCTGGAGATACCGCGCCACCCGCATTCTTTCCCGCCGCGATGAGATTTCGGGTTCGCTCCTGGTTCACGGTGGCGATGCTGCTTCTGATAATCCACACGGCCCTTACCATCTTCCTAAAACCGGGCAAGCTCCAGGGTGGATACTCGGAAGTCAGTTATTTCGTGTTACTGGTTTTGGCTTGTGTTGTCGCCACCGCCAACGCCATCCGGGCGCGGCAAGCCATCCGGCTCTTCTGGTTCTTCCTCGCGCTGGCTTTTGCCTTCTGGGCCGTATTGCCGGTCCTTTGGTTCTATGACGGAGTATTGCACGGCAAGAACCCGGACTTCCTGCTCGAGACCTTCCCCTCGTTTCTCCACGTCGTGCTGATGATCGCGGCCGCGGCGACACGTCCGCACTTGCGATTACCCAAACGTCGGCCGTATCGTGCCACCTTTAACTTTCTCGTTTTGCTTTTCGTTTGGGTCTTCGCCTACGCCTATCTCCTATTCCCCTACGACTACGTGCCGCAAGTTTCGTCCATGGTCCTGCGTTTTGAAGCTTTCTACCTTACAGAAAACTTCCTACTTCTCCTGGTTCTCGGGCTGCTGCTTTCTCGCTCCCAACTTCCTTGGAAATCGATCTATGGGCACCTCTTGGGGGCATCGGTGGTGTATACCCTCGGTTCTTTGGTCACGAACGTCCTCTGGGCTCTTGGATATTCGACTTCCGGTGGCTGGACCGGACCATTCTTCACCGCTGCGATCTGCTGGTTTGTGGGTGTCGGTCTGCTGGGATGGCGGCTGGCACCGGAACTGGCGCAGACCGCCCAATTAGACACGACGAACACCCGTTACAGTTCAGCCGTGGCGATGCTCGCGGTGCTCGCAATTCCGCTGGTCGGGGTATGGGAGCTATTCCGCACCGATGAACCCTTCGGGGCGCGTGAGATGCGTTTGCTGTTGGTCATGGTTGCCGGCCTGCTGCTAGCGGTTGCCGTTTTCGTCCAGGACTATCTTGCCAACCGCGAGTTCAGTTCCGATGTCGGGGTCGCCCACGACCGACTTCACTTGGCCCTGGATTCGGGCAAGTTCCATGGGTGGGACTGGGATCTGGCCAGTGGACAAACCCTCTGGTTCGGTGACCTGCAGACGACATTCGGAATCGAGTCCGATAGTTATCTGGCCAGCGGACAGGAATTCTATCGCAATGTTCACCCCGAGGATCGGGAACGCGTTTCCCGTACGATCGCGCAAGCGACCGAAGACCAGCGGCCTTACACCGCGGAATTTCGGGTGGTTCGACGGGACGGCGCGGTGCGATGGGTAGCCGCTAGGGGCAAATTCTATTACTCGCGAAAGGGTGAGGCCGAGCGCATGCTCGGTATGGCTGTGGACATCACCGAGCGCAAGATGGCCGAGGAGGCTCTGGCCAGTTTGAGCGGACGCTTGATCGACGCCCAAGAGGAAGAACGCAAGCGGATCGCCCGCGAGCTGCATGACGACTACAACCAGAGGCTGGCGATGCTGGCAATTGATCTCGAACGACTGGCGGAAGATGATCCCGAGGATCCGATCGAATCAGACCAGTTGCTGCGCCAACTCTCGAACCGGGCCAGCGAACTCGGTGCGGATCTGCACTCCTTGTCTCATAGTCTGCATCCTTCTACTCTGAGGATTCTGGGGCTGGTCGCGGCCATGAAGGCCTTTTGTGAGGAGTTCGAGGAACAACAGGAAGTGCAAGTCGACTTTGGGCACGAGAATGTTCCGCGTGACATTCCCGAAGATGTGGAGCTCTGCCTTTTCCGCGTTGCCCAGGAGGGACTGCGCAACGTCAAGCGGCACAGCGGCGCCAATCGGGCAGCGGTTCACCTGGCATGGTCCGACGGCAGACTTCACCTGGCAGTCTCGGATCGAGGAAGGGGCTTTGACTCGAACAAGCCCCTCGGGGAGCAAGGTATTGGTCTTCGCAGCATGGAGGAACGGCTGCGAGTGCTGGGAGGACACCTTGAGATTCACACGCGACCCATGGAAGGCACCAGGATTGACGCGTGGCTGCCGCTCCCGGTCGATGGTTGGCGCGCGGCTTGAGGCCTACGACCGCGGGAATTTTCCTGAGCACTATAGAGCAGCCAATAGGTTCTAGCCCAGATTCCCGCGCCGGCGTGCCGCCGCACGTCGAAACCTGGAGCGGGGCAGCGGCCTTTGAGCTAGGCCGCTACCCTCGGTTAAGATAGAAGCCAGAATCATTCTCTGCCTAACCGACATCATGAGAAAATCTTATCGAACAGTTGGGCCGATCCTTCTGAGTTTGAGCTCTTTGGTCTTCGCTCAGGAACCAGTCAATCCCGTGCTCCGGCCGCCGCGGGGCGCCCAGGTTGCAATCGTGGTATTCGAGGATCTGGAGTGCCCCGACTGCCGACGGGCGGCACCTCTGCTCGACGACGCGGCGAAGAAATACAAGATT
>DATJVZ010000247.1:0-17523 GCA_035501575.1 Terriglobales bacterium | reverse complement strand
CGATGAGCAGCATCTGACCAGTCCGGGAACCGCGCTGGGGACGGTTGCCTACATGTCGCCTGAACAGGTGCGTGGGAAGGAACTCGATGCCCGTACCGACCTGTTCTCCTTTGGTGCTGTTTTGTACGAAATGGCCACCGGGACTCTGCCCTTTCGAGGAGAGACCTCCGGGGTCATCTCCCATGCCATTCTCGAGCGCGTGCCGATGCCTGCGCTGCGGCTGAATCCTGACCTGCCCGCAAAGCTCGAGGACATTATCAACAAGGCGCTCGAGAAGGACCGGGACCTCCGCTACCAGCACGCCTCGGACATGCGCAGCGACTTGAAGCGTCTGCAGCGCGACAGCGGCTCGGGACAAACTGTGGCGATCGCTTCCACCGAGCCGGCGCCCGGACCTCCCGCCGTGCCACACCAGCCCTCCCCAGTGAGCGCGGGAAGCGCGGGTTCCGGCGCCTCCGCCGCGGTTCAGGCCACTACCTCGGCCGTCGGCCCGGGAGGGGGGCAGCCCGCGTGGAAAATGGCCACCGCAGCCTTCGCCGGGTTGCTCGTGCTGGCGGCAGCCGCCTACGGGATTTACGCTCTTGTCCTGCGCTTCGGAACCCCGCCCTTTCAGAACTTTGCCGTCACCCAGATCACCAACACCGGCAAAGCTTCGCTGGCGGCGATTTCCCCCGACGGCAAGTACATTCTGAATGTGCAGAATGATAACGGCCAGCAGGGCCTCTGGCTGCGCAACGTGCCCACGGGCAGCGACACCCAGATCATCCCGCCCGCCCCCGGTATCTATCGCAATCTGGCCTTCTCTCCCGATGGAAATCACGTGTACTTTGAGAAGGCGGCGAACGCGCAGGGCACGCAGTTCAATCTCTATCGCGTGCCAGTGCTGGGGGGCGCGCCCAAGGCGATGGTTCACGACATTGATACCGACATCACATTTTCCCCCGATGGGCAGCGTATGGCTTACTGCCGCGCCAACGACCCGGAGGTGGGAAAATACCGCCTGCTGACGGCCAATCTCGATGGCAGCGACGAAACCGTCCTCGAGATCACGCAACCCACGCGGGGGGCAAATCCCGATCACATCAGCTGGTCGCCAGACGGAAAGCAAATCGCCTATTCTTATCTTTCCTCTGGAGAGGCCCGCAGCTTCGTTGAGACGTTTGATCCCGCCTCCAAAAAGGTTAGAACCCTGGCGGCGCTCAAGGACGCACTAGTCTTTGAGTTGAAGTGGTTGCCCGGCGGGCGATCGCTGCTGGTGGTTTTCTCCGGCAAAGGCGATGGTTTCTCGCGGTCGCACCTGGGCCTGCTTTCGACCGACGGCAAGCTCGAGCCCGTCACCCGCGATACCAATCGCTATACAACCTTGACGCTTTCCGCGGATGGCAAAAGCGCCGCGACGGTGCAGGTCAAGACTACGCGCAGCCTGGCGCTCGTCGACGCCGAAGACTTGAAGAAAACCCCCTCCACGCCCAGGCTGCTTCAAGTGGCCGATCCGCAACTGGTCGAATGGACGGGGGACGGGAAGCTCCTGGTTTCTGATGGACAGAAAATCACCCGCATCGATGCCGATGGCCAGAACGCGACGGTCCTGGTCAGCGACCCGGCTGCGAGTATTGTGAGCTTCGCGCCTTGCGGCGACCGTTACCTTGTGCTTTCGTGGGCTTACCATCAAGTCAATACCATCGTCATTTGGCGCACCAACGCGGATGGCTCCGCTCCCAAGCAACTTAGCTCGCAATTCCTTGAAACCAACCCCGCCTGCTCCCCCGATGGAAACTGGGTGTACTTCCTCGATCGGGGGGCTAATCGCGTCATGCGCGCGCCAATTGACGGCGGAAAGATAGAAAGTCTTCCTGTCGCCTCAGTCCCCAACAGCTTCGGATACGACAGCCTCAATTTTGTCTCTGGTGACGGGAAGTATCTTTCGCTGGTTGTGGACACCAACGACCCGGTCACCTTTGAGCCCTTTGCTCAATTGGAAACGGTGAGTTTGGAGAACGGTTCGGCCGCTTCCTTTCGCCTGCTACCCCTGGATCGGCGCTTCGGCACAAGCCGCATTTTGAGTCCGCGGGTTCAATTGCAGCCCGGCGAGAACTCCGTGGTCTACGTGATTAACGAAAATGGCGTCGACAACCTCTGGGTCCAGCCGCTCGGTGGTGCCCCCGGCCACATGCTCACTCAGTTCAGCTCCGAGCTAATCACCGATTTCCACTGGTCGCCCGACGGCCAACACCTGGCGGTTGTCCGCGAGCACGATGTCGCCGACGTGGTACTGCTCAGTGAAGGCAAACAATGAGTCGAGATATAGCCCAACGAGCGAGACGTCAAATCTGAGCAGCCCCTAAGGCGCTGACCAGGGAGAGGCAAGCTCCTTGACCTTCGACCAGAACGGCTTGGGCGGCCGAGATAGCGCCAAACGGGCATCGAGAAGATGCAGTCCAATGTCATCGACACCGGCCACCGTCCCGGCATTCGAGAGCACCACCACAGCGATGCGCTTCATCGGGTCGTAGCCAATAAAGCATCGGAATCCGCCCGTGCCACCGTTGTGCCAGATTACCTCGCGACCGTCCCGGGTCAAGCGGTGCCAGCCCAGAGCAATTTCGAGTCCTCGAACTCCGGTTGGGTAACGTACGGCGAGCATGGCCGCCATCGCGGGAGCGAGTGGCGATGGGACATAGCCGAGAACAGCTTCGAGGAAGGTCAACAAGTCGCTCGCCGTGGAGCGCAAGGCGCCGGCACCCGCCAGAGCTGGCAGATCCCACATGGGTACCGGGTTCAAGGCTCGGTCGTATCCGCTAGCCAAGCGCAGCTTCATGTCTTCAGAAAGCGTGATCCGGGTGCTGTTCATCTTGAGAGGCTCCAAAATCCGCGTTCGCACCAGCTCCTCATACCCCACCCCTCGACGGCGCGCCAGAAGGTGACCGAGCAACCCGCCTCCCAGGTTTGAATACACATATTGTGAACCGATATCGGAGGTCAGCCGGTAGCTCGACAGGAATTGATAAAGCTGGTCGATCGAATAGTCGGCATAGGGATTCGCCTGATTCTTAAGACTCAGGTGGGACGGAAGGCGAGGCAGGCCGCTGCGATGAGTGGCCAGGTGCTCGAGTGTAATCTGCCTGGCCCCACGCTGAGGAATTTTGACCCCGGGAGGCAGGTATTTTTCCGCGGGATCGGAGAGCCAGACTTCGCCGTGGTGAACCATGTCCGCCAGAACGAGCGCAGTGAACACCTTCGTGGCCGAGCCGATTTCAAAAACGGAATCCTCATTCGGTGGCCGCGGGTCCTCTTTGCCTAGCCTCCCGTGGGCAATGATCCGGCGCCCGCCGGGCTCAAGAATTCCGACTGCGATGCCCACGCTCTGTTTCTGCCGGTCGATTCGTTCGCGGAGAACGTCGCGGATTCGAGCGTCGGAGGGCACCGGCGAATGGAGCGACTCAGCCATTAAGCTTGGGCGAGGATTGAAGGCGATGCTTAGCGCATTCTGGACAGGCAATGAAGGGCACGCACATTGGAAAACTACGCCATTTCACCGGTACCCTGGAACTAGCATCCTGCGGCGCACAACTAGCGTACCTCCCAGACGGTATCGAGTACCGTGCCGTCGACCCATTTGACAATGGCCACAGGGCGCTGGCTCCGCTTGCGACGTGCCGGCTCGCCGCCACAGATACGCTCGACTTCCTTCTTGATGTCCTCAATCGGCCGGATGGGTAACCCCGACGCTTTCACGGCATCGAGCAGATCTTGGCGGCCCGGATTGATGGCGATGCCCCGCTCGGTAACCACCACATCGATCATCTCGCCCGGCCCGGTGAGGGTGGTGACTTCGTCCACGATCACGGGAATGCGGTCGCGAAACGACGGCACGGCGAGGATAGTGCAGCCGGCCGCCAGGCAATTCTGCCATCCTCCGATGCCGTGCAGGAGCCGGCCGTCGGAATGAGTGACCACGTTCGCGTTAAAGCCAACGTCGACTTCGGTCGCGCCCAGAACGACCGCGTCCACCATCGAGGCAAAGCTGCCTTTCCCATGGTAATTGTAGGAAGTAAACGGCGATGTAGCCACGTGGCGGGGATCGCTGGCAATTGATTTAACACCCTCGAGGTCGAAGGTCTGGCCATCGAGGATGTAATCGGTCAATCCTTCCTGCAACAAGTCCACCAGATAGCGAGTGGATCCGCCGCGCACAAAACGCGCCTTCACGCCATCCTCTTTCATCAGGCGGCGCAGGTAGTCGACGAAGGCGAGCGCAATGCCCCCCGCTCCCGCCTGAAAGGAAAAGCCATTACGCATGATGCCGGACTCACGCAGAAAGCGGGCCACCAACTCGGCGATGCGCAGCCGATCGGGAGAGCGCGTGATCTCGGTGGTTCCCGAGACGATTTTGGAAGGATCTCCGATCGAATCGACGACCACCACGGAGTCCACGTTGTTTCCTTGAATTTGCCAGGGGATGCAGGGAAAAGGCACGAGATTATCGGTGACCACAATCACCCGATCGGCATAAACCGAGTCCGCCAGGGCGAATCCGAGCGAACCGCAGGCCGATTTGCCATGGGAGCCGTCGGCATTGCCAAAGGCATCGGCCGTGGGGGCAGCGATGACGGCGATGTCGATGTGCACTTCCCCGTCCTGGATCGCCTGCCAGCGGCCGCCATGCGACCGCAATACGCCCAGACCGCGCATCTTGCCTTGCGTGCAATAATCCCCCAGCGGGCCGTTCAAGCTGCCTTCGATGTGGTGAATGACGCCGTTGGCCATCAATTCGATGGCTCCCTTTTGCGATGGGAACGAGGCGCTGGGAAACCAGGTCAGGTCCTTGACACCCAGGCGCGCCGCCGCTTCGAGCGCCAGCAAGGCAACCTTGTCGCCATCGCGAAGGTGGTGGTGACTGGAGATCACCATACCGTCTTCCAAGCCGCAATTGCGCAGCGCGGTCTGCAGATCCGGCACCTGTTTGTCGCCGTTTTCCGGATAGGCATTGCTCGAGCGTATCGGAGGGCCGGCTTTTTTGCCGCGCGGGCGGTATTGACCCACCCCCAAATACGGAACCTGGGGCTTGCTGTTGACCATGGTCGGGACCATGCGTCCTAATGCGTTCTGCGCGAAATCGGAGCGAGCGGTCACTTGCTTCCCTGCCACGGAATCACCCTACCCCAATACCCAAAGTGGACTCGAATCTTAGGCCTTGGCCATCTGCTTGGCGCGGGCCACCAGCTTGCGCGCGCGTTCGACGACGGGAGGGTCGATCATCTTGGCCCCCAGGCTGACCACACCCAAGCCACGCCGTTCGGCATCATTAAAGGCGGCAACAATCTTCAAGGCCTTGTCGATTTCTGCGGGCGACGGTTGAAAGGCTTGATGAACCACCCGAATCTGGCTGGGATGAATGCACCCCATGCCTTCAAACCCCAGGGCGCGAGACTGCTCCGCCCAGCGAGCCAGCCCCTCGAGGTCGGCAACGTCGGAAAAAACCGAATCGCTGGCCTGAAGACCGGCGGCTTTCGCGGCGTTCACCAGGCGGCTCCGCGCATAGAGGGATTCCCGGCCGTCAGCGGTTTTCACCACCCCAAGATCCGCCGTGTAGTCCTCGAGGCCAATGGTCAGACCAATGACGTTGGGCGAAGCGGTCGCAATCGCGAATGCATTTTCGATTCCGAGCGCCGACTCCAGGATCGGCAGTATCCAGACCGATCGGTCGACGGCGTGGCGAGTTTTCAACTCGCTGATCGCGCGATCCACCTCCACCAGTTGTTCCGGCTTTTCCGCCTTAGGAAGAAGCACAAGGTCGGGGGCTTCGGGAATCACTTCGCGCAGATCCTCGAGCCCAAGAGGCAAGGGATTGATCCTTACCGTGCGCTCGCAACCGGCAAAATCGACCGCCCGCAGGGCGTTGCGCACCAGGATTCGGGCAGCGTCTTTCTCGGCGTGATGCACGGAGTCTTCGAGATCCAAGATGATGGCGTCGGGGGAGTGCAATCCGGAGTTCACGAAATACTTGGGTTCTGAACCCGGCAGGTAAAGGCGGGAGCGCCGCAGGCGATCCCGGGTCGAAGGCTGAGGAAGCGGAACCTTCTCCGGCAGAACCTTAGTATCACTCGCCAGACCAGCCCGCTTCGCCGCGGCTTCCAGGCGCGCCGAAATCACGAACGGGAGCGCGCCCTCGTCATGCATGGAAACCCGGGCGTGCTTGACTCCGAGATCTTCAAGCACGGCGCGAGCTTGGCGGAGAATCGCCTCTCCATAGTAGGGGCTGACCCGCGATTCGAGCGCAATCTCCAGACCGCCGCGTTCGCGGGGTTCAATCGCGACATGCAGGTCGGAACGGATATCTTTGCCCCAACGTCCGGCCTCGGCCACGGAGACTTCCGTGACTGCGTTCGAGCGGCTCATTCCACTGACACAGTACTTGCGGAATCCGGCCTAGTCAAGGTACGACGGCCCTAGCGCCGACGAGTCGGTCGTTTACTTCAGATGATCTCCGAGTTTCCCCGCGCCGAGGGGATTGGTCATCGCTTCCACCTCTTCGAAGTCCGTCTTACCGTCTCCATCTGTATCGGGATTGTTGGCGCTGGTGTTAAAGAATTCGATCTCCTGTAAATCGGACAAACCGTCTCCGTCGGAGTCGAGAGCATAAATGTTGAGCCCGGGGATAAAGTCGTAATCCTCGATTTTCCGTATGCACTGCTGTTTTGCCTCGGGCAAGATCTTGCTGTTTTCGATGGACTCGCAAATCTTGGGATCGCCGACCAGCTCGACCACGCCCAGCTTGCACTGCGTCTGTTCGAACTTCGTGTTTTCAGCGAACACGGCCTTTTGCTCGGCCGGAACCAGACTGCCAATGCGGTCACACAAGCTGGCTTTCCGGCGGAGCTGGGCAAAACAGCTCCAATGAGCGCTCTCATTCATCCACGGAATGGGCGGCTTGCCCGGCACCACGTTCTGCTGAGAAAAATTGCAGTGGAACTGCACCCCCTGATATTTCTGTTCTTCGAGGTGCGCGCTCTCGACCGGTCCAAATAGCGGCCGGGGATCGTTGTAAGTAAAAGACTTCGTCCGATAAAGCTTCCACTCTCCGCCGATTTTCTTGAACAGCACCAACGCGTATTGCCGCTTCTTGATAGCCTTGTTATTGGCCAAGCGGAATCCTTTGGGCACTTGGCTGGGATCGACCTTCATGGCGAACAGGTCGCCGCGGCTATAGCCCTGGATGGCAAGCAGTCCCCGGTCTCCCACGATTTTTTCATTGACCAACTCGACGGATTCCGGCTGCGTTTTGTCCAGCAGGTCCAGCATCGCGCTCTGCTGCTTTTCGTCCATCCCTCCCTTCAGCTTCGCCAGCTGCTGCTTGCCCGCCCCGTCCGCCGTGAGCGCCTGCAGTTTGTCGAGATCATGGGTCTCGATCGCCATGAGATATTGGCGATAGACGGACAGAAGAACGCTGTCGTGCGAGGGCTGAGACTGCGCTCGCAGGCCCGCTGCCAGGAGAAACAGGATCCAGACCAGAGCAATCGAGCTTCTCTGGCGGCCGGCCGCTCGTGACGACTGGGCCATCGCTCTAGCGCACGGCATGCGCGCATGGTAGGGCAGCCGGCCGATGGTCACAAGTTACGTCCGGGTATTGCCGTCTTCACCGGAGCCTAATCACTAGTTCTACCCTGAATACCTGATTCCCGCGACCCCCAACCAATGTCTAGCCTGTGGTTGTGACCCTCGGTCAGCCGCCGAGGACAACCGCAACTCCGGGGTATGGAATCAGAAAAAATGGGTCGTACCGGGAAGCGAAGTGCCCGCCGTTCCGCGGGAAGTTCTCGTTGGCCTTTGCCGTGGTGCGCCGCCTAAGTTTTCGAATTGTTCCCGGATTTCCTCAAGCGTCGCGCCAGTCGGCCGCTGAGGGAGGAAATTCGCACAGCCGACTGTATGATTTTGCTGTTGACAAAAGGAACGTTTTGTGAGGGACTGCGTACAAGGGCTCGGAGGCAGCGAGAAATGGCGAACTGGGTGATATACGGCAGGCTCAGCAAGACAAAACAAGACAAAGAAAATCAGCTGCCAGAACTGCGGGAGTTCGCGCAAAAGCAGGGATGGACGATCAAGCATGAGTACGTGGATGCGATGCGCGGTTCCGGCAAGAGATCCCGGGTGCAATTCGACAGCATGATGGCCGCCGCCGCCCGGCGGGAATTCGACGGGATTCTGTTCTGGAAATTGGACAGATTCAGCCGCGAGGGCGTCCGCAAGACTCTCTTCTACTTGAGTCAATTGGACGGCGATAAGGTGGCCTGGCGGTCCTACCAAGAGCCTTGGTTCGATTCCTGTGGGCCGTTCAAAGACGCGGTCATTTCGATTATGTCGACCTTGGCCGAACAGGAACGGATTTCGATCAGCGAGCGCACCAAGGCGGGCTTGCGGAGCGCGCTGCGCAAGGGGAAGAAGCTGGGACGTCCGATGGCGGATCTCGATATGCACAAGGTCCATAAACTACGCGAGCAGGGTTTGAGCCTTAGAGCCATCGGTAACAAGGTGGGATGGTCCGCGGCACTGATTGCGAAGAGACTTGTAGGTGCACAATGACTAGGGAACAGCTCTTGAAACGATTGGCCGATATCGCGGCGAAAGAAAAACGCGAGCGCTTGTCACCGGCCGAAGTGTTGGAAGCGCAGCTGAAGCTGATTCTTCGCAACTACGAGGAGAACGTCCGCGCGAATCAAACCTTTAACATCCAGAGTGGCGGGCACCGCGCCCTCCATCACTGCGACTAGAAAAATATCGTGGGGCAACCCAAGGATTCGGGCTGCCCAGCTCGTCCGCGTACGTAGTCGCCAGCCGCATGGCGATTCGCTCTGTCTCGTTCCCGAATAACGATCGGGCGTGGACGGCTTTCCGCGGTCTAACCAAGCCTCGATTCCCATCGCTCCCGGTTATTGCAATTTTCCCAGAATCGCGTCGGTCATCTGATGGGTCGAGGCGGCGCCTTGGCCGATGGCTTTGGGCCCTCCCGCCAGTCGCATCATGTCATAGGTGCGGACTTTGCCTTCTCGCACCACGGCGGCAATCGCCTTGCGAATGCGTTCGGCCTTGGCGCCTTCGCCGATATGATCGAGCATCATGGCCGAGGAAAGGATCATGGCGATGGGATTGACGATCGGGGGGTCGAGCTCGGCATATTTCGGGGCCGAACCGTGGGTAGGCTCAAAAACCGCAACCTCCTCGCCGATATTTCCCGAAGCGGCAAAGCCTAAGCCACCCACCAGTCCGGCGAAGGCGTCCGACAAGATATCGCCAAAGAGATTCGAGGCCACAATTACGTTGTAATCCTCGGGATTCTTGTTCAGCCACATCAGCTGGGCGTCGATGTTCGTCGACCAGAGGGCGATGCCGGAATACCCCTTGGCCACCTCCTTGGCCGTTTCCTCCATCATGCCCGAAGTTTCGCGCAGCACATTCGGTTTCTCACAGATGGTGACCCCGCGAAATCCCCGTTTCTTGGCGTACTCGAAAGCGGCGGTGACAATGCGGCGGGCGGCGCCGCGGGTGATGATGCGTACACTCACCGCCAGGTCGGCGCCGGGCACCTGGGCGAATGCCTTGAACTTGGCATGGCTCGCGAGCGCCGAGCGGACGTTATCCGGAGGATTGGTCCACTCGATGCCGGCGTACATGCCCTCGGTATTCTGGCGAAAAACCGTGCTGTCGATGGACGGTTCCGCGAAGCCGGTTCCCTGCTTGCGAATGTAGTTGAGGGGGTTGCCGGCGAAGCCGACGCAGGGACGCATGCAGACGTCCAAATTGAAGCGCTGCCGCATGGTAACGATAGGGCTGTAATAGACATAGCCTTTGCCCCGCAGTTCCGGATTCAGTTCCGCCTGCGCCTCCCGGTTCGGCTTTGAGGTGATCGCCCCGAATAGGCCCAGCTTGTGTTTGGCCAGCAGATCGATAGTGCGATCCGGTAGGGCGTTGCCTTCCTTTCGCCAGCACTCCCAGCCTATATCGGCGTCGACGTAGTCGGCCTCGAAGCCGACGGCTTTCAAAACCCGCAACGCCTCGGGCAAAACCTGATTGCCAATGCCGTCGCCGGGCATGGTGACCACCGTGTGTTTCGCCATGAGTGCCGAGCCTCCTTGCCACGGGTCAAATTGCGTCAAAGCCTGTTTTCCGACCGACGCTTTCCGCCCGCCATGCTATCGCGCCAACCCCAAGCGCTTGGCCACCAGATTTTCCACTCCTTGGGCGATCACCAGGGACTGCGGAACGCTGCCCAAGGCCGGGAAGGGGAAGGTTTCACCCCGCCAGGCGGTAGTCCCGGAAGTGAAATCGATCGTGATGTCTTCCCCGGGGATAATGGTCTTCTGCTTGGCGGCGATCGGTTTTGCCAGCTGCTCGCGCAAGCGCCGCACTAATTCCGGAATCTCGACACAGAGGAAGCCGTTGTTATAAGCATTGCGCAAATAGGTTTGGGAGAAGCTGGCGGCGATCACCAAGGGCAGGCCCTTAGCCTTGAGGCAGGTAACGGCTTGCTCCCGGCTTGACCCGGTACCGAAGTTGAAGCCCCCGACGATGACGTCGCCCCCCTGGGTGCGGGAAGCAAACTCCGGGTCATAGTTTTCCATGACCACCCGGGCCATCATTTCCGGCGTCAGGTCATCGCGATAGGTGTAGTCCTTGCCGTAGATTGCGTCGGTATTGATGTTGTCCTGGGGGAGGAATACCAGCCGTCCGCGGACGCGCTCGGGAAAACCCGGCAGGATCTCGACTCGCTCGGCCTCGGCCGCGGCGGGAAACTCCGTATAGGACCGGGCCGGCTCACGGCCGTTCATCTCATGCGGGCCGCGAATATATCCGGCCACGGCAGACGCCGCCACAACTTCGGGACTCGACAGATAACATTGAGCATCACGCGATCCCATGCGGCCCTTGAAGTTGCGATTGGTAGCCGAAATGCCGACCTCACCCGGCTCGAGCAATCCCGTGCCCAGCCCAATGCACGGACCACAACCGGGAGGCAGTGGCTTAGCCCCCGAGTCGACAAGCGTCTGCCAAATCCCGCGTCGCTCGGCTTCTTCTTGCACCCATCGGCTGGCGGCGCTGAGATAGAACTGGACGGTGGAGGCGACCTTCTTGCCCTTTAATACTGCCGCCGCGGCTTCCAGATCTGCGACTCGCGAGTTCACGCAGGAGACAAGGTATGCCTTCTGAATGGCTATCTTCTTCTTTTCCATCTCGGCGAGCGAAGATGCGACCTGCACCGTGTCCGGACCGGAAATGTACGGCGTAACTTCGCCTAGATCGAGCACGATCGAGGCAGCATAGGTAGCTCCAGCGTCGGGTTGGGGAGGACGGCCGGCCCAGCTCTCCAACTCTTTCGCGGAGAACCGCTCCACCCCGATCGCCTTGAGACGTTGGCGGACTCCTTCGAGGTAAGCGATGGTGACCTCATCGACCGGAAACCAGCCGACCAGCGGTCCCCATTCCGTGCTCATGTTGGAAATCGAGAGGCGAGCATCCATCGAAAGGCTGCTGACACCGGGGCCGCTGAACTCGACGGCGGCATTCAGCACCTCGTCATGGTTGTAAAGCCCGCACAAGGTGATGATTACATCCTTGCCCGTCGCCCCTGGCGCCAGCTTGCCTTCGAGGACGACCTGGATGCTGCGGGGAATCTGCCACCAGAATTCTCCCGTGGCCCACACCGAGGCGGCGTCGGTGCGCACGATGGGAGTACCCACGGCTCCGAGGGCGCCGTACATGTTGGAATGGGAATCGGAAGCCACGACGAACGAGGACGGCACCACGTATCCCCGCTCGACCATGATTTGATGTCCAATACCGGAACCCGCCGGGTAGAAGTCGATTCCCTGCTCCTTGGCGAATGCCTCAATCGCCCGGTATTTCTTCAGGTTAGACTCGTCCTGGTTCTGAATGTCATGGTCGAGCGCGCATACCAGCTGCCCGGGATTGTGAATCTTCTTGGCCCCGATCCCTTTGAATTTGCTCATAACCGCAGACGTGTTGTCATGGGTCATCACCCGGTGCGGACGAATCGAGACAAAGTCGCCGGCCCGGAGCGGTCGCTTCGGACCCTCGGCGAGGTGGGTCTGGGCGATTTTTTCAACGATGGTTTGGGGCATAAGAATCCCTCGAGTGGTTCACCCCGGCTGTCCTGCCGAATTGCGCTGGACTGGCCGGTCAAAGCCGGGTCGAAGCCGATCGCCTAGCGCCGCTTCTTGGCTTTTGCCCGGCTTCTGGGCGCCGATTTCTTAGCCCTTTGATCGGCCTTCATCAGGGCCATCAACCGGCTGACGGAACTGATCTTCTCCAGATTCCAGATGGCATCCTTCAATTTCTTCTGCGCGCCTGACGATAGTACACCCTCGGCTAGGGCCGCGAACTTCTCCTCCACCTCGGCATCGGTTAAGGGATTGCGCGGGTCGCCCTTCGGATAGTCGAGTTGCTCGGTGAGATGGCGCTCGTCGGTGGTGGTAATTTCGACCACCACCCGCTGCAGCGCCGGGAACACCTTTTCGATCTCCCGATCGGCCACGACTTCTACCTTCTCGAGCTGGGCCCGGATCGTCGGGTCCATGATCTTCTCGAGGGCAAATTGCGCGGGCGTGACTTGACGCTCGACCAGCGCCGCCGCGATCACATACGGCAGAGAGTGGTCGGCTGTTTCTTTGCTCCGCGGATCGTATTTGCTGGCATCGGAAAGGATGTCGGCGGCACGAGCCAAGGAGTGGATCTTGATTTTGCGGACTTGCTCAGGTCTCAAGTCGTTCCTCTTGACCAGATCGAGCACGGCCGAAATCGGAGTGTGGGTAAGAGCTTCGGTGGGAAATGCCTTCATCCCGCATTGGGTGATGCGCCAGGATTCGCCGAGACCGTCGGTCAGAATGTTCAACTTCCACTCCGGGCCAAGGACATGCGTCAATCCTTCTTTTCCGTCCACCACGTGCTCCGGGCCGGTGTATCCCTTCTCTGCCAGGAGGGCGGCGAGCACGCCACTCTGCGTGGCCAAAGGATCGACGGTGTTTTTCATCATGGTCAACTTGCCGGCGGTGACGGCACCGAGCGTGGCATGCCGGCTGGCAGAAATTCCTACCGCGTGCTGCAGCTGTTCCCAGCTAAGGTGCAGCGCCCGCCCCGCCACCAAGGGAGAAACAAACGCCGTAAGCGTGGCATGATGCCAACCCCGCTCGCGGATGCCGGGGAAGGCAGCCTCGCAGAGACGCATCTCGAATTCGTGGCCGAGTACCAAACCAACGATTAACTCCTTGCCATGGCTCCCGGCCCGTTCACAGCATGCCAGAGCGGCGGGAAAAATATCGGAAGGGTGGGAGGGATCTTGCTTCCAATAAATATCGTTGTAATCCATGACGCGGATCATCAGGGCATTGGCCAACGCGGCGGAAATGGGATCGATCCGTCGGCCTGTGCCGATGACGGTAGATGGGCCGCGGGCGGCTACTTCATCGAGAACCTGAAGCAGGATCTTTACGTCGTGCTGCTGATAGCCGCCCAGGGCGCAACCCACCGAATCCAGCAGGAAGCGCTTGGCCTGATAGACGGCTTCGGGCGAAAGATCGCGATATTCGAGGGTGGCGGCCCAGCGCGCCATCTCGGCGGTAAGGGTCGGTTTGGCTGCAATTGCTTCTTTGGCAGACACAGAATCTCCCGGCATTAAAGCCTCTTCCCGTTGCTTTCGTTCTCCCCCGTCGGCCGGTTCACCGCGGCTTTACGTTCTTCGGGTTCTTGAACGGCAAGAAGGCCATAAAGTCCGAATGGTGAACAATGAACGCTTCGGTGGTGCGCTTGACCAAGTCGCCTTCGGCGGCATGGGCGGCGATGACGTGGCAAACTTCGTCCGGCACGCCGCACTCAAGGGCCAAGGCCACGCCGGTAAAGGGGTGGCGCAAGGCCTCGCCCCGCTCGCTTTGCCGGCTTTTTCCATCGGGGCCGAGTTCGTATTCGAGCAGCTTCCCCACGTCGGCCAGAATAGCCCCGGCAATCACGACATCCAGGTCAATCGGCAGCGTCCGTCCCATGAATTGCTGCATGGCTTCGGCACTCTGGCGCGCGATGTGCACCACACAGCGCTTGTGTTCCATAAAGCTGACGGGACAATTGGGCACCAGCAGCGTGAAGGGAATCTTATTGAGATCCTCAGGCTTCAGGGGGCTGCGTTCGAGCGCCTTGATCCAGGTTTGAGTAACCTGCTCCCGTAATTTTGGCTTTTCGATCCACTGAATTTCCGGCCACAGCTTGTTGACTATCTCCCGCATGGCTTCACGTCGTCCTTCTGGAGTCATCTAGCTTAGCGCGGAGACCACAGCAACGTCGAGAGTTACGGAGCGGGAGAGCGGGAGATTGCTCGGCGGCTCTATAATTTCGTTTTCAACCTCTCGGGCTTCCCGCGATCTAAGAAGAAGCAGCGAGAACATCCTTTGCAGAACAGGCGGCGCCAAATCGAAATCATTAAGGATCGAACCAGGAATCCCCAGCGGGCCGTTTCCCCTCCCCTTGCGCTCACTTTGCTGTTAGCAGTTGTTTTCAGCCGTTCGGCCGCCCAACCGGCGGCGAATACCGGGCCCCTGGTAATTCAGACCGTCAGTCTGCCCAAGGCTTACCTCCGGCAGGCTTTTGTGACACAACTCGAAGCGCGAGGAGGAGTTCCCCCTTTCCGCTGGGAAGTCAGCGAGGGTTCGCTGCCCCCGGGGATCTTTCTCCACAGCGATGGGGAGCTCGAGGGCACTGCGACCGAGGCCGGTGAGTTCTTTTTCACCGTCAAGGTCATTGACAGCAGTAAGCCAGCTCAGGAGATTACCCGGCAACTTTCGCTGTCGGTAACCTCCCCGCTTTTGGCACGCTGGGGCCGGTATCCCAAGATCAATGGGCAACGGCTGGAAGGATCCATTTGGGTCTCTAACCAGACAGATCGCGATTTCGATCTGACCATGATTGTGCTGGCGGTCAATGAAATCGGAAGGGCGACGGCCATCGGATATCAACATTTTCCGCTAAAGAAGAACTCCGATGAGATCGAACTCCCCTTCGGCGACAATCTTTCACGGGGCAGTTACCAGCTCAATGTCGACGTAGTGGCCGAAGTGGCTGCCACGGATTCGATTTACCGCGTCCGCCTGGTACCAAGGGAAAGATTTCAGATGGAGCAAGGACCGTGAAACGATAGCCTCGAGGCAGGCAAAGACAGGGAGAGGGCAAAAATTAAGAATCCCGAGGTAGTGTTAGGAATATTCGTCTCAGCCAGTAGCTCACTTTAGACCCTCGCCTGACCTGCACTCATCGTTTCCTTGCGGGTTACGATGCGCGATCGTTAGCTTGGGCTCCGGGCTTACCGCCAACCGGACAAACCGTCCCAACGCCTCGGGATTCTATCTTGCCTTTGACACATCTTCTTGTTCGCCTCGACCAGCACATTGCTATAGACCCTTGCTGGCCCTCCCCCCATCATCTTGCGATGCGGAAGGTGACCTTGCTTGAGCCCCGGACGCAGCGCCAACCGGGTAAACCTTAGAAGCTGTCAAAGAACGATTATGTTTATTACATCTTCCCTTTTTGAAGTCAATTGGAATGGTGCGCCTCGATCTGTTGAGAATTCAACCGAGTGCAGGCTGTTCACAGGTCCATGCAACAAAGGAGGTGCAAGCGAACAGCGCAGCCGCCGGGGTAGTCGAGCCATCGCCAGCTTTTTTCAGGGTTCTTTTCCTAAGCTGGTCGCAATCACCCCTCAAAGTTTCCGGCTCGTTTGTGAAAATCGAGGCCTAAATCGCGGTCGACAAAGCTGTCCGTGCGACGGTTCAGCAAGCAACGCAGAAAGCATGACTGGGAAGGAAGGAGGAACAGGGGACCCGGCTTTGCCTAATAAATCCGTATTGCCCAAATATTACCTGTTTTGCCCAAAAATTCGGAGAGCGGGGAAACTACGGCGGACGGGTTAGCGATCTCAGTCCATTGTCAGTGTGCTCAGACTGTCGCAGGATCGGCCTCGCACCTTCAAGAGCGCTCGTCGTGGCATGATCTTCGCCCTCAACCCGCCCTTCCGGGGTCATATAGACGTCGTGGATTTTCGTGGCCGTAGGTTCGGAGGCTTCTTTTGACGGTAGCAGTTTGGAGCGAAATCGCATGGCTTATGACCGTCTCCGGGCAATACGACGCCCCTCAATCAATACTCCTATCGTTCGGAAACGTTGATGACGGGCAACGATTATTGCTTGGGCGAACTCAGCGTAGGCTTTGGACAAACGTCCAGAACTCTTTGTTATCGCGGTAAGGTAGGAATGAATCGTCCTTCGTCGGGTCTGGCATGGTCTCGCCTTGTATAACGTTCGCTTTACGAGCAAAAGCCTGCTGAAGATGGGTGCGTGCGTCCGCCAACTTCTTCTCCTCAGCGTCGGCGCAAGCCAAGTTGTAGTAGTACATCGGATAGTCTGGGTCCGCCGCTATCGCCGCATTGAAAAGAGCACGAGCCTTAGGAATATCTCCCGCTAGTCCGTATGCCATTCCGGCTTGATCCGTCGCCACGCGTCGCCATTTTGTCTGATCGTTGACATCCTGGAGCGTCGCGAGCGCTTGTTCAAAGATCGGGGCTGCCGCTTCGTACATGTGGTTGCCGTAAAGGATTTGGGCGTATTGGAAAATATCGTTGAACTTCGGGAGATATTGAGGATCAAGGTGGTAGCTATGCCACATCTTCTTCAAGTTGGGATCACGGATAACGCTGTCATCATTTCCGTAAATCTCAAGGTCGCCGCACAGATCGTCCACAGCCAAAAAGCCGCGTATGCTATAAACGAGTTTGCCACCCTGACGTTGACCCACATAGGCCACCAACTCTAGAGGAGGGCCTTCCGAACGCGCCATCTGTGTTGACGCTGCGATCTTTATCGTAGGATTGGTCTTCTTCATAGGCTCCATGACTCCGTCCCGGCACTTCGCTTGATCAGGAAAAAGGAACAGGAAGCCTAGGAGGGAAAATTGATTCGATGCATCGTTCGCTCGCACGCCAACTTCTGCACTATTGGGCTTTGCCAAGACTTGAGCGAGTGTGAAGCCGCTCGTGCTCCAAGTCAGTTGCCCCTGATGGGACGGGAGAGCAAGCGTGAAATTTCCATTGTTCACTATGCCTTGTGCGCTGCCCGGAAGCGCCGCCATGAACAGCCACATCAGACCCGTCGTTATCCGCTTCATGCCGCCGAGTCTACTCCATTTATCACGGGACGCAACAGATTTGCTAGACGAGAGCGTGTCGTTTGGACCGAGTCCCCCGAAAGTCGCGATTTCGGCGGATTCGATCCAAGGGACCGTTCCCTGAGATAGTCCCCCCTGATCTGCCCAAAATTTCGACTAACCGGCCTATAACTAGTGTGCCGTCTCTAAAATAGCTTTACAACGATTGACCTTCTCCAGGATCTTTTCAACACTCGCGGTCCATATGAATGGCTTGGGCTGGCGGTTGTTGTCGTCGAGATACTCCTGGATCGCCTGCTTCAATTCTTTGAT
>DATJVZ010000246.1:0-16023 GCA_035501575.1 Terriglobales bacterium | reverse complement strand
CGGCTCAAGACCAACTTCAAGCCATCCGCCTGAAGGATTCGTTTGATCTGGTTGCGGGCGTGGATTGCCCAAGGCCCGCTGGCATCGAGCTTGGCGTAGGCGCGCCAGTGTTTCAGCGCTTTACGCGGTTCGCGGATCTTTTCGTAGGCCAGCGCCAGATTGTAATGAGCGTCGCCATAGGTGGGCGCCAGTTGAAGCGCGGTGTTATAAGCCTGGATGGCTTCGCTCACCCGGCCGGTCTCGTCGAGTACGTTGCCCAGATCGAAATACGCCAGGGCATAGCGGGGGTCGATGCCGATGGCGATGCGATAATGCTTCTCGGCCAGAGCGTAATCCTGCCGGTTGTAGCACAAGGTGCCCAGGTTGATGTGGGCCGCGGCATGTTCGGGATCAAGCTCTAGTACCATCTGATAAACCGCAATCGCTTGGGTTTGCGTGGCGGCATTTTCCTCGAGCGCAATGCCGCGGGTGAAAAGTTCCGCCACGTCCTTCGATTCAACCTTGGCGGGGCCGACCCCTAGGGATCTAGCCGTGACCACGTTGTCGGAAGAAACAAAATCGAACATGAATTGTCCGGCAATGGGTTCGACCACCTTGCCCTCGTGGCGAAAGGCGACCCGGTGCCCGGTGGTGAACGTTCCCGCCTCGAGCAGGGGGTTTTCCATGCCCGCTGCCTGCTTTTGCATGGCGGCGAGGGACTGGCGGATCACGGCCGGGCGGACTCGCGACGCGCATAAGTCTCGCACTTTTTGGACTTGCAGGAGATCAAAGAAGGAGTAGCTCTCGCTGACGGGCACCAGCCCCGCCTTCTCCCACGCTGCCAGCTGGCGAGGCGTGAGCCGCAAGATCCGAACCAGATCTTCTCGACGATATCGGTGCACGGCGATGGTAACCGTTTTGTTAACATTACCCAGTAAGCTTCTGTGCACGCAAGTGGAAATGGTGGAAATACGTGGAAATATGGCGGCAATCCGCCCCACCGGTACCAGGAACGCCAACTTAGAGCGCCGGCTCGAACTGCATCCAGCCTATGCCGGAGGGGAGGGGAAGCAAGGAAAGCTAGGCTCGCCCGACGAAAGCAGTCGACCGAATTCACAAACAATTAAGCTGGTCAGTCGCGGCCAGGAGCCTTTCGGCGTTATCATCTTGACTCGATGGCAGCCACGAAGAGCAAAGCGGTCCGGGAACTCGAGTCTACCCGGGAGATGACCAGGCTGGTCGAGCAATCCTGCCTAGTGGCCAAGGATGCCGCTTTCAATCTGCGCGACTTCCTCGAAAATTCCTCGAACATGGCGTTCATTGCCGTCCAGGACTGCGAGAAAGAGCTGGACCGCATGGAGCGGGAAATCGACCAGGAGATCACGAGCGCCATCACCCAGGTGAGTGAGGTCGAGGCTAGAGAGTTGCTCGCCTGTCTTAAATTCATCATTGATCTCGAGCGCATTGGGGATTTGACTTGGTCGGTCACCCAGCGTCTGCGGCACTTAACCGGACGGCTGCGCAAAGAGGACCGGCACGATTTGATTGCGATGGCGGAAATTCTCGAGAAGATGCTCGAGAACATCCACCACGGCTTTGTGAAGCGCGACCTTGAACCCGCCAACTGGGTCATGAAGACCGATTCCCAAATCGATCATGTCTGTCACGCCGTGTTCCGCCGCCACCTGGCGAGCAAAGACGGTAGCTTCGACTACAGCACCAGTCTGCTTCTCATGGCGCAGGCATTTGAGCGTGCCGGAGATCACGCCAAGAATCTGGGAGAGGAGTTGTTCCATCTGGTCGAGGGGCGAACCATGCGCCACGAGCGCAAGCGCCCGGGGCGAACTAGGCAGCGGGCCTAAACGCCAGGTCGGCAGCAGTCCCATCCTCCCGCCAGTGGGGACCCGATCCGCCGGAGACCAAACGCGAAAGCCGCCGGAACCCGGCGGCTGCGCGACTCGATGGAGATGGTTCAGCGCGAAGCTTCTTCCAGGCGCCCTTGCTCCAGTTTCTCCTGACAGTCGATGCAATGGCGCGTCCAGGGCACTGCCTCCAACCGCTTGGGGTTGATCTCTTTGCCGCAGGAGATGCATTCCCCAAAGCTGCCCTCGCGAATGCGAGATAGAGCCCCATCTACCATCTGCAAGAGCTGGCGATCGTTGTTGCTCTGGTGAAAGAGAAATTCCTTGTTATAGGAACTGGCGGCGCGGTCGGCAATGTCCTGCGCTGTATCCTCGTCCGCCGAGCGTCCGTCCTGTTGTGTGCGGGAGACCATGCGGCGCAATTCTTGTTGTCGCGTCTCTAACCGCTTTCGAAAGTACTCGAGTTTCTTCTTGTCCATGGATGCCAACTTCACCGAAAACGACCCCTTCCCTCTGTCCCCGTCGCCTTTCGGCCAAACGAAGATGATATGCGCGTAAAATGAGATGCGTCAACTGGCGGTCGGGGATTCACACAATTCAAAGGTTCCTTCTAGCGATCTAAAGAGTGGAGTGGACGGAAGCAGTGTCGATTCGAGGGAAGGCCGGAAGCGCCAATCCTGAGGCGGGAAAAATCGTCATCGCGGTAACACCTCGGGCATCGTAGCCAAGGCATAACCCATGACGGCCATCGCCGAGGCGTTCTCGCGGAGTTCTTGGGGCACGATCTTATCCAGCGTATCGGCGGCCGTGTGATGGTAATTAAAGTAGATGCGACTATCTTCCATCAGGCCGAGCGCGGGAACGCCGGCCTCGGCCAGCGGAGCAATATCGGCCCCGGGGCTCCGCGGGATCAAACGGATCGCATTGGCTCCGAAGCTGTCGAGAACGTCTTGTACGGGTTTTAGCAAGGGGAGCGCGTTGGGATTCATTTCCGCCTGGAAGCCCAGCGGACGAGAGGCTCCTAAGTCGCTCTCGATGGCGGCGACGTGATGTACGATTTCCTGGGCATGGTTCTTAGCGTAAACGTCGTGGCCCCGCCCTCCGTTCTCTTCATCCATCCAGGCAACAATGCGGATGGTGCGTCGCGGGTGCAAGTGCAATTGCTGGATGAGATGCGCCGTGTCCATCGCCACGGCGACCCCAACTGCATCATCCATTGCCCCCGTCCCCAGGTCCCAAGAGTCGAGGTGCCCGGAGAGCAAAACCACTTGCTCAGGGTGCTCGCTGCCCTTGAGATCGCCGATCACGTTGTAACTCATGCTGTCCGGTCCGGTTTCCGAGGTCAACGTGAGGTGCATGCGGACCTCGCCCTGGGCGGCTAAGCGCGCCATCAGGTCGGCGTCTTCACTGGTCACGGCCGCGGCGGGAATTCCCGCCGGCGTGCTCCAGCCGGTGTGCGGCAGACGGAAATCGGCCCCGCCCACCGAGCGGACAAGACAAGCGAGGGCTCCCAGTTCGGCGGCGGCCTTTGGACCGGAGGTGCGATAGGCGACGGCTTCCCCATACGCCTCACCCGCCAGGCCATTCGCGGCTTTTTGCTTATCGAAAGGCACATTGAACAGCACGATCTTCCCCGACACCGCCTCGCGCCCCAGTTGCTTCAGACCGGCGAAGGTCTTGGCCACCACCACTCGAGCGGTGATGCCGCTCGCCGGAGTTGGCACGGTTCCGCCCAGGGCCGTCAGCACGATGTTCTGCGTTGTGCCCTGCGCTTGCCCCGTATATTCCACCAGCTCCGCCCGCTCGACACCGCGAATCCAATGGGGAACCTTGACTTCTTCTAACTGGACTTGAAGTCCGAGCCGGCGTAGCTCATGGGCAACGTACTGAACTGCAGCCTCGGCGGCCAGTGAGCCCACCGGGCGCGGTCCGATGTTGTCGGTGAGGTAAGCGGCCTGTTGGTAGACGTAATCGTCGGCGAGAGCGGCATCGCGCAAAGCGATCAGCTCGCTCTTCAATTGTGCAGAAATCGGTCGCGACGGACTTGCCGAAGAGTTGGGAGCCTGGCCGAAGGAAACGCATAACAGTACCAGGACCAACACGGAAGAAATCGGTGCGCGCATGTAGATCGTCAGTGTAAGGGGAAACGCTACAGAGGGGAAGGGAAGAAAGCCGGGCTCCGAAAAGGTCCGATCCGACTGGGCGCCACGAGGAAAATATCCCTCAAAGAAAAAGCGGCCCCATTTCTGGAGCCACTATCCAAAAGAGGCAACTCAGGAAGGTTTTAGGAAAGGCGATCGCAAATCTCGATCTGCCAGCCGGAGTGGCGCATAGGCAAGTAATGTCGAGCGCGGCGAATGAAGGTGATTGGTTCGGCGGCCTCTTTCATTGTCTGGGAAAGGGAGCATTTGCTGCGCCAAAAAAAGGGGCTTTGCCCGATCCGATCTTCAAAAGTGCCAACTTATTGCCCCACTTCCACTTCTAGCGGTTCGGGTGGGATCCGAGACTGGCCGGAGCCTGAGCTCGAGGGGCAAAAGACTGCAGGTTCCTGCACATTCCGAGCAGGCACCTAGCCACCCTCGTTACCGACGGTCAGTCCGGACGTTACTCTAGGAGTGACCAGCTACCGTGCGTAACTTACCTGGCAAAAAATGATAAGGCGGCCACGGACCGGTTACCGTCAGCTCGCAGTTCTTGAGTTGTTTGGCGGCGGTGTTGTAACGGTTCTGGTATTTCTCCACCGACTTCGAATCGATCAGGTGCGCGATGTCAATCAGCATCCCATCGGTATTAACTCTCTTGCAACTAATCTCTTCTTCCAGCGGATTGAACATCTTGTGCACCTGCACCGACAATGCCCGCGCCTTGGTTTGGCGCTCGCGGTCGCGCGACGCCTTTTCCCTGAGCTTCATCAGATACTCGCCGCCGACCGTGTCCGGCAACTCCACATCCATCATGGCGTCACGCCAGGATCCGTCGCGGACGACGAGCTTGAGGTGCATTTCGGCCTTGCCCCGCAGTCGAGCCACACTCTGCCCAAAGGCTCGGCGATTGGCGCGCACGGCTTGCCGCAACGCCTCATCGCTATCAAAGATGGTACCGAAACGGAAGGGAAGCACCGTCCCGTTGCGGAAGCAAACGCTGACGACCCGCGCATGCTCCAAGACGGCCTTATCATCGAGGTTGCCGGTTGCCCGGTCGTACTCACTGACTACCACGGAAAATTCACCACTGGGGTAGCTCAAGACGGGCGCTGCGTTCACTCCCTGACTGCCTTCTAGAAGGAAAGGACGCCGCGCACGGATTCCATTGAGGGCTTGTTGCTCAGTAAGACAATATGCGTACCACGCCATAGGGGTATCTCCCGTACTTGACTCGAGGTCCAGAGCAACACCCCGAGCTGGTACAGCTGGTTACGGCACTTGAACCTTGGAAGAAAGGGCGGTACCACGACTAGAGAACGTTCTAACTTCACGTTCCGGGATATATATTACTTTGGTACCCGGGATAAATGCAACCTTTTTGTAGCAGTCTGGCATCGTGTGGATTTTCGGGAGCCGGCATGGAATCCAGGACCGGAAATAGAAATTGTGGCAGGATTAAGATCAATGCCTTTTGTTTTCTGCGGCTTGGCGAATGGCTTCGCGCTCGGCGAGGGCTTTCGTGACCACGCTAAACATCTCCGCCAGCGGGGCAGGCTTGCCGGTCCAAATTTCAAATTGACGGGCCGCTTGGTGAATGAACATTTCCAGGCCGGGAATAACCTGAGCGCCGGCCGCTTTCGCCAGCTTTAGCAGGCGGGTCTCTACCGGATCGTAGATCATGTCAAAAACATAGCGCGCTCGGATTTCGTTTTGGTTCAAGGGGGACTCGCGGGTATTGCCCATTCCCACCGGCGTGGCATTCACAATCACATCAAAGAATTGCTTCGGCAGATCGGAGCGCTTGATGGTGCGGGCACGCGCCGAGCGGGCGAGTTTTTGGGCTGGGCCGGGCGTACGGTTCAGGATGGAGACTTCCGCGCCACGCTCCTTTAGCCCGAAGACTGCGGCTCGGGCGGCGCCTCCGGCACCGAGGACAAGGACCTTGGCATTCTCGAGTTCCAGCCGTTGCTGCAAAGGCCGGACAACGCCCGCCGTATCGGTATTGAATCCGTACAGCTTGCCATCTTGTGCCCGCACCACGGTATTGCAGGCTCCAATTTTGGTCGTGTGGGTGTCGGTGTTGTCGAGATACTCGATGATCTTTTCCTTGTAAGGCATGGTTACGGAAAGCCCATGAATGGGAATATCGCGCACGCAGGCGAGCAGATCTTTGAGTGTCTTCGCGTGCAGCAAAAGATAAACAGCGTTGACCGTCTCCCGCCGCAGAGCGGCATTCATAACGGCGGGCGAAAGCGAGTGCGCCACCGGGTTGCCGACCACGCCATACACCCGAGTAGGAGCGTCGACATGCTCAACCCGATACGTGCTTTGCAGCTCTCGCGCAGTGATCTGCCCGGGTGCGGTTTTTTCGTCTTCGCTTACGGCGGCGAAGGTGAAGATACTCCCCGCCCTCAGTCCGAGCACGCGGCTGATGATGCCTTGCTCTCCCATGCATAGGCCGATTAGGGAGTAGCGATCACTGTTTCTCTCGATGAACTTCATCATCTCTACGTTGTCGTAGAGAGTGTTGGCCGTGGTGACGACCTTGTAGAAGTCAGCCGGGAACACGACCATCCGGCCAAGGGTCTCTTCGAGGTTCTTGGTCGCGTGGAAGTCGTGGTAGGACAAGATCAATGAGGCTGCGCTCCGCAGCCGATTGAGCGCCTCGAGTTTAGTGTGGGCGGCGGACTGCAACTCAAGGTCAAGCAGCTGGCAACCGGCGGCCGCGGCTCTCCACAAAATATCTAGTTGGGAGGCGATCGAACCTTGGAACTTTCCTCCGTTTCCGGCCCGCCGGCAGGTCGCAATCAGCACCACGTGGGGATGGTACTCGGTAAATTGCTTGATCTTCGGTAGAGCAAGTACCGGACGAGGAAGATAGTCTAACCTGAACTCCAGAAAGGTGTTATCGCGGACCAACGCATCGGCCTTATCCAGCATTTCCGCCGGATCGGCTCCGGTCACGGCGACACAGACCCGGGGCAAGCGCAAGGGCCGAAGACGGGCGACGAGGTTGTTCAAGGCAGCGGTCACGAGTTTGATAAGTGGCGCGATCTTACAAGCGCCCGATTCTAGATGCAACTAGGGATTAGTCTTTTCGGAATAAAACTTTTTATCCTGTCGCAGATAACACCGGCGTAACCTTGACCACCTTCGAGCGCCTTGCTAACGTCCGGGCTGAAAGTCTCTCATTTTTTGTAACTTAACGACCAAAAGGACGACAGGCGGTGGATTAGGCCTGGAGGTTAGAACATGAAGAAAACAAGCTTTTTAGTGGTTTTGTGTCTGGCAATCGGCGTGAGCGCCGAGCAGCCCGCATCCCCTCCAGAGCAAAGCACACCAGCGGGAACCGTGGCCACGAACCTGAATTTTCCGGCCGAGAGAATTGTCAATCCTACCCGCTCCGACCTTAACTGCGCCGGTTTTGTGAACCCAAGTGTCCTGCCGGACGCGAGTTACGTCATGGGCGGGCTGGACACGCCGAACACCACCCACTATGGCGACGGGGAAGTCATTTACCTGAGCGGCAAAGGATACGAACTGGGAAAGCGCTACTCCGTTGTTCGTGAACTGCGCGATCCCAATCGGTACGAGATTTTTCCCGGACAGTTCACTATGATCCGGTCTATGGGTGCGCCGTACGCGGATCTGGGGATCATCCGGGTTCTCGACACCCGCGGTGACCATGCCATTGCGCAAATTGAATTTAGCTGCAGTCCGGTCGTGCCGGGCGACGTGGTGGTTCCCTTTGTCGCAAAAGCGAACATTCCCGAACACCCGCCCATACTCTTTGATCGCTTCGCTCCGAGCAATGGAAAGACCAGCGGGCGAATCGTTCTGGCCAAGGATTTTGACACCGAGCTCGGCACGGGGATGAAAGTATACCTAAACTTCGGCAGCAACCAGGGGGTGAAGGTAGGCGACTATTTCCGCGCGTTTCGCGCCTACGAAGCCGATCTCCACAATCCGGTGGACTCGCTCTCGTTCAAAGCTTCGGTGGCGGAAGACAGTCAGGCTAAGCCGCCCGTCATCGAGCGTGGCATGTTCCAAACCGGAAAGGGCCCGAGCATCAGCGTGATGGACTTTCCCCGACGCGCCGTCGGTGAGGTCGTCATCCTGAGCACGACCGCAACTACCTCGACGGGCATGATTGTATTCGCCTTGGAGGATGTGCACATAGGCGATGGAGTGGAACTCGATCCTCAGTAGTCCTTATCGCATCTTGTTTTCCCGGACCGGGAAGGGCCAACCTTCCCGGTTTTGCATTGCTCCGGCGCGGATCATTTCGCGCCGCGATCAGAAAAGACTTCGGCGGTAAAGGCCTCGAGGTCCGCCCCGTGTTGCCACGCATCAGTGGCCAATCCTGCCTTGCGGCAGGCCTGCTCGAGGAACGCCCGCCGATCCCAGCCGTGTTCCACCGGCACCTGCGGCAGCAACAAGCCGCGGTGTCCGTGCTGCGAGACGAGCAGCCCATGCTTTCCGACCTCGACGCATTCTGGTTTAATCGCAGCCAAGGGAGACAGGACACTGAGCGAAACTTCCAACGCGGAAACTTCCTCCCGCGTCACCGGAACGAACCTCGTATCTTCGAAGGCGGCTGCCCGTGCCGTTTCGGCTACGGCACGAAACAGCGAGGTGGTAGGAAAGACATAGCCTACGCAGCCGCGCAATTGACCTCGCAAACCGATCGTGGTGAAGACACCGCGTGGCTCGGCTAAATGGGGTGAAGGAGGTTCGAGCGAAATCTCACGCTGCTCGAGCGCTGATGCAATCGAATCATGCGCCAGCTGAAGCAGGACGCTGCGCTCCTGCGCATTGAACTCAACCGACTCGGTACAGGGAAGGCTCGCCTCGGACGAACCGGGCGGCGTGTTTTCAAGTGGCAGCGACATCGCGCTTTCTCCGGCGGCTCAAGACGAAGGCGCGGCGGCGGCTTCGCACCGCGCTGCGATCGATTTTGGACCAGAAAGCGACGAAGTAATCGCCCGCGGAGACCAGGGAGAGGAGCACCATGAACCCGATGGCCAGTCGGGCAATCCAATCGATGGGGAAAATATAGGGGCCATAAACCGGCCATTCTTTCCAGCGATGATCGAGGATCACAGCCACCACGGAGATAATCTGCACCAGCATTTTAAACTTACCCAGTTCGCTGGCCTCAATGGTGAATCCTTCCGAAGCGGCGATCGAGCGCAAGCCGCTCACCAGAAATTCCCGGGCAATAATGACCACCGCGATCCAGGCCGGGACCAGGCGGGGATTGAATTCGACCAGGGTAATGAAGGCGGCAGCAATCAAAAGCTTGTCCGCCAGCGGGTCGAGCAACATGCCCATGGTCGTGATCTGCCCGCGTCGGCGGGCCAGGTATCCGTCGATGCCGTCGGTGATCGAGGCAGCGATGAACAGAGCTGAAGCCAGCAGCTCCTTTTCCCCGCCGGTGCCGGCAAATCGACTGCTCGAAAGAATCCAAATGAGCAGCGGGATACTGGCGATGCGGGTCAGCGTGATGGAGTTGGGAAGATTCAACGCGAGCACTCGATCGACTCCAAAGATTATCCTCCACGGCGAAGCGGGAAAGCAATCACTGTCGGTGTGCTGTTCCATGGTGCCGGTGAGGATACTGGCCGATCGTCGCTCGAGCCACGATCACTTCCCGGCGCCCGGCAACCGGGGCGAAGACTCCAGAGCCGGCGTCGGGCATCCGGGGCTTCCCCATCCGGAGGGGAAGTCGTGTTTTAGAATGTGTTGTTGCTGGCCTCCTCCGAACGCGACCGTCTGTATGTGGTATTGGTATCCACCCGAAATCCGCTGAACATCGGCGCGGCCGCCCGGGCCATGAATAATTTTGGGTTTGCGCGGCTGCGGGTCGTCAATCCCTACGAGTTGGCCTTTCGCGAGGCGCGTTCCGCCGTCGGCGCCGCGGAGGTGTTGCGCAGAGCGGGAGAATTCGCCGGCGTGGCCGAAGCCGTGGCCGACTGCCAGCTGGTGATTGGCACGACGGCGGCCAGGAGTCGGCAATTACGGCAGCCGCTGCGGGCGTTGCCCGACGGCGCACGAATGATTCGCAGCCGCCTTCGCTCATCCCGGGTGGCTCTGTTGTTCGGTCCGGAGAAGCGTGGCCTCTGCAATGAAGATTTGAGTCATTGTCACTGGCTTCTGCGCATTCCAACTTGTGCGGAACATGGCTCGATGAACCTCGGGCAAGCGGTGGCGGTTTGCTTGTACGATCTGGTTCGAACCCGAAGCAGCCAACCGCGGCCGGGGAAGAGGAAGCCAGCAAGCGCGGGCGAGCTCGAGGCGATAACCCAGCGTCTTTTCGAGACCCTGCGGGTGAGCGGGTACGTCAATCCCCAATCGGCCGCGTCTACGGAGGCGAAGGTACGCCGTATGCTGCGCCGCCTGGAGATCCCCGCCGCCGATACCGACACCTGGTTCGGGATGTTCCGCCAGATCCTTTGGAAGCTAGGAAAGGCGGGTCTCGAGTGAACTCCCCCCTTGGTTTCGCTTGAAACGGCGGGCAGGCTAAGTAACCGGAGTAACCTGCAGGTGATTTGAGCCATATGGTATAAAACCAATCAGCCCAGAAATTGAGCGGGGGCGTTACCTCCTGGCGCGAGGACGTCTGCCGCAAGACGAGAGGAACGTCTTGAGTTTCATCAATTTTGCAGCCCGGGAAATTAACTGCAAGATCGTCTACTACGGTGCCGGGCTGGGCGGCAAGACGACCAACCTACAGTTCATCTATCAAAAGACTGCCGAACAGCAGAAGGGTAAGATGATCTCCCTGGCGACGGAAACCGACCGTACGCTTTTCTTCGATTTTCTCCCGCTCGACTTAGGCTCCGTACGCGGGTTTCGAACTCGCATTCATCTCTACACCGTCCCCGGACAGGTGTTCTATGATGCCAGCCGCAAACTGATCCTGCGCGGTGTCGACGGCATCGTATTCGTGGCCGACTCGCAAGAAGAACGCATGGATGCCAACCATGAGGCCCTCGACAATTTGATGGACAACCTCAAGGAGCACGGTTACGACTTCCATAAAATTCCCTATGTTTTGCAGCTCAACAAGCGGGACCTGCCGAACGTGTTGCCCGTCGAAACGCTCAGCAAAGAACTGCGGCGGAAAACCGAACCCATTCTTGAGGCCATCGCATTCCGCGGTGACGGCGTATTCGAGACGCTGAAGGAGATCGCCCGCCAGGTACTGGTCGAGCTGAAGCAAGGGAACTGATCGGCCGGCGGAATCGCGAGCGGCGCGAGTCTTTTTTGATCCGGGAATCGCCGGGCCCAGCCAACTGGATCGATCGCCCCCCCAAAAAAAAACGCCGGGCCGGTTAGCCCGACGTTTTCTCGTCTCGAGACAGCAACAAACTTACTTGGCTTCTCCGCTCGGCGTGGCACCGAACTCGCGACGGGCGACACCGCGGGCGGCACGAGAGGCGATCGAGGGCGCTCCGGCAGCGGCACCGTAGCGCTCCATTAGCATCGGAACCATGGCGTTTTCCGCTTCCTTGACAAAGGTCAACGCGCCGGCTGGGCTCAAATCGACGCGAACGAAGTCTCCTAAACGCACTTGTCCGGTTGCCACCAGATTCGCCATGGGAAATACTAGATGACGTTCGATGGCGCGCTTGAGATGGCGCGCGCCGTATTTGGGATCCGTCCCTTCCTCGAGCAGGAAACTCTTCACCCGGGATGTGCAGTTGAAGACAAACTGCGTGGCGGCCGAGGCCATGAGGATACGCTGTTGCACTAGCCCTAACTCGATCTCGAGAATCTCTTCCAGGTGCTCGGGCCGCAGCGTCTTGAACACCACTGTCTTATCGATCCGGTTCATGAACTCCGGCGTGAACTTGCGCCGCGCGGCCTCGATGGCGGTGCGGTCAATCTTGCTGTCCAGAGTGGCGTCGACTTTTTTCGGCTTCTGGGCAAACCCCATTCCGCCCTCGACCAGATTGGTCATTTCCCCGGCTCCCAGGTTCGAGGTCATGATGATGATGCATAGGGACAGGTCGACCCGGCGGTTGTCGCCCAGGGTCAGCGTCGCCTTGTCGAGAATTCCGAGCAACAGCTGCCACAGAGAATCAGAAGCCTTCTCGATTTCATCAAACAGCAGGATCGAAAGTTTGAGGCGGTCGGTGTGCCACTGATTGAGTGCCTCTTGGGTCAGCAGGGGATGCGTCTCCCGGTGGCCCAAGTATCCGGGCGGTGAGCCGATTAACTTGGCGATCTCGTGTGAGTGCTGAAATTCGGCACAATCAATCTTGATCAAAGCTCGCGGATCTCCGAAAAGCGCTTCCGCCATGGCCTCGACAACCCGGGTCTTGCCCGATCCCGTGGGCCCAAGAAACAGCAGATTTCCTACCGGGCGCCCGGGCGGATTTAGCCCCGCCAAGAACATCTGATAGATTTCCACCACCTTTTCGACGGCCACGTCCTGGCCGACAATCTTTCGGCGCAGGGCGTTCTCAAAGTCACGGGCGTCATTGCTACGCCGGGTTGGATCAAGCACTGGATTCAGCACGGTCTTCATAGCTTTCTGGCCTTCATGTTCCATAAGTGGCGCGATTACCTCGCGTCGGACGACAAATTTTGTTAACTCCATTCCCCCCAGGCTACTGCGTCCGGCGATGCGTCCTTACTTGCAAATGGCTAGCCATCCCTCCGGGCGCCTTCTGGCTTCTTTTCTGCTAATTAGGTGCCCTAGGGAGGGTAGAGAAGCCCCTACCCTGTCCACGGCGATTCCGTAAGAGGAAATACTTTGCCCATGCCGGGAGTTCCTGGGACTTCCGGCTATACCCCCACCTCGAAGGCGTTGACCCGACGTAACTACCTCTTAAATCGAAGGGTTGATTACGATCCGCCATAGCGCGTTTGGGGGGAGAACGTTTGCGTCGCCTGGTTCCCGGGCTGAGCTTGCTGGTCACCGCCGGCTTGGCCGTCATCTTGTATTGCTACACGCTCGACACGCCCACGGTGGCTGTCGCCCAGAGCGGGCCGACAGCTCGGCCGGCTACACTTAAGCTCAATTCCGGGGGTGTTCCTCCTTCCTCCGTCTCGGTCGAGAAAGTCGCTCCCGCAGGCAGCACGCTTTATTTGACCAAACGCGGAGACACGGTTTCCTCGGTGGCCCGCCATTTCCTCGTCCGAACTTCGTACCTGACCTCCGCCGAGCTGGCCGACGCCTTGCGCCAGGCCAACACCAATCTGCGGAGCGCTTCCTTGCAGCCGGGACAGGCCTTGATTGTGCCGGGCATCCTCGACAAGCCCATCGTCGAAAAAACGGTGGCCGTGCCCCGCGACTTTGAGGTCCGGGCCGTGTATTTGACCGGCTTGATGGCAGGCAGCGAGCACGGGCTCGAGGTCATCCGTCGCTGGCGGAAGGCGGGCGGGAATGCGGTGGTTTTCGATATCAAGGACAGTGATGGGAGCGTGAACATCCCGTTCGAGCATGCTTTGCTCGGCCCCCACCACACCCCCATTCCGGATCTGCCCAAACTGGTTCGTTTTCTGCACGCGGAGAACATGCATGCCATCGCCCGCATCGCCGTCTTTCGCGACCAACGGCTGGTCAACTCCCAACCCGAACTGGCGATAAAGTCGCACCGTACCGGGCAGCCGTGGCGGGAAAATGGAAAGCTGGTGTGGACCGATCCGTCCCAGCCCAAAGTGCAGGACTATAACCTTGCCCTGGCCCGGCGGGCGGCCGAGTCGGGCGTCGACGAGGTCCAGTTCGACTACATTCGATTTCCCGCGGAAGGGGAACAGAAGGACGCGAGTTTTCGCTTTACCAGCGAACACCCCGGTTGGCGGCGCTCCGATGTGATTCGCGACTTTCTGGAACGCGCCTACGCGGAATTGCATCCCACGGGGGTGCTGATTTCTCTCGACGTGTTCGGAGTCATGGCGTGGGGCAGGCCGGTCGATTTGTCCCATACCGGTCAAGACATCGTCAAGATGGCAAAGCATTGCGATGTGCTTTCGCCCATGATCTATCCTTCGCACTTTTTCGGCATGGATGGTTACGCTCACCCCGGGGATGCGCCCGAACACTTCATCGGGGAGTCGATGAAGCGCTTCGAACAGATCACCCAGGGCAGCGGCGTCGTCATTCGGCCCTGGTTGCAAGCCTTTCGCTGGCGGACCAAGACGTATTCACCTAAATACATCGAGACCGAAGTACTGGTGGCCAAGCAGCAGGGCGGTATCGGCTTTCTTTTCTGGAACGCCGCCAACGACTACAGCAAGCCGCTGGCAGCGATGGGGGAGATGCGAACCGTCAAGGGACAATATTTTCGGGGAGATGAGCTGACAGAAACGGCGCCGGTGGCCGGGTTCACTACCTCATCTGGATCCGCTCCCTTTGGCAGCCAGCCATAGACAGGAGGTTCCTGTCTTGTCTTGCGGGTTGCAATGGTCAAAAGCGGAGCGAGCCCGGTCCGATTTCGCCTGACCTCGGTTATAATTTCTTTCTTGCTTGACTCCTGTCTCGGTCGAGTTGATCGTGCCGCTTCGGGTGAAACAGGCGGACCCGCACGCTGCGGCATCGAAAGAACTGATCCCCCGCTGGATCCGTGCATCTTAGATTAGTTGGAGGAGTGCGCATGGCGATTGAGAAAACCGAGAAGATTTGGCACAACGGCAAACTCATACCCTGGGACGAGGCGCAGATTCACGTGATGTCGCACGTAGTGAACTACGGCTCTTCGGTATTTGAGGGGGTTCGGTGTTATGCCTTGCCCGGGCCGGCAATTTTCCGGGCCCGGGAACACGCTCAGCGTTTGCTGGACTCGGCTAAGATTTACCGCATCGATGTGGACTATACCGCGGAAGAGCTGGTCGCAGGCATGATCCAGACGGTGAAGCGCAACGGCGTGTGGCCGTGCTACATCCGCCCGATTATCCTGCGCGGCTACGGCGAGGCCGGGGTCAATCCGCTGAATTCTCCGACCGAGGTCTACATTTGCAATTATCCCTGGGGAAAGTACTTGGGAACCGACGCCGAGCAGGGAGTGGACGTCTGCGTTTCATCCTGGACGCGCATGGCTCCCAATACGCTCCCCGCCATGGCCAAGTCAGGCGCCAATTATATGAACTCTCAGCTCATCAAGATGGAAGCGATCGTCAACGGCTACGTGGAAGGGATCGCTCTTGACGCCAACGGATACGTCAGCGAGGGCTCGGGTGAAAATCTGTTCGTGGTTCGTCACGGCACGTTGCAGACGGCGCCTCTCGGCAATTCCGTGCTTCCGGGCATCACCCGCGACTCGGTGTTGCGCATCGCCCGCGAGCTAGCGATTCCCATCGTTGAGCAAGGCATTCCCCGGGAGTTGCTCTACATTGCCGATGAGGTGTTTTTCACCGGGACCGCCGCCGAAATTACGCCCATTCGTTCGGTGGACAAGATCAGCGTCGGCGATGGCGTAGCCGGCCCGGTCACCAAGAAAATCCAGAAGGAGTTTTACAGCATCGTTCGCGGCGAGAAGCCGGACCGCTTTAAATGGTTCACGCCAGTGCCGGTCGACAGCAAACAGCCCGTAGGCGTATAGAGCGGACGGCCCGGCGTACCTCGCCGTCCTCCGGAGGCTGCCGCGGCGGAGGATCTCAAGACCAAGCGCGCAAGCGCGGGCGATGTTTAGTGATTTTCTGCCGACCTTGCCCTTAAAGCGCATCCTGGCGAGACCTGGATGCTTCCTGGCCCTCGCTCTCCGGTTCAATAGGCCCCCGCAGGCGGGCGCATAATCCTTGGGTTGGCTAGATCGATTGCCGCCGAAGAAGGTCTGGGTGGCTGCGCCTCGAACGACTTTCCCTCCCGCAGCCCTTTCTTGAAGATCCATTACTTAGGTCATCTTGGGTTCACTCGGTTTTCAGGTCATCATACGAGTCGGTTCTCCAATGAATATCGACGATCTGCTTCGCACCGCGATGGAGCGGCGTGCCTCCGATTTGCACCTGAAAGTCGGCAATTATCCTCACTTGCGCATCGACGGAGAGTTAGTTCCGCTCACCGATCAGCCCCGCATTAGTGCCGAAGA
>DATJVZ010000245.1:0-4547 GCA_035501575.1 Terriglobales bacterium | reverse complement strand
AGGTACGTACCCTTGGTACATCACGGAGGGATCGATTAGTAAACTTCTGGATCGGTCGTATTCTCCAGTCTGGACCCGCAATTCATCGTTCTCAATGACATAATCCGCGGCCACCTCTCGTTCGCGATCACCGATGATCTGATAAGCCCGGGGCTTCCGAATACGTATGCACTGTCCGGAACCTAGAAGTAAATCGCCTCCGGAGAATCGGTATGGAGCCGAAAGCTTTAGACGGATCTCTCTGGGATCCGCTCCCGGTGCTACCTGGAAATCAAACTCCGCATCTCCCTCCTTCTCGTAAAAAAGCAGGTCGACCCCCGAGAATACGTTTCGATATACAACCTGCCCAAAGGTAGGAACGGCAGAATGCCAGTTGCGCGGGTCGCTTCCCACATAGTAGTTGATGACGGCCGGCAGGCGGCCCTCACCTCGGATCTCTAAGTTAGGCTCACCACTGGGAAGCGCCAGGGAAACTTCTTCTGCGGCAATCCACTTTGCCTTGGGTTTGAAGACTATCTCAGAGCGCCCCAGCAAGAGATCGTAATCTGGCCAACGCCCCGTGAAACCCACGCTGGCTGGCTGTTGACCGAGGTTTTGCTCGAAGAACGCCTGCGTCCGTGTGTATGTCTGCTTAGGTGGAACAACGGAAGGAAGAGATGGTAAGTTGCCGACCTGCGGCCGGGCCAGGCTCAACAACAGAAAAGCAATTCCAACCAGAACAATCGGTGAACCCAGTCTCAACAGCTTCATGGGGCCCCCTTATTGTTGGCAATTTTCGTTGCAAACCCAAGCAACCAGCGAAAGGGAGCCTAACCCATGTAATAGTGATCCCTAGGTTAGGGGCTGTCAAGTACACGGTGAACACCTGCAGCGCGTGTTCGTTTTTCGTGCGGGTTCTGCCAGTGGGGCACCTAGAGCTGCGGAACGGATGGTTCCCAAACTATGCATCGCCCTAAAAACAAACCACTTACAATTACCCATGCGAAGTCGGTGTCCGAGTGGAAAAAGGCGTCGCCTGATGTAGATAAATGGCTCGAAAAGCGCAAAAGGCCGAAGTTTGCGGTCAGGGGATTGGCGCAAAGGCCCTTGAGTTTGCTGCCCAGAGTACTCTCGTTGGTGTGCCGGTCCAACCAGCCACTTAGCCTGTCACGTTTGACAGTTTCCCGGGAAGGCCGATGCGAGGATTCTAGTGGTCAGAATTCTTACCTGCCTATAGAGGAGGACAGCGCATGCCCGACAAAGTAAAAGAAATGCCCAAGAAGCCAAACATTCTGGTTATCTGGGGAGACGACATCGGCATTGAAAATCTCAGCTGTTACAGCCACGGAGTTATGGGTTATCAGACGCCCAACATTGACCGGATCGCCAAAGAAGGAATGATGTTCACCGATTCCTATGGCGAACAAAGTTGTACCGCCGGGCGCGCGTCGTTCATCACCGGCCAAAGCGGTTTCCGCACCGGGCTCACCAAAGTTGGGATTCCAGGAGCAACCGTTGGTCTACAAGCGGGAGATGCGACGATTGCTGAGTTGCTGAAGCCTCTCGGTTACGCCACGGGTCAATTCGGTAAGAACCATCTGGGAGACCGCAATGAATTCCTCCCCACCGTGCACGGCTTCGAAGAGTTCTTCGGCAACCTCTACCATCTCAATGCGGAAGAGGAACCTGAACTGCCTGACTGGCCGTCGAAGAAAGACTTTCCGAAGTTCAACGAAAAATTTGCACCCAGAGGCGTGTTGCACTGCTGGGCGACCGACAAGGACGACGCCACGGTTGACCCACGTTATGGGCGAGTCGGCAAGCAAAAGATTGAAGACACAGGGCCATTGACGAAGAAGCGAATGGAGACGTGTGACGATGAGTTCGTCGCCGCCGCCAAAGATTGGATCACCAAGCAAAGCAAGGCTGGTAAGCCATTCTTCTGCTGGCTGAACACCACTCACATGCACCTTCGAACCCACACCAAACCGAGCAGTCTGGGACAGGCAGGACGCTGGCAATCACCCTACCATGACACCATGATTGACCATGACAAGAATGTGGGCGAGATACTCGATCTGCTCGATGAGCTCAAAATCGCCGACAACACCTTCGTCATGTACAGCACCGACAACGGCCCGCACATGAACACCTGGCCGGACGGCGCCATGACACCTTTCCGCAGTGAAAAGGATACGAATTGGGAGGGCGCATTCCGCGTACCGCTACTGGTGCGCTGGCCGGGCAAGATTGAGGCGGGCAAAATCTCCAATGAGATCGTTCAACATCATGATTGGCTGCCCACTTTCGTGGCCATGGCTGGCGAGCCCGACATCGTGGAAAAGTGCAAAAAGGGTTATAAGGCTGGCGACAAGACCTTCAAAATACATATCGACGGGTATAATCTGCTGCCCTATCTCACGGGTAAGGAGAAGAAGAGTCCTCGCCAAGGCTTCATCTATTTCGACGATGACGGCAATCTGGTCGCGCTGCGTTTTGACAACTGGAAGGTGGTATTCATGGAACAGCGCTGTCCCGGAACCTTACGTGTTTGGGCGGAGCCGTTCACCGTCCTCCGAGTGCCCAAGCTGTACAACCTGAGGACGGATCCTTTTGAGCGGGCGGATACCACGTCCAACACGTACTACGATTGGTTCTTGAACCACGACTTCATTGCCTTAGCGTCGCAGGTAATCGTGTCCGAGTTTTTGCAAACCTTCAAAGAATTCCCGCCGCGACAAAAACCACAGTCATTCACCATTGACCAAGCTCTTGAGGCAATGACCTCGGCGGGAGCAGGAGGCAAGGCAGCCGTACAAAAGACCGCGTGAAGCTCAAGGTCAGTTGTACAACGCGAGCCTCGCTCTTGTCACACAGCTGTGAAGGCCGTCTTCTTTCTCTGAGAGGGCGGCCTTTTTTCACCTGGCGAGAGAGGGGGGGAGCGACGCTGACCCTGCCGAGTTCTTGGAGAAATATAAGCTTCGCGGAAACGTGGAACAGACGGGGGCAGGAGTGATGCAACAAGTGAAACCGACGCAGCCGAACATCGAGTCGCGACCGGCTGGCTTGGAAGAGGTCCGGGACTTCTATGAAAGGATGCCCTATCCCGCACCGCTCACCAGTCTGGATGAGCACCGCGAACTGTACCGTAATCCGGAGCGTCGCCGCGCGCTCTTTCACCTAGTATGGCCAACCGGGCGACCGCGCCCCGGGCAGGACATCCTGGTCGCCGGCTGCGGAACATCGCAGGCAGCCAAATACGCGCTTCGCGAACCCGATGCCCGCGTCACGGCCATCGATATCAGCGAGACCAGCCTCATTCATACCCGCAAACTTCAACAACAATATGCACTGAACAATCTTCGCCTGCATCAACTTTCCCTCTTGGATGTTGAGCAGCTGGGTCAGACATTCGATCACATCGTCTGCACCGGGGTGTTGCATCACCTCGCCGATCCGGATGCTGGCCTTAAATCTCTCCGTGCCGTGCTCAGGCTCGATGGGGCCATGCAGATCATGGTGTACGCCCGCTATGGGCGAACCGGCATCTCCATGATGCGGGAGTATTCTCGGCTGCTCGGTGTCCGTCCGTCCTATGAAGAGTTGGAGGCCTTGGCTGCGGTGCTCAACGGTCTACCGCCGGATCATCCTTTGACCCGCTTGGTGCACGTGGGCGAGGACTTCCGGCATCCCGAAGCGATCGCCGATGCGTTCCTTCATCCTTTAGACCGCTCCTACTCGGTGCCAGAAATCTACGATTGGCTGGATCGATGCGAAATGTCTTTCGGGCGGTGGCTTGAGCAGGCTCCCTACCTGCCTCGATGTGGTGCCTTGGCGAGAACCCCCCACGCTGCACGCCTGAGTCAACTGCCGGAAAGGCAGCAGCATTCGGCGGTCGAATTATTCCGCGGAACCATAACCCGACACCATTTTATTACCTATCGTAACGATCGGCCAAAGCCGAGTCAGCCCATCCGCTTCACGGACGACGAATGGCAGACCTACGTTCCGATTCGACTGCCCTGGACGGTATGCGTTCAGGACCGTGTCCCTCCCGGCAGTGTGGCGGTCTTGCTGAATCGAGCGCACCAGCATTCCGACCTAGTTCTGGCGATCCAGGAAGCCGGGTACCCGTTGTTCAGCGATATTGACGGAAAACGAACCCTCTTGGAGATTGCGCGGAACTCCAGGACCGAAGAGCTTCGCACCGTAGAGTTCTTCCGGCAACTTTGGCAGTACGACCAGATTGTGTTCGATGCCTCACGCTCCCGCGAGTAAAAGAACCCGGCTGTCATGTGGTGTGACTTAAAACCGAGCCAACGGCACGAGCCTCGCAGACTTCGTAGTGGGGAACATATGGCCGCCGTTCTTCCTCTGGAAAGTAACGATCATCTTCAGGATAATAGACCGCGCGCTCAGGCTCTGGTCCGGCGAAAAGACGTATCGCCTCCATGCTCTCCCAGAACGTAATCAAGACGTATTCGGTTGTGTCTCCGATGTCTCGCGTAAGCATGATGAGATCTCTGAATCCCTCGGTCGCCCGATATTCTTTCACACCCGTCTCTAGT
>DATJVZ010000244.1:0-23109 GCA_035501575.1 Terriglobales bacterium | reverse complement strand
TCAAGCCGAACTCTGCCGAGGTCTATTTACCCATTACAAGCGGGAAGAGGACGTGACGATGCAAAGCGGGAAATTCGACGAAGAACTCGTCAGGATGAGCCAAATCGTTGACGACATCACTCCGGGTTCAGTGGTGCTCTTCAATGAGTCATTTGCCGCAACCAATGAGCGCGAGGGCTCGGGGATTGCCCTGCAGATCGTAACCGCACTGCTGGAGAAGAACATCAAGGTACTTTTTGTCACGCATCTCTACGAATTCGCGCGTGGTTTTTTCGAACGGAATCTGAAGACGGCCATGTTTTTGCGAGCGGAACGTAAGGTCGACGGGAGTCGAACGTTCAGACTACTTGTGGGGGAGCCACTGGAAACCAGTTATGGCGAAGATCTCTATCGCGAGGTGTTTGAGCAACCGGGGCTGAAGTCATCTGTGCCTGCGGGTTCTACCGTCGCGGTTTAAACGTATCGAGAACCGTTTCGTCCCGGGACCGAACTTGCAGATCAAGCTCATCGCAATTGCAGCGGAGGTGTATGACAATGCACCCATGGCACGATATGTATCCCGGCCCAGGCACACCGCAGGAATTTTATGCTGTCATCGAGATTCCCTTGGGCTCCAGCGTGAAATACGGACTGGATAAACCGAGCGGCCTCATCAGGATGGACCGGGTATTGTACTCGGCTGTGTATTATCCCGCGAATTACGGCCTTATTCCCCAGACTTTAGCAGAAGACGATGATCCGCTGGACGTTCTGGTTCTTTGCCAGGAGAGCGTCTCCCCATTGACCTTGATGGAGGCACGCGCGATAGGGTTGATGACCATGATTGACACTGGCAAGAAGGACCACAAGATTATTGCTGTTGCTACCGGCGATCCCGAGTTCAATTGCTATCACCAAGCCGCCGAAATGCCGCCTCACCGCCTCCTCATGGTACGGCGCTTCTTTCAAGATTATAAGCAACTGGAGGGCAAAGCGGTCGAAGTGGAGGAAATTCAGGCCGCCGACAAAGCTTTCTCCATTGTTCAGGACGCGCTCGACCGTTACAGCAAAGTGCAACGACAGGGCTTTGAGTCAAAGTCATAATATGCCGCGCTTCCAGCTAAGACCGTTAAAAGGAAGGTTAAAAATGAACGTTCGGAGATTGGTGTTGGATGTGGAAGAGGCGGTCGCCCAGGCGAGCATCCTTCGAATCGGTGATGCCATAGAGGCGGTGAATATTACCGTGACGGAGATCGACGTTAAGCCCGTTGGGTTCGTGCAATCAAGGCGCGCTCTCTTCCCATTGCATTTGGCGGGCGGCCTCGAAAGTCACGGGCGCCCTCGTGGGTGGTAGCCATGATATTGCCAACAATGATTCTCCGGAGGGGTCAACCTGCGTGGGGCTTCCGAAATGTTAGTTAACCTGCACCGGTCGCAAAATCCGGAGACAGTAGGGTCCTCCGTACAAATAGGGAAGGAGTCTTCCTCATGCCAGATCAAGGGCCGGAGCAATCGTCAATACAGACTGAGCACAAACGCTGCGTTGAGTTGTGCACGCGTGTAGCCCGTCTCAGCGATATTGGCCGCCACCGCCGCAACAATCAGGATTATTATCTGGTACTGCCTGTGGATGAAAGCGCCGTTCCGCCCAATTCCGAACCGGGGCCATTCACGACCGTGAATGGCCGCCTGCTGCTGGCGGTGGCGGATGGAATGGGCGGGCACTTCGGCGGCGAAGTTGCCAGCCGGATGTGTTGTGAAAACCTCGCCAAGGAACTTCCCGACCGGATTCGAGCTCCGGAAAACGGCCAAGCGGATCTGCCCACGGCCCTACGGAGTGCGATCGAGGTGGTGCATAGAGCGCTATATGCCCACGCACAAAGTTACGCCGAAGGCCGGATCATGGGGACAACCCTCACGGCAGTGCTCATACACGATACGCGTGCCGAGTTGGCGCAGATCGGAGACTCGCGAGCGTACCTTTTCCGCGCCGGAAAGCTGATTCTCTTGACGCAGGATCAAACCATTGGCAGCCAGCTGTCCAGGCAGGGTCAAAGCGCATCCACCGTGGATGCGTCCCTCCAGAACCTGCTGATCCAGGCTGTGGGGGCACAGGAGGAAATTAAGGTCAGCATGGGGGCAGTGGATTTGGAGCCTGACGATGTCCTCCTGGTATGCTGCGACGGACTTTCCAAGGTTGTTTCCCCGGAAGAGATAGTGGAGACGCTGGAACTCGAGATCGGGCTCGAAGAGAAGGCCGCACACTTAGTGGGGCGCGCCAACGAAAACGGCGGGCCAGACAATATCACGGTGATCCTGGCTGAAATTCGCGCCGTCGAAGGCTCAGGCTGAGGGACCAAAACGATGCATGGAAAATGGGCGGTTACGAGGTTGTGGCGGAAGTTGGCGATCGGGGTGGTGGCCTCGCTCCAGAGGCTCGTGACACTTTTAGCGTCGGGTTCGGTAGAGCGCGAAACGTCGGATGCCGAGTCGGCTTTGCGTCCCGAAACCCCTCAGCGCTGTTTTCGCATTTATTTGGTTTGACTGGTTTCTCGGCTTATGGTACAAAGGCCATAAATGGGGTGATGGAGTCCACCCGTAACGACCCGCAGGGCGGGTTGATAACTCCTGACGCACAAGCGGCGCTCAGGGGTTTTTTTATTTTGGGCGCCTTACATAGAGTAGCGTGAGTTTAATTGCTCGATCTGAGGAGCCCGATTATGTCTCATTTATCCTCCCTTGAAAGCACCTACCAAGATATAGGGGTTGCAACCTCTTCAAGACCCGAACGAGTTAAAGGCAACGCCACAATAATGCGGATCCATATTACCGCAGAAGATACGTGGCAAGGCAACCCCCTCTACCAAGCTCTCTTGCTCTTACTCCGGCGCGAAGGAGTAAGCGGAGTGACCGTATTGCGTGGGGCGAAGCTCGACGGCACGTCGACAGATCACTTGGGCAAGCGCCATACGGCTGAAACAATCGGAATCTGGCTTGACTTGCCGCTGGTGATTGAAGTGCTCGAATCAGGAAGCCACCTCGACAAGATATTTCCAAAGATCGACGAGATGTTACGCCCGGGCCGCGTTATTACGTGGGAGAGGGTTCCGGGCAGCATGAAGGGCCTTGAAGGATGAACGGCAGTGCCATGTTGTCGTGTGGGGCGCGTCACGTACCGGTTCTTAAATTCTGGTAGGGAGCCCGCTATGCCTGGATCGGTAAATTTAAGGCTTGAAATTTCCGACGAGGATCGGCGCCTTATGGCTGCTCAGATGCGCGTTTGGGAAGAATTCTCCCGACGCCTTCTGGAGTTTTTTCATCCTCTCGAATCAAGCCTTGTGCGCCGGCAGCCCTTATCGCATGCGGATGCGGAGTGGCTGCAGAGCATCGTTGGTCGACTGCGCTCACGGGTATCACAAGCCGTTTGGGACCTCGGGCTTCCCCGAACCAATCAAGACTCCCGCCAGGAGCTCTCATGTTTAGTCGAAAGAATGGAGGAAAGCCTTCAGGAGCTGGTTCGTCTTGGAGAACGGAGCGGCATTCCCGAGGCCCTGGTGGGATACCTAGCGGACCTCCGGAAGGAACTTGGGCGAGTAGTGGACGATATCGACCGCGTGGCGGCCAAGCCTGCAACGAACAAGGTAGCCGTTGGTTGAGGTTAAAGAAGATGAGTAACGCTTGGGACTGCAAATTTGCATTTTATATCAAGGCAATGGATGATGTGCCTCGAGAATTTCAGGATGCCCACCGGCGTTTGGTCGAGGCTTGTGGTCGGCCAGCCTTTGCCGTGTTTTCTCCAGCCATCGAGGTGGGCCGTTTCTTATTTTCACACTGGCTCCCGCCGAGATTAATCCTGTTGTTTCCCGATTACCTCATGGTGCTCTCGCTCGAAACACGGTCCAATCAGGTCCAGACGCTCGACTGGTCATCGGAAGAACTCCTGGGATACGGGCAAGCGGAGTTCGAAGCGGATTGTTGGTTTACCTTGTACCCCAGGGCTTCCAGCGACCAGGGCGTACAGATCCGCTTTCCCTCGCAAGCCGCTGGAAAGTTCACGGAATTGGGACGGCTTCTTCGCAAATGGCTCGAACCACAGGACGAGACACTGACTAACTTGGTCCAATTCCCACTACCGGGTCTCCCGAAAAAGCTCATGAATTTTCTCGAGGCCCACGATGAATGCCGTCCGCTCTCGGAATTCCTCTTCCAACCCGCGATGGATCATCGCGGGACACAACGGCAACGATGGCCCAATCTACTGATGCTCGCCACCATATCGGGTATCGTGGTCCTAACTGATGTAAACAGGGGGAAACCATGCGAATTCGGGATTGAAATGACTTATCTTCCGATTCAGCGTGTCCGACTAGTGGATTGGATGGAGCCGCGGGATGGGCGTCGGGCATCGATGCGGGTCTGCCTCAAAGGGAAAAATGGCGAATCGGTTCTCTCGTGGCCGGTCTATCCCGGCCTGAAGCCATACGCCCTTCGTTGGTCAACAGTTGTTAACTCCATGGCTGCGGCGCGTGCGACACCAAAGTCCCACTCCGAAACCGTGCTCCTACATGGTGAGGAAGATGGAGCCGACTCCGCAGCACCCGGAAGTACCAATGACCACCGGCGAACGTCGAAAGCGCATCGGCCGCTTCTCACCAGACCCGTGACGGGGTGACGGTTGCGTGACACGGCAGGCGCGGCGGTTCAAATTCCAATTGAGAGGCCGATCGAGGTGAGTGAATACGCCATCGTTTCAAATGACCAATCGGTTCTGGCCAGCATTCGTTTTCTGGATCAGCTAACTGCGGGGTATCAACGCTACAAATTCGCAGTAAGACTTTGGGACGGAACTTTTTGGGGTGAGACGAAGTCTCCACGGTTCATACTAGTCATTCGACACCCTGGTGCTTTGCGGCGAATGTTTGCATCGTCGAGCGAACTGGCGTTGGGTGAGGCGTTTGTGTACGGTGATTTCGATATTGAAGGTAATGTGGAATCCGCGGTTGATTTTGCTGACTTCGTCATGACGCGCCAGTATGGAATCGCCGATAAATTCCGTTTCGGCGCGTTGCTCACGAAATTGCCGGTCGATCCAGATCCGGAGCGCGGCAAGGGCGGAGCCGCGGTGAGCGGGATGCTGCATTCCAAAGAGCGCGACCGCCTCGCGGTATCATACCACTACGATATTTCGAATGAGTTCTATTCTCTGTGGCTGGATAGATCGATGGTGTACTCCTGTGGATACTTCGAAACCTTTGGAGATGACTTGGACAGAGCACAATCACGAAAGCTGGACTACATTTGCAGAAAGCTCAGGCTGCAGGGCGGAGAAACACTTCTCGACATTGGTTGCGGTTGGGGTGGCCTGCTCATTCACGCCGCAAGGAACTATGGTGTCCGAGCCCTTGGCATTACACTGAGCGCTCCCCAGGCGGAATGGGCGCGCGAAAAGATTCAGAAAGAAGGATTGTCAGGCCGATGCAAGGTCGAAGTCTGCGACTATCGTGACCTGGACTCGAAGCATGGATATGACAAGCTAGTTAGCGTTGGAATGTTTGAGCACGTCGGGGAGTCTCGGTTGCCCGAGTACTTTGGCCGCGCCTGGCGGCTTCTGCGTCCCGGCGGGGTGTTCTTGAACCACGGGATTGGGACATCCTCCAGTTTCCAGGGAAACGGACCCAGCTTTGGCGAAAAATATGTCTTTCCCGATGGCGAGATTGTTCCCATCAACGTGACGCTCCGAGCGGCAGAGGAACGCCAATTCCAGGTACGGGATGTTGAAAACCTGCGTGAACACTATGCCCTGACGCTACGGTGCTGGGTTCGCCAACTCGAAGCGAAAGCGGACCGAGCGCGTGCCATAGTTGGCGATGTTGCGTATCGAGTATGGCGACTTTATATGTCGGGTGCGGCTTTCAGATTCGGCACCGGACGATATAATTTATATCAGGTTTTGCTCAGCAAGCTTGATCAGGGGGACAGCCACCTACCTCTGACGAGAACCGATTGGTACTGTCAATAGTCCCTTGGGCCGCACGGGCTGTTCCTCCGAGCGCGTGTGGTTTCTTCGGGTGGCATGTTCGCATTAGCGGGCGGCGTTTCTCCTCCGGCCCGGTTGACTGGCAATGGCACTGGCCGGCGCAGTATTGCGAGTGCTAGGGCCGTTATAGCCTACATTGTGCATGGGCACACAATCCGCCGGGCCGCCAGGCTCATAGTCGCGCGTGTTCAGCCGCCCTCCTGGGCACCGAGCTTCGCGTGGTGTGAGATGAGTGATATCCTCAATCGGCCATGGCAGGAGGCCCCGATAGAGGGCGCCTTGGAACTCCCCGAAGAAGTTCTCCAAGAGGTGCGTCTGCATGGCTTCTACGACGAGATCTCCGTTGACCCCAATGATGGCCGAGTGCTCGGCCGGATCCACCTGCGAGGGACCTACGATTCATACTCTGATACGTATATTCTCAATGGGCGAACCTGGAAGATTGAAAGTCGGGTGAATCTGCCCGGCGGTAGAACCCTCTATTGCCTAGTGCCGGAGAATGAAGAACTGTGAAGCTTGCCCCGAGCCGTTCCCGCGCCGCTGTTCACGCTGGGCCACGAGTTGTGCCCTTTGAGTTCCTCGACACACAACCAATCATCGCGTCGACCATCATTCTTGATATCGACGGCACGATTACGCCCGATGCCAAGAGCGAGATCTCTCCCGGCGTCCTGGGAGCCATCCAAAGCTTGGCCAATCGCAATAAAGTTTACCTATTCTCGAACCATCAAAATGGCGTGCGGAACCGAGCGCTCGCCCAACGTTTGGGTCTCGAATACATCGATACACCTCACCGAAAGCCTAGCCGAAAAGTGCTGGGAGGAATGCCGATGTGCCACAAAACTCGGCCGATGATTATTATTGGCGACAAGATCCTGACGGATGGGCTATTCGCCAGCCGTATCGGAGCCCGATTTATCAGAGTCGCAAGAGTGTTGTCGTCCAGTGATCCGAAATTGGTCAGGCTCGCTTATTTCCTAGACAATATGATTGCATACCTATTGACGAAGTTGAGAGAGATCTCTCATCGAGATGACTCCCTGGAGGTGACTTGAAGAGAGGCAATGGTCAAGTTTGGTCATCCTGAAAAGAACTTTCTTGCGGAATTGTGTGAATAGTTTTTTGTGAATAGTTTTTGTTGCGGGAGCCAGACTTGTGCTGTATCCTAAGTTGGCGAGCGGTGGAGTTCGCTTATAGCCGCGCAAGGCGGCCAATGACTCCTACGGCGGAATTGCTGTAGGAGTCCTGCAACCCCCCGGCAGTTCCCCCTTTACACAACGAAAATGAGGCGTGACGCGGCATCCCTGGTCGTTAGGCGTCATCCGATACAGGCTTTGCGCAGGTAGCGGGGCGCGTCCCGCGCTGGAGATTTGGGTCAAATCCGAGGGAGGTTTCGGCGTGTCTACAAACGATCATCCTTACGTTTTCACTTCCGAATCAGTCACTGAAGGCCATCCGGACAAGATGTGTGATCAGATTTCCGATGCAGTCCTTGACGCTGTCCTGGCGCGCGATCCTCACGGACGAGTCGCTTGTGAGGTTATGGTTAAGGACCAGGCTGTGTACGTGGTCGGTGAAGTCACAACGTCCGCCCCGTTGGATATTGAGCCGCTGGTCCGGAGTACCATCGCGGACATTGGCTACACCGATCCGGAGGCCGGATTCACTGCAGATACATGCACCGTCCATGTGAACTTTACTCGCCAAAGCCATGACATCCACATCGGGGTCGAAACCGGTGGGGCAGGCGACCAGGGTCTCATGTTCGGGTACGCCTGTAACGAAACCGATGAATTGATGCCTTTTCCTCTCATGATGGCTCACAAATTGTGTCAACGTCTGGCGGAAGTGCGCCGACAGAAGATCCTGGATTTTCTCCGCCCAGACGGAAAGGCTCAGGTCACTGTCGAATATGCCGGCGCGGTTCCGCTTCGTGTCGATACCATCGTGGTTTCTACCCAGCACAAGCCAAGCGTAACTATTGATGTTCTTCGCGAAGCCATTCGCGAGTTCGTCATCAAGCCGGTGATTCCGGCGCGCATGCTGGACGGTCAGACAAAGTACCATATCAACCCCACCGGACGATTTGTTGTGGGCGGACCCGTTGGTGATTCCGGACTGACCGGGAGAAAGATCATCGTTGACACGTACGGCGGGGCGGCACATCACGGCGGCGGCTCGTTCTCAGGGAAGGATCCGACCAAAGTGGACCGATCGGCCAGTTATATGGCGCGGCACATTGCCAAGAATATTGTCGCCGCACGACTCGCACAACGGGCTGAGGTGCAATTGGCATACGCGATTGGCGTGGCTGAGCCCGTCTCGGTTATGGTGGATACCTTTGGGACCGGCCGTCTGGATAACCACGATCTGGTCGAATTGATTCGCAAGGACTTTCGATTGACTCCGCAGGGCATCATCCAGTCTCTGGATCTTCTCCGGCCGATCTACAAGAAGACAGCCGCGTACGGTCATTTTGGACGCACGGAGCCTGAGTTTACCTGGGAGGTAACGCAGAAAGCCGGAGCCCTGCAGCGGAAGGCGGTGTCAAACGCCGCAGTTCTCTGCGAAGACGCGCTCGGTTAGGGCCAGAGGTCATGGGCTTCGACTCCTTCGTCGGCAACACGCAGGCGGTAAAAGTGTTGCGGGATATCCTGGCTTCGGGAAGAATTCCTGGCGCCTTGCTGTTTGGCGGTCCCGACGGTGTCGGGAAGAAAACACTGGCGGCGATGTTTGCCAAGGCTCTGAACTGTGAGCAATTTCTGGATGATTTTTGCGGGCAGTGTACCCGTTGCCTAAAGGTCCAAGTGATGCTTGACACGGCGCGGAGCGATCTAGCGCTGCGGAAAGACCTGAAGGAAGTAGCAAGGCGCACTGAAGGTTTCGTCTACTTTGACGTCCAGGTGATCGAACCTCTCGGTCGGTTCATCCTGATCGAGCAGGTTCGACAACTTCGGAACGTCGCCTACACGCACCCGTTCGAATTGTCCCGCCGAGTTTTCATCATCGATCAGGCGCAAGCGGTGCACTGGCAGGCTGTGGATGTGCTTTTGAAAGTTCTGGAGGAATCCCCGGAGACGACCACGCTGGTGTTGGTTTGTACAAATCGCTATGAGTTGCGGCCTACAATTCGCTCGAGGTGCCGGCTAATTCAGTTCACCGCGGTTGACGAGCCGGCGGTGATGAAAATTTTGGCAGACGAGGGCCGTGTTCCTGAAGCCCAACAGCCACTGGTGGCTCGGCTCACGGCAGGCAGTGTCGCCCGGGCCAAGGATTTCAACCTTGATGAGTTCCAGCATAAACGCAAGCCCTGGATGGAATTTCTTTCGGGTCTGCTTGATCGCGCCACAAGGGTTAGCGGAGAGCCCGATTGGAAGCTGCTTTTCGAATCAACCCGGGCTCTGGCCGAACGCCGCGAGGAGTTCCAGGAGATACTCCGAATCGGTTACTCGCTGCTCGGCGACTTAATGCGAATACTGGAAGGGCAACCAGATTCTGAAGTGACGAATCTGGACGTGATCGAACGCCTAAGGAATTGGGCACCCAAACTCCGGCTCAATGGTATCGAGGCCCTCAAATCCGGTTTGGACGAAGCCTATCGACTTTACGCTCGCAATATCAATCTGCAACTGTGCCTGGACGCCTTAGCGGTGGACGTGCACATTTTGCTGAAGGAGCAAAAGGCAAGCTAATTCATAACTCTTAACTAGCATAGAAAGGGAGCAAGCATGGAAAAATACGTTTACTTCTTCGGGGGTGGCAAGGCTGATGGCCACGGGGCCATGAAGGATATTCTGGGAGGCAAGGGGGCGGGATTAGCCGAGATGACCAATGCCGGCTTGCCCGTCCCTCCGGGATTTACGATTGCAACTTCTGCCTGCCGACTCTATTTCCAAAATCAAAATCAGATTCCGGCCACCATTCTTACCCAGAAGGACGCCGCACTGTGTAAACTCGAGGCACTGCTCGGACAGAATCTCGGTGCCGGGGAGAGTCCTCTTCTAGTGTCTGTTCGTTCGGGTGCCAAATTCTCGATGCCGGGCATGATGGACACCATTCTCAACCTCGGGATGAACGACACGGTTGTGGAGGTCATCGCCCGGAAGTCGGGTCATCCGCGATTTGCCTACGACACATATCGACGTTTCATCCAGATGTTCGGGAATGTGGTAATGGAGATACCCAAGGACAAGTTTGACCACGTGTTTGACGGGCAGAAGGTGGAAGGGGGTGCCAAGCTCGACACCGAGCTCACGGCCGATGACCTGAAGGCCGTAATCACCAAATACAAGAAAGTCATCCGCAAAGAAGCTGGCACAATCTTTCCGCAAGACCCTCAGATACAGCTCAATATGGCGATTGAAGCCGTCTTCCGCTCCTGGTACACACCGCGTGCACAGACTTATCGCCGTCTGAACAAAATTCCCGACGACCTTGGAACAGCAGTAAACGTGGTGTGTATGGTATTTGGAAACATGGGAAAGACCTCCGGAACCGGCGTAGGCTTTACGCGCAATCCCGCGACCGGCGCCAAGGAGTTTTACGGTGAGTTCCTCATCAACGCCCAGGGTGAAGATGTGGTGGCGGGCTTGCGAACCCCGGTCCCCATTAAGGAACTCGAAAAAATCATGCCGGAGGTCTATCACCAACTCCACGAGATCACGACCCGTCTTGAGAAGCACTATAAGGACGTCCAGGATTTCGAGTTCACCATTCAAGAGGGAAAACTCTACATGCTGCAAACTCGCAACGGCAAGCGCACTGGTCCTGCTGCGGTGCGCATTGCGGTCGAGATGGTCAGGGAAGGGGTGCTGACGCCACAGGAAGGTCTGTTACGAGTTGAACCCGAGCAATTAAATCAACTCCTCCATCCGGTCCTTGACGAGTCGAAGCCGTTGAAGGTTATTGCCAAGGGGTTGCCCGCCTCTCCGGGAGCGGCTGTAGGCAGGGTCGTGTTCACCGCCAATGATGCGGTGGCGAAAGGGAAATCCCAGCCAGTGGTTCTGGTACGCGGCGAAACGACCCCTGACGATATCCATGGCATGGAAGTGGCGGCAGGCATTCTCACATCGCGCGGTGGAATGACCTCTCACGCAGCCGTTGTTGGACGTGGTATGGGGAAGCCGTGCGTAGCAGGATGCGGGGCGGCCGAGGTGGACGAAAAGCGTCGGCAGGTCAAGGTAGGTGCGAATCTCATCAAGGAGGGCGACTGGATTTCGATCGATGGCTCGACAGGGCGTGTCATTCTGGGGAAGGTTGACTTGGTTGAGCCCGACCCGCACAGTGGCATCTTCACGGAATTTATGAAGTGGGCTGACGACGCCCGCGAGCTACACGTGCACGCTAACGCCGATATACCCCGTGATGCGTTGGCTGCACGTCAGTTCGGAGCCGAAGGCATTGGCTTGTGCCGTACGGAACACATGTTTTTTGCCCAGGACCGCCTACCACACATGCAGCGCATGATTATGGCTTGTAAGGACACCCAGGATCCCAAAGAGGCCGCGAAGTACGAAAAGGAGAGGCGTGCAGCGCTCGCAAAGCTGCTTCCCATGCAGCGCAACGATTTCTTCGGGCTGTTCAAGGCCATGGACGGCCTGCCCGTGACGATTCGTACGCTTGATCCGCCTCTGCACGAGTTCCTGCCTAAACGGGAAGAGTTGATGGTTCAGATCGCTGTGCTCGAAGCGACGAGGATAAACAGTTCCAAACTCCCTGAACTCAAGCGAACGCTGGAAGTGGTGAAAGGACTCCACGAGTTCAACCCGATGCTTGGGTTGCGCGGCTGCCGGCTGGGGATTATGTATCCGGAAATTACGGAAATGCAGGCACGCGCAATATTCGAAGCCGCCTGCAAGTGCAAGGAGGAAGGAAACGAAGTACAACCCGAAATCATGATTCCACTTGTGGCCGAAGTGAAGGAATTTCAGGAGCAAAAGGAGATCGTTGACCGGGTTGCCAAAGAGGTGTTTGAACAAAAGGGTGTGACCGTTGAGTACTTGGTGGGCACAATGATTGAGCTTCCCGGCGGGGCGCTATCGGCGGGGGAGATCGCTCAAGAAGCTCAGTTTTTCAGTTTCGGAACGAATGACCTTACACAGACCACCCTCGGAATATCGCGTGACGACTGCGCCAAAATTATCAACGCGTACGTGAAAGCTAAGATTTGGCTGGCAGACCCGTTCGCGGTGCTTGATCACAAGCGTGTTGGCCGGCTGTTAGAGATCGCCACGAAGGAAGGCCGCGAGGTGCGGTCGGATTTGAAGGTGGGTATCTGCGGCGAGCATGGTGGTGATCCCTCTTCGATCGAGTTTTGCGCCGAGGCCGGCCTGAACTATGTGAGCTGTTCGCCGTACCGAGTGCCTGTCGCCCGCTTGGCAGCCGCGCAAGCTGCTGTGAAAAAGCAAATGGAAAAGGTGTACACGACAGCGTAAGGCCGCGGGCGGATTCAACATGATGTTTCCAATTGCATCTTTGGCTTGCGAGGGCATAGCAACACCCAATGCTGGGCCAAAAGGATCCGCAGGGCTGTGGCTCTGGGGGTAACTACGTGTGACGAGTCCCGGGCACACTGACGCGGAAGGTGCACCCTGGGACTGGAGGACCGAGGAATGGCCTGCTCCGGATACGAACTAAGCCCTTGACCTAAGGGGAGCGCGACCCTGCGTCGGCCGGGTAAGCCAAACCATCCAGCAGAGAGCTGTGCAGAATTATAGCGACGCGACCTGTTTCTTTCCGGGAGAATTGGCGACCGGTGGCGACGTCTTGACCGTGGTCAGGAAATCACGGGAAATGGCAGGCATTGATGACCGTTGATACCTCTTACATATACAGGGGAGGCCCCGGTCTTAACATGGCCAACTTTTAGGCTGAGACTGAAACAGGAGAGGGGTGGACAAATGATGACAAAAACCCAAATCATTGCGCATTTGGCTGAAAGAGTAGAGATCACCAAGAAGAATGCGACTGCTGGCCTTTAACCGTCTCCAGGTCCGGTCGATGTCGGTCAAACCGTGACACTAGGGAGGTGGCCACTGGATCTCTAAACTGTCGCGGTGTCCATTGACGTAGCCCTCCACTTTTTGCGTATGATGGAAGCCGCCGTTGCCGGCGATCATCAGGATTTTTTGGTTGGGATAGTCATGCCAGATGGTTTCCAGATATTCCACAAAATGCGCACCGCTTTTCGTCGCGGCCTAGTGGCTGGCGAGGTGTCCGGTTTTCCGGTTCAAGCCTCCACACAAGACGCGCTCCTGGTTGTTCCCATGCGTGCGCACTTGGGGCTGGGGACTGCCGACGACCGACCAGATCGCCAACACGTAAGGGTAAAGATGAAATGCGGTTTCGTCTTGGCTGATCACGATGCAAATTACACGCAATATTCAGTGCAGTCAATTTAGGAGAGGGAGCATGAATAACCTGCATTATAATTGCTTGTCGCTGTGAGCCTGGAGGAAGGCTGTGGCCATGCCTCACTACCCACCCGTGGAAGTGAAAGTTTGGGGTCCGTATGCTTGCTTCACGAGACCGGAAATGAAGGCAGAGCGGGTTAGTTACTCAATCATGACTCCCTCTGCGGCGCGTGGGGTATTGGAAGCAATTTTCTGGAAGCCGGAATTCTCCTGGCAAATCCGAGAGATTTGGGTTCTCCGTGAAGTCCGGCAGTTTTCCATCGTGCGGAACGAGGTCAAACACAAGGTTCTCATCTCCACCGCCCGACGGCGGGCCGCGAAAGGTGGTGGTTACTTCGCTGAAGACGATCGCACTCAGCGCCACACCCTCGGACTTCGTGACGTTGCCTATCTCGTCAAAGCAGAAGCTATTCTCGCTTTGCATACAACTGACGACGTGGCGAAATACCGCGACCAATTCCGACGTCGTGTCAGTCGAGGGGAGTGCCACCACAGACCCTATCTCGGTTGCAGGGAGTTCGCCGCGTTTTTTGGCCCGCCGGACAACAACGAGCATCCTATCGAGGTAAGCGATGACCTAGGATTGATGCTTTTCGACATGGAATATGCCGCTGATGGCTCGGGGCGCGGCATGCCGCAGTTTTTCCCTGCCAAACTCGAGAAGGGGAAACTGATCATCCCGCCCAAGCTATACTCGGAACGAACTGCGAAGGGCATTGCTGAATCCACATGCGATCCTTGAATTATGGCTGTGGCATCCCGGTGGGCATTTGTCGGAGATCGACGTCCAGACCGAGTGAGCGTAAGAGAGATGTTGCTTCAAAAACTCTGCGAATATTCTCATCGCCTCAAGATCCCGCCACCAATGTATAACAAGGCGAAAGTCCGCTGGATTTTGGATCTCGATCTTGGAGGAAACCTATTGGACTTCACGTCCAGTTCAAGCGACTCGAGGCCTATGAAGGACCGAGGCATGCAGTTTTACACGCCTCACGTGGGGCGGTCCTCTGGGGTGGTCCCTAGGCTTCTCGCCGACAATGGTGAATATGTGCTTGGTATCGGCCGGCCCAAGAGCAAACCTGCACGTGTGGCAAAGTGCCATCGCGAGTTCGTCAAACTCGTCCGGGCATGTGCAGAATCCACGGGAGAGGCAATCGTTACAGCGGTTCTGCACTTCTTCGAGAATTGCGGAGAGCAAAAAGTCGTCCTGCCCGAGGCCTTTGACGCTGCGGATATTGTTACCTTCCGAGTGGAAGGATTGTTGCCGGTTGACTTGGATTCAGTCAGGAGTTTTTGGGCTTCCACTAATGCCGGGCCGTCTCCAAAAGGAATGTTGGAAAAGAGCGCAAGCGCTTTGGCGCAGTGCCTCATCTGCGGGTGCCCACGACAGGCTGTGAAGCGATTGGCATTCAGGATAAAACGTATTCCGGGAGGGCAGTCTTCGGGCACCGCGCTGATTTCCGCTGGTGTTTCCGCCTTTGAGTCATACGGCCGCGAGGCCTCACTCAACGCTCCTACCTGTCGGGAATGCGGCGAGCGGTTCAGCAAGGCGCTGAACTCGTTAATTGAGTGCCCGACAACGCATATCACGATTGATCCCCTTATTTTTGTAATCTGGACCCACGAGGAGGGATGCCTTGATGTGGTTTCGGTGTTCGAGCACCCCGAATCGGATATGGTAAAGGCGCTGACAATTGGGGGGTGCTCCTCGGGTGTGGAACTCGACGCTAGCCCATTATATGCCGCAGCCCTTTCTGCGAATGGTGCAAGGGCCGTGGTGCGAGAATGGGCCAATACCACCTTGGGGGACGCGAAAAGCAACCTTTGCCGCTACTTCTTGCTGCAGAAGATTGTGGAACCGGACGGACATGAGGGGAAACCTCTCAGCCTTTTCGCACTGTCAACTTGCATACTGAGTCAAGCTCGCCGGCGGCTTCCACCAGGTGTTCCTCAAGCAGTTGTGAGCGTCGCGCTCAAAGGCGGCGCAATTCCTAAGGGACTTCTCTTCGAGGCCGTAAATCGCAATCGAGTCGAACGGAGTGTAACGCGGGCTCGCGCCGCGCTCGTCAAGATGGTTCTGCTTTCCCATAGCCAGTCGAATTCGGAGGGCCAGATGGAGCAACTGGATACTAAGGAACACAGTCCCGGTTATCTCTGTGGTCGGCTCATGGCCGTGCTAGAAAACATACAGCATGCCGCCCTACCAGGTGTAAAAGCGACGGTCAGGGAGCGGTTCTTCGGCGTCGCGTCAGTTTCCCCCCGCTCCGTGTTCCCGCAGCTAGTCCGCGGGGCCGGACCTCACCTCGCGAAGCTTAGAAAGGAGAGACGAGGGACTTTCGAGGCTTTACAGCGCCGCATAGAGGAAGTCATGGCCCCGCTCCCAACATTCCCGAAATCTCTGAGTCTGGAGGAACAAGGCCTTTTCAGCCTTGGTTATTATCACCAGCGCGCTGCCGACCGTGCGGCAGCGATCGCCGCCATTGCCGCGAAGGAGGCTAGAGATGGGGAGCGAAAAGGCGATATTCCCAATGGAGAATGTGAACCGCATGGATGATGCAATTTGTAATGACTCTAAGCGCCGCCATGAGTTCGTGCTCCTGTTCGATGTGACCGACGGCAACCCCAATGGGGATCCTGACACTGGCAACCTCCCTCGCGTCGATCCCGAAACCATGCAGGGATTGGTCACCGACGTGTGCCTGAAACGCAAGGTTCGCAATTACGTCAGTGCGACCCGCAGCGATGACGTCCGCTTTAGAATCTTTGTTGAAAACCGCAGTTACCTCGCTGACCACAAAAAGCGCGCTTACGAGGCCGTTGGCGCGAAGTCGGGTGACAATCCCACGAAGGCGCGAGAATGGATGTGTTCCAACTATTACGATGTGCGGTCGTTTGGCGCCGTCTTGGTGGGACGGAAAGTTGAGGGGTATAACTGCGGCCAGGTGCGCGGACCTCTTCAGTTGACGTTCGGTCGCTCCATTGACTCTGTTCTCCCGCTCGATCTTGGAATCACACGGGTGGCATCGGAAAATAGAGGCGATGCGCTCGATGCAGGGGAGGAAGAGGAGGCGCGAACCGGGACGATGGGTCGTAAAGCTTTGATCCCGTACGGCCTCTACAAGTCGTACGGTTTTTACAATCCCTTATTAGCTAGAGAAACTGGGTTTACCAACGAGGACCTTCGCCTCTTCTGGGAAGCGCTACAAATGATGTGGGATTTCGACCGCTCGGCAAGCCGAGGCCTAATGGCCTGCCGTGGATTGTATGTGTTCAGTCACGCCAATACGCAGGGCTGCGCCCCGGCCCACGTACTGTTAGACCGAATTGAAGTGAAGAAAAACGACGCGGTTGCGGTGCCGCGCGCATTTGGTGATTACGACGTCCGAGTGAGCGACCAGAGCCTGCCATCCGGAGTCATTCTGACGCGCTTCGTGGCGTAACGGAAGAATCCGTTTCCCGGTGCCTTCTGGCAGCAACCGCCCTTCGCCTCGGGTAACGATTGAATCGCAATGGTGCACAAAACTCTTCTTGCATGGTATCGTACCACATCGGAATTCTGCGTGGGCTGTGGGCGATCATCGAACCCCGCGGATAGCTCCCGGTCTTCGGGTCGGGTGAGGATTGAAACGTACACGTCCTGGTGGTTAGAATAGAATGCAGTTGGGCCTCACCCGACCGTCGGGGTCGGGTGAGGCCCAAAACGGAATCCGCGCAGTATCGCATCTGCACGAATAGGAATTCACACCTTTTCTCCTGATGACTGCGCACATCGTGCGACAGCGCTTGGCGTAGCTGGCCCGGCACGGCCGAACTGCTTGATCAGGGTACTTTGGCATTTGTGCCCAGTCACCCGCCGCCGATTTGCGCTCTGCACTTTTGAGATACCAATGTGATGTCAGGGATAAAGCACATTCACGCGCGACCATTCAGAAAGTGGGAGGCGTAAGCGCCACGAGGAATCCTTGCGGAGCGACTAAGACCCGGTCCGCTGAGATGCTGAGAATTTGTTATTGCATAAGCTCCCAGCAATGGTTTAGGATCAGGGTTCGATTTTGGTGATGGAGCGCCACCGCTAACGTTCCCGGATACGAAGGAACTGATGGCTCCTACCTCTAATGTGGGTGGGGGCCTTTTTTGTTTTTGGTGCCATTTATGGCTGCCCGAATCATTTTCAATTTGCTCCAAGTATTAGTCGTGATGACCTTTGCTCCCCTGCTGGCGGGGGTCATCAGCCGCCTCAAGGAAATCGTGCAGTCCAAGCGCGGGCCGAGTGTTTTTCAGCCTTATCGGGACATCTGGAAACTGTTTCACAAGGACGAGGTCATTTCCGAGTACAGTTCCTGGATCTTCCGGTTCACTCCCTACATCGTCTTCGTGGTACCCATTTTCGTAGCTACGCTGATCCCCGTTCTCACCAGCTATCCGTTGTTTTTCGCATTTATGGGCGACATGCTGGGTGGCGGATTCGTCCTGGCGCTGGGCGGATTTTTTGCCACCCTTGCCGCCGTAGATACGGCGAATCCATACGGACCGATGGGGGCAAGCCGGACGCGCCTGGTGGGGTTTCTGGCCGAACCGGTCTTCATGATTGTCTTCTTCACGGTCTCGTTTGTTGCGGGATCCACCATCCCGTACATCGTGCAGCAGCGATGGGTTCGGCCACTCTCAAACTTCTTCGAGCCGGCTCATGTTCTGATCATGCTTGCCTTCTTCATTCTGATCCTGGCGGAAGGGGGTCGTATTCCGGTCGACAACCCCTCCGGTCACTTTGAACTCGCGATGATCGACGAATCCAAAGGGCTGGAATATTCCGGGCCCGCCGCAGCGCTTATGAAATGGGGCGGCGAGATGAAGCTATTCGTGCTGATCACGATCTTCCTCAATGTACTGGTGGCTCCCTGGGGACTGGCCTCAACTCAGGCCGTGAGCGATGTGCTGTTGGCTATTCCGCTGGTTCTGCTGAAAATCTTCGTGTTTGTGCTGGCTCTCGTCGCCGTGGAAAGCTCGCTCGCCAAATTGCGGCTTTTTCGCATCAGCGAGTTCCTCGGAGTCGCTTTCATCACGTCCGTTGCGGCGATGATTACATGGTTGTTTACACAGTGACCTGCCGGAAGGAGAAATATGCCGGAAGCCGTGGGACCTTTTTCTTATTCTTACCAATTTAACGCTTTGGCAGGCGGACTGTTTCTTCTCTGTACCTTCGGAATGGTAGCGACACGGCAAGTCCAGGGATGCCTGCGCTTCTTCGTGCTGCAATCCATATTCCTGGCCAGCTCCGCTTTCCTAATCGGACTTCATCCATGGTCGTGGCACCTTATGGCGATTGCGGTGATCAATATTATCAACAAGCCGATACTGATCCCGTGGCTGCTCCGGCGCACGGTCCCTGAAGAGGTCCTTTCTCGACGGGAGATTTCGCAAGTCCTCAACATTCCCATCTCCCTGCTCATTGCACTGGGCATAACGATCAGCGCGTATTTTTTCAGCCTGCCGTTCGTCAAACTTGCGAAAGGATCGGCGGCCGGGGTCAACATCCCGATTGGACTTGCCGTGTTGTTGCTCTGCGCTTATTCGCTCACGGTGCGGCGCGAGGCGGTACCTCAACTATTCGGGTTGCTTGGCATGGAGAACGGAGCTTTCTTCACCAGCCTCTCGATCGTGCCAGACTTGCACCTATTTATCGAGTTGGTGGTTGCCTTCGACGTGCTCATTGCGGTTTTTGTGATCGGCGTTCTCACGCGCGCCATTCATGAGCACATTGGCACGACAGCAGTGGGCTCTCTTCAGGAACTCAAGGAGGAGTCACCACAATGACCGTCGAAGGCATCCTTGTGATTCCACTGATCGCGGCCATACTGTGTTGGATACCTGCGATAGGCAGGCGCGTTGCGCCAGCAGTGACCTTGGCGAGTTCGGTTGCCATCCTGGGTCTCACCCTGGTCATTACGCGCCAGGTTCTGGAGCACGGGACTTATGTTGCGGTGCCGGGCTGGCTGGAGGTCGATTCCCTGGGAATATTGATTCTTCTGCTGGTAGCGGCAGTGGGAGTTCTGTCCAGCTTGTACTCGCTCGGGTACATGAAGAGAACCACCCACAATCCCTCCATCCTGCACCACTATTATGGCAATTTGAACCTCTTCATCTTTTCGATGGTCGCTGTGCCGGTCGTGGTTGGGCCCAGCGTCGCTTGGCTGGCGGTGGAGTTTACGACGCTGCTATCGGTGCTGCTGGTGGGCTTTGAAAGCAACCGCGAGGCCCTGGAAGCAGCCTGGAAATATGCCATTTTGACCCTCACGGGCGCTGCCATTGCGCTTTTTGGTTTTCTGATTTTGTTCTGGGCCATGCACATGGCCGGGCAATCCAGTTACACATGGGCGGGACTCGCGAGTGTGGCTCCACAGATGGCGCCGGCCGTGGTGCGGGTGGCCTACCTTACCATTCTCGTCGGCTTTGGAGCGAAGGTTGGCTTGGTCCCCTTGCATACCTGGCTGCCGGACGCTCACAGCCAGGCGCCAACTGCGGTGTGCGCCCTGCTTTCCGGAGTTGAAACCACGGCCGTGCTCTACGTCATCCTTCGGTTAATGCCCATTGTGCGCGCGTCCCTGGGAGGCACTACCGACCGGTGGGCGATAAGCTTCGGGCTCCTCTCGGTCGGCGTGCCGGCCTTCCTCCTCCTTCAGGTTCACGACTACAAACGCCTGTTCGCGTTCTCGACGGTCGAGCATATGGGGATCATCCTGACGGCCGCAGGCTTGGGAGGGCACGCGGCGCACTACGGCGCGATGTATCAAATGCTCGCTCACACCATGACCAAGTCATTCTGTTTCTTTGCGGCGGGAGCCGTCCTCATTGTCGCCGGGACGCGCGACATCGCCTCGGTCCGCGGGCTGATGCGGCGCTCGCCCGTCGTAGCTTCGGCGCTTCTTCTGGGTGCCTTGGCGATTGCCGGAGCGCCACCGTTCGCGGTCTTTCTGGGTGAATTCTCGATCCTCAAAGCGGGGATCGGCGAAGGCCGATACCTCGTCACGGGGTTATTGGCCGCCTTTCTGATCGTCGCCTTCTTTGGCATCCTGCTCCACATTAACAGGATGGTGTTTGAAGGTACGTCGAAAGATACGGGCGTCGTGCCCGCGATGCCGTGGAGTTGTTCACTTACGCTCGCGCTCGCGGCGATCCCAGTTGTCATGCTCGGCCTGTACGTCCCAGGCCCCGTGTACACGCTCCTGAGCCGGGCGGCAACACTGATCGGGGGTTGATTTCGTGCTGAATGTGACTCAAATGGCGCCAGAAGCCGAACGCCGGTGGCCGGGGCAGGTCCAGGCTTGGGTGGACCGTCGAAAACCCGTCTGCGAACTGCGCCCCACTGTTTCCGGGATTCTTCCCGATATCGCCAAGTGGCTCGCGGTCGATCTTCGCTACCGTTTCGCTGGCCTGATTGTGGAAGAGCACCAGACGGAATGGGAATTTCGTTGTTTGTTCTATGCGAGGAAGGAGCCGGGGTGGACCCATCTTTTGTTCCGGCAGCCGCTTGACGCGACAACCATCCCCAGCATCAGCCTGCAGGTACACGCCGCCGACTGGCACGAGCGGGAGGCCGAAGACCTATTCGGCATCAACTTTGAAGGGCATCCGAGGCTCGGCGATTTTGTGCTTCACGACAACCTGTGGCAGGAAGCGGTAAATCCGATGCGGCGTGATTTCGATGAAAGTGCCGCGCTCGCCGCGAGGGCGCCCGATACCGAGTGGCGACCCCGGCGAATTGTGCAGGATCCCGGCGCCTTCGTTATGCCCGTGGGTCCGATCTATTCCGGCGTGACCGAGTCTGTACATTTCCTGCTCGAAACCGTGGGTGAGGACGTGATTCGCGCCTTCCCGCGACTCTTCTACAAGTACCGCGGCATTGAAAAAACCGCCGAGGGACAGAATGTGAATCAATGCTTGCTGCTGGCCGAACGTTTTGCAGCCACCACGGCCTTTTCCCATGCGTTTGCCTTCTGCCAAGCGGTGGAGGCCGTCTGCCGCGTCAAGGTTCCTCCGCGGGCGAGAACTCTGCGGGTGTTTTTCGCCGAACTCGAGAGATTTCGCCACCACGCCGGAGTGATTCAGGAGATCTGCGAGGCAACCGCGTTAACAGTCGCGGCAAACCAGGCGGCTGTTCTTGAAGAGGACTTGCTTCGCCTCAGTTGTTCCCTGGCAGGACATCGGTACCTGTTTGGACTCGTCGTGCCGGGGGGCCTCAGTTGTGACTTCAGTGATTCCGCCTGCCGCGAAGCGTCCAAGAAGGCTACGGAAATACTGGCAAACCTCCAAGATCTGGAGCGACAATTGCGATATTCCAGCAGTTTTCTGGATCGATTGGAAGATGTTGGGATCATTTCAGAAGAGAACGCTCGCGAGTTCGGTTTGGTGGGACCGATTGCCCGGGCCTCCGGCTTGAAGGGAGATATGCGTAAGGCGCAGCCTTACTCGGGCTACGAGCGGTTTGCGTTCCGTGTCCCGCTGGAGACGGAAGGGGACGGTTTCGCTCGTCTGCGCGTCCTATTTGCGGAGACGTCGGAGTCGGTGAGCTTAATGAAGCAAGCCGCAAACGCTCTGGAATCCGGCGAGGTCTGTGCGTCCGTGACCCTTCAGCCGGGGGTGGCTTTGGGGTGGGTGGAAGCACCGCGCGGCGCTACGTTCCACTGGACGCGGCTGGGCGCCGGCGGCGTGGTTGAGCGCTACCACCCGATCACGCCCTCGTTTGTCAACTGGCACGGCTTTCACCTTGCGGCTGAGAACTTCGCATTTCAGGATTTCCCGATCATCTTGGCGACTTTCGGGCTTTCCGTCGCCGAGAACGACCGGTAGAAGGACTGTCTGCCATGAGTCAGTGGGTCATCAAGGGTCTCCAAACTGGTATAAAGACTACTCGCTACCCGGCGCGCGAGGAGACTCTAGCCGGTGTGTCACCTGGCCTGCCCTTGGGCCGCGAGCAGGTCACCGAGGAACAGGGCCGGCATCTGGTGGACGTTTGTCCGACCGGCGCTATTATTCTCGAAAACGGCAAGTTGTGCGTGGAACCCCGCCGGTGTGTTCACTGCTTCCGATGCTGCCGCGCAATCCCGTTCCCACTCGACTGGCAGTCCGGTTATGAGTGGGCCGCCTATGCTTCTGGCCGAAGCGCTCCAACCCCACCATGGCCCAAAGTTTTCTCGAAGTCGCTACACATCCTGGTGGTCGATGCGGGCGACTGCGGCGCGTGCTTGAACGAAGTGAAGCAACTCAACAGCCCTTATTACAATATGCATCGACTCGGCTTCTTCATTACGCCCACGCCGCGCCAGGCGGACATTCTTCTGGTCGTCGGTCCGGGGACGGACCACATGAAGATTCCCTTGCTCGAAGCCTATGAAGCAATGCCGGCGCCCAAGCTCGTAATGGCCGTGGGGACCTGCGCACTTTCAGGAGGAGTATTTGGTCCTAGCTTCGTTTCGGGGGGCGGCGTCGCCGGGACCATCCCTGTGGATATAGAAGTACCGGGATCTCCTCCGCCGCCCCTAGCGATCTTGCACGGGCTCCTCGTCGCCGCCGGTCGGAAGCATCCGGTGGCCACGACGAACGCTGCCCAAGTAGGAGCTCCCGCGTGAGTGTCGGAGTCTTACTCGGAGCTTTTTTTGTACTGAGCGGTATTGGTGTGCTTTC
>DATJVZ010000243.1:0-8114 GCA_035501575.1 Terriglobales bacterium | reverse complement strand
CTCGCGCGAGACAGCCGAGTTTGGATTTCTTCAGATTCGCCCACTGGTGTTGTCCCGAGAAGGCGAAGAGCTGCGCATGGAGAACGTGGATCCCGAGCAGCTGATCTGTCAAAGCAACAAGGTGCTGGGGAATGGCCGAATTCCCGAGCTGCACGATCTGGTGGTGGTGGATTTTCATCGCTTTGAAAGGGCCCAAAGCCAGCAAGTGACCGAGGTCGTGGCGCAGTTGAATGCCAGGTTGAACGAAAGCGGCATCCCATATGTGTTGATCGGGGTGGGCCGCTGGGGATCGAACGATCCCTGGCTGGGAATTCCCGTGGAATGGGACGAAATCTCCGGGGCGCGGGTGATCGTCGAAGCCGGGTTGCGAGACTTTCGCGTGATTCCTTCCCAGGGAAGCCACTTCTTTCAGAACCTCACCGCCTTTCAAGTGGGATACTTCACGGTCAATCCCGACGCGGGCGAGGGATTTGTAGACTGGCAGTGGCTGGCTTCGCAACCTGCGGCCGAGGAACACGGGTGCGTGCGGCATCTGCATTTTGAACACCCCTTCGTGGCTGTGATGAGCGGCAAATCGAGTTCGGGGATGATCTTCAAACCAAAGTAGATAGGCACCTGGTACGACCCCTAGTGCGGGCTCTCCGGCGTCCGCATCCTCTCTCCCACTCTGCTCCTGAAGTTCGCTGATTTCTCGGTAAAGCTGGGATAATGAAGCTCGGATGCTCCAGGCTAGCGAACTCGCCAACGTGGTGAAGCAAGCAGCGTCCAGAGCCGGCTTCGAACTGGCCGGAATTGCCCCGGTTGCGAATTTTCGTGAGCTAGACTACTTCCCTCAATGGATTGCCGATGGCTATGCGGGCGAGATGAAATACATGGAAGCCCGCAACGAGGCGGGAAATCTCAAGCGAGCGAACCTGCTCGCGGTTGTGCCTTGGGCGCGCAGCGTGATCGTCTGCGCTCTCAATTACAACACGGCTCATCCCTACTCCATCCACGCCGACACTCCTCAGCGCGGATGGATTTCCCGTTATGCGTGGAGCCGCGAGGATTACCACCAAGCAGTCATGGGAAGACTTCGTCAGGTGGAGGTCGGTCTCAGGGAAGCCGTTGCCGCGCAAGCTGGGCCGGCCTTCTCCAAGCTCGGGGACATGCCGGCACTCGAAACTCGCTGCTACGTGGATACCGGTCCTCTGGTCGAGCGCGTCTACGCGAAGTATGCGGGGATCGGTTGGATCGGGAAGAATACCTGCGTCCTGAATCAAAAAGTGGGGTCGTGGCTCTTTCTCGGAGTGATTCTCGTCTCGATTGATCTTACGGCTGACGTGCCATCGCCTGATCGCTGCGGCACCTGTACGCGCTGTATCGACGCCTGCCCAACCCACGCATTGCTCGAACCTTACCACCTAGACTCCAACCGATGCATTGCCTACCTCACCATCGAAAAGCGCGGCAGCATAGCGGAAAGCATGCGGGACGGAATCGGCCGGCACGTTTTTGGCTGTGACATTTGCCAGGATGTTTGCCCCTGGAACCGCAAAGCGCCGGTGACCTCGGCGGCTGAATTTCACCCGCGGGAAGGGCTGGTCAATCCGGCGCTCGAGTGGCTGGCCGAGATCACGGGGGAGGAATTTCGCCGGAGATTTCGGGGTTCGCCCATTCGCCGCGCCAAGCGCACCGGGATGCGGAGAAACGCCGCGATCGCCATGGGCAATAGCGGCGAGCGGCGGTTCGTGCCCGTACTCGAGAAGTTGGCAGCAGGCGACGACCCAGTCGTGGCGGAGCATGCACGATGGGCGATGAAAAGACTTCTCCGCATCTTGCCGCCTGGCCAAGGCCAGGGTTCTTAAAATCTCTCCCGGTCCGGCCGTATCGTGCGTCGAGCGCATTTATAGAAACATCCACAACCGCACAACTGATACAGTTGTTTTTCCAACTGCCAGAGAGTCAATCAACCAGCGAACGAAGTCGGTTCCGGTACCCAAGCAAAGTTGGGGTTGCTAATCGAAACCCACAGGCCGAACGATGATTCATATCGTCGGGTACTTTGGTAACACATCTCGACTACGCTTGAGGTGGTCTAATGCATAAGGTGGATTTTCACCCCGACTTTTTACAAATCACTTCCGTGGGCTGGATACGGGTAGCGCAGAATTCTGGGAAAAGCGCCTGACGCATGAGCAACTCCTCGCAAATGACGCATCCTCGCCAAGGCGGTCACACGTTTCTCGTTTTACTGGCCTTGGGGATGATGCTTGGATGTCAGGGGCTTTCTAGCAGCAAGCAAGCCATAACGCCATCCTCGAATAACCAGCCAGGCCAGCTCACTACCAGCCCGGCAAGTATCAGCTTTGGTAACGTCGAGATCGGCAAGAACCAGACCCAGGCTTTAACCTTAACCAATTCGGGAGGATCAAGCCTCAGTATTGTGCAAGTGACGCCCAGTGGAACAGGCTTCACGGCCAGCGAAAGCGACCTCCCTCTGATGCTGACGGCAGGTCAGAGTAAGGCCCTCAGCGTGATGTTCACTCCGCAGTATTCGGGGAACAGCAAGGGAAACTTGACAATTGCCAATAACGGCTCGACCCCCACCGTCATGGTTTCCCTTTCCGGAACAGGAATGCCGGGGGGACCGGCTCCTCAGGGCACACTCACCCCCAATCCCACGAATCTTGACTTCGGAAGCGTACCTAGCGGAAAGAATCTTACGATCTCGGAAATACTGAGCAACACTGGCACGGCCAGCCTGTATGTCACGCAGGCCATTATTACCGGGAACGAATTCAGCGTCAGCGGCATCCATCTGCCTTTGACGCTGGCGGTCAATCAAAGCACCTCGTTCAGCGTTACATTCGCCCCAAAATCAAGCGGTGATAGCACCGGGAACCTGGCAATCACCAGCAATGGTTCGACTTCAACGGTTAACATCGCACTGGCGGGCGACGGCACGTCAACCGGGCCCAATCCTCAGGGCACATTGACCGTGAATCCTGCAAGCCTGAACTTCGGAAGCGTTCGGGCGGGGAAGAAACTCACCCTCAACGAGAGTCTGAGCAATACTGGCAGTGCCAAGCTGACCGTTTCCAGTGCCACCGTTACCGGCAGCGGTTTCAGTCTCATGGGCCTTACCCTTCCCCTGGTACTGAAGCCGGGACAAAGCTTCACTTTTCAAGCGACCTTTGCTCCACGCTCAGTCGGCAATGACAGTGGGGCGATTTCTCTCATTTCCAATGCCTCCGACCCACGCTTGACGGTCCCCCTTACTGGAGGGGCACCCAATAGTCAGCTTACTATCGTTCCCACTTCGATCAATCTCGGTAACGTCACCGTCGGCTCGAAGGCTCAGCAAACCAGCCAACTGGTCGCTAGTGGCGCCAGTGTAACCGTATCCTCGGTCAAGCTGGACAGCTCCCAGTTCACGATTACTGGAATAACCTTTCCGGTCACGATTCCCGCCGGGCAAAGCGCCAGCTTTACGGCGACGTTCACTCCTCGCGCCCCAGGCCAAGCCTCGGGCCATGCCTCTTTTGCCAGTGATGCCTCCGATTCGCCGACGGTCGAATCTTTAGCCGGCACGGGAGTCGCAGCGCCCCAGTACCATGTCAATCTTGCCTGGAACCCGAGCTCTAACGCCAGTTCTTCTAAGGTAGTCGGCTATAACGTTTATCGCGGGACTCAGCACGGCGGCCCCTACCCCGTAAGAGTTGCCTCTTCGGATCCCCACACCACTTACACAGACAGCTCTGTTCTATCAGGACAGACGTACTACTATGTGGTCACCGCCGTGAACGCGAGACACAAGGAGAGCAGCGACTCGAACGAGGTGAAGGTTGTCATTCCTTAGCCACGATTTCGTGTGCTAGGGCAACTTGGATCAAGTCGAGCCATCCCCTTCGGAGAATAGTGGTTCAGGGATTGAACAACGCCCGTACAACCCTGTCCGGGTCTGCTAAGAATCTGCTGTACAACTGGTATGGAGCTGCTTCTTTGTACGTGATGTCGTGAATCGCGCCTCCGTCCAACGATAGGATTTGCGCTTCAGGGGATACGCCTGCAAAATGGGCGAGTGTGTGGCAATCGGCTTGCGAACTAAAATTCCTCGCAGACTCGCAATTGCCGGAATATTGGACGGATACTCGTTCCCATTGGTCACCCGTTCTGCTAAGAGCGTTACCACCTTCAACGCCATGAACGGATGATACCGGTTGAGGACTGGCGATTTCACTCAATCTCCCTGCCCTGATGGAAGGCGAGTGTAATCAGGATTTTTGCAGTCGTTAACGATTGGCTCCGATACTGATTGGCGCCGACGTTGGTGGCGCCATCAACGGCGACCGGCTCAGGCTGCTGAATGTCGAGCCGATCTGATCAGGCGAGCGACGCCCCATAACCCGGCAATCTGCAGAACGACGAGCAGGGCCACGCTGATTCTGAACAGAAACGCCACGCCGCTCGCGCCAACATCGAAGACGTTATTGGGACCGGGGAAGAAGAAATGCTCGAGGCTTCCGACCACGAGCCCGATCGCGAACACAACCACTAGCACGAGCGATCCGGCCAGCCTACGCTGTGCCCAAAGCAAGCTGACACCGCCCAGCGTGAGCACGACCGTCAAGGCGCTGATTCGCGCCGCCTCGGCGAACGACAATGCGGGATTGAGCTCGCTGGCCAGGTGGAGATGCCAGATGGTAACGCCGAGATTGCCCAACGCGACGATCGCGGTGAACGCTGCTAAATTCCTCATCTCTCTAAAGATTCAGTTTACCCAAAATTCCTGCTGTCCACACGCGTGCTAGCATGGATTATGCCTCGCATTCGGCGCATGTTCCGGCTTCAGGGCTGGCCGATGCGTGCTCTGACAGTCTTGGCGTTCGCCGCAGGGTTCCTACCCCTGGCCGCCGCGCCTGCCGAACCCCGCTGGATCCGCATCGATTCCAGCCACTTTTCCGTCCTCACCGACGCCGACGAAAAACACGGACATGAGGTTGCTGCGCGCTTTGAACAGATGCGCGCCGTGTTTGGCCAGCTGCTGATGAAGAGCCGGGTCAATATCCCGCAGCCGATCGACATCATCGCCTTCAAATCCGATGACGAGTATGAAAAGGCCGCCCCCTCTCGGCAGGGATCGGGACTTGGTTCGGGTTTCTTTCTTCGCGGCGAAGATCGCGCCTATTTCGTCCTGAATCTGGCGCACGAGGAAAGCTGGCGAGCGGTATCAGGCGACTTTGCCCGCTTGCTCCTACACGGCAACTATCCGCCAACTCAGGCTTGGTTTGACGAGGGGTTGGTCGAGTACTTTTCCAGTCTCGACCTCACCGACAATCAGATGCGGATTGGCGGGGAGCCGGACCCATCCTTTGGGGCCCTGTTGAATGGTTCCAACTGGCTCAGTCTGGCTCAATTGTTCGCGGCGAATCCTCACGACTTGGACGAAACCAAGCGCGGCTTGTTTCGCGCCGAGTCCTGGATCGTGGTTGACTATCTCCTTCAGAAGGAGCAACTGCCGGCCATCGGAGCTTATTTTGGTCTAGTCGAAAACGAAAAGCTCTCAGTCGACGACGCCCTCGCAAAGGCCCTGGGAATCAGTTCCGCACAACTCGAACAGGCAGTGAAAGATTACTTCCGCGCCCAAGCCAAAACCGCCAATGCCCCCGGCGGCACGGTGCCGCAAGTCCCGGCTCCGATGACAGCCGACATGATCGGCACGAGCATGCACCAGGTCTCAGCGCCGGAAGCCCAGGCGCTGGTAGCAGAAATGAAGCTGCGCCTCCCGGACCGCCGCCAGGCGGCGCGCCAAGAACTCGAATTGATCGCTGGTCGGCCAAACGCGGATAATGCCGTGGTGCATCGCGCGCTGGGGTGGGATTTCATCGAGCAAAAACAATTTGACCGTGCCGGGGAGGAGCTAGGGAACGCGATGGCCCTCGATGGCAAGGACCCATGGGTTCACTATTACTTGGCCTTCTCGAAGTTTCAAGATGCCCAATCGAGCGGCCGGGAACTAAGGGGGCTGGCAAATATGATGCAGGACCTGCACATTGTTCTCGATTGGAATCGCGACTTTGCCGAAGCTTACCACCTGCTGGGTCTGGCCCAGATCGAAGGCGGCGGTCTGCGCGCGGCGGCCGATTCGATCCGCGCCGCCATCGAGCGGGCTCCCCGAGAGCCCGGCTACCTGCTGGATCTCGTGAAGATCTACGAAGCCGGCAAGAATTGGGACGCCGCATCGGCACTGCTCGAGCGTCTCGCGAGCAACCCCGATCCGGAGACCGCGAGTGCGGCCAAAAAAGCTTTGCAGGACCTTCCCTACATCAAGAAATACGGTGTGCCGCCGCTATCGGCCAGCGCTCCCCCCACCACGGCCCATGCGCCCGCCTCCTCGGCGGGAGGATCTTCGCCCGCGTCGCCCCCCAAAGGAAGCTCGCCGCCAAAGACATCGGCGAAGAGCAGCGTCTCGAGCCCGGCGGCCGACGATACGGATGATGACACGCCCTCGCCTAATGCGGGGCCTCAAATCGATCATCGCCCAATTCAGTATCGAAAAGGGAAGCTCGTTTCCGTGGATTGTTCCCATGCGCCCGCCGCGGTGGTCGCCGTCTCGATCGGCGGGAAAACCGTAAAGTTGCGGGCCGCAGATTACAAAGCACTCATGCTGATTGGTGCCGATCAGTTCTCTTGCGATTGGGCGAATCTTTCGGTCTCGGTGAACTACCGGCCCGGAGGCCAGGCCGACGGAGACTTGGTGTCTCTCGAGGTGCACTAGATGGTGCTAAGGCTGTCGACCGCTCTGGGGCGCCAAGGCTTCCCGTGTGTGGGTGAGCGTGAATTCGAGCGACTCCTTGGGAATGCTGGTAACGAAGGGACCGACCAGCCAGCCGAGGCCGGCGGGAATATTCCGAGTGAGCGAGATGGCCTCGAGTTGGACGTAGACTCCGCCGTCCCGCTCGGCAAAGCGCCAGAAGGAATCGAGGCGCCAGAGAAAGCCGCTGTCGTCCCCTACCGGCTTCTCCGATTCGTTCGGTTTACCCGCATTTTCAACTTCCGCGATGCGTTGGCTATAGGAGTAGGACGCCGCACGATCGGAAGCGAGCCCAACAACATAGTGGACGTCGTATTCGGTGTTCAGGATCACGGTCACTATGTTCGTCTTGCGTAGTCGCAGAAAAACCCTGAAGTGGTTGCCATCTCGCTCGAGCAGTCTCGACTGTTGAACTTCGGGGGCATAGAACTTGTACTGCTGGTCGTAATTCTCGAGGAACGCAAGCGTGCGCACCAGAGTGGTTCCGGGAATGAACACCGTGCCGATCCAGTGATGGACCAGCCCCCCAGGAACCGATAAGGAACGGCCTTGGTCGACGGTCTCAAGCCTTTCTGTGACCACCCCTCCCTTTCTCAGCCGTGCGTAATCCGGATCCCGTAGGTTAGGAGGAAGATCGTCGACCCACAGAAAATGGCCGGAGCGCAATTCACTCTCCATGTGTTGTTCGCTGACCTCGACGTAGTGATTGAAGGCCTGGGCAGTTTCGGGCTTCAGTTGCTCGGCTCCCAGAGGACCGATTGAGAGAGCGAGAAACAGAACCAGGAGCAGGTTCCGGGAGGTGAGTTTAGCCATTCGTTTATGATGTCGAGCAATGATCTTGCGCTTCGGAGTGTTCGAAGTTGATCCGGCGAGCGGGGAAGTGCGCAAAGCGGGAATACGGTTGCGTTTACAGGAACAGCCGTTCCAGACATTGTTGCTGCTGATCGAGCGCTCGGGGGAAGTCGTCAGCCGCGAAGAGCTGCGCCAAAAACTGTGGCCGGCGGACACTTTTGTGGACTTTGACCACAGTCTAAATACCATCATCAATAAACTCCGTGAGGTCCTGGGTGACTCCGCATCGCGCCCGCGCTTTATCGAGACTCTGGCAAAGCGTGGCTACCGTTTTCTGCCCGCAGTAGAAGTGGTCGCAAATCATGGGGAAAAGGCTGGCATCGTAGGGACCATGCGAACCGCACCTCGCCCCCCGATGAAGAACCCTTCGCCTTCGACCTCGGTTCTGACCCGGCCGGAAGATCTGCCACGGGTGCCTCAGGGCTACGTGCGAGTCCTGTTTCTTCTGATTCAAGTCATGTACCTG
>DATJVZ010000242.1:0-14585 GCA_035501575.1 Terriglobales bacterium | reverse complement strand
GAGGCCGTTGACAGGGATCGGCCGCTGATCTTCAATTCGGTAGCCGCGCTCGATGTGTTGTTGTTTTCGTTCTTCAAACAAGTCGGCCCTCGTGGTCACACGAATTCTCATTGCCATCCTCATTTCTCAACCATTGGCGATCAGGTGGAAGTCCGCGTTAGGCGGGTCATGGAACGCGGACACTAGTCTTTATGTGTGCGCAAGCCCGTTTGGGAACTCAGAGGGGCTGCCTCGGGCTCGCTTTCCTTCGCTGGAACGAGCCTCTCCCAACGGATCGAAAATCTACGGCAGAGCCGTCCCCCGTCATAGAGCTCAAAAATGAGTTCACCGGAGACATAGAGCGCGACTGGCAGGGGAATGACTGGAGCACGGGCGCTATCGGCAAAAGCCGGAGGATTGTGCTCGACCATGGGCCTGATCCTCCTTTGCTAGCGTTTTGTGCCAAAAGCCCGTCGCTTGCACGGGTGGCAATTACAAACGCCGTGCCTCAAGCGATCGATCTCTTGCCGCGAGAGGCATGGCAGAACCCGCGGGCGATTCACGCCAGTTCGGAAATGGGTTCCGGCTCGACCTACGGAATTCGCAGAGCAACTTCCAGATCGTGGGCCGTCGACGGCAGAGCGTTTCCACCAGCCGATTCAGGCCGTCTCGATCTCCTTCGTACCACTCCTCCGGAATCTCGGCCGCACACCGCCAGATGGTGTCTGAATCCATCTCTTTTGCTCGGGTCAGTGCTGGTTCGAATGCATCCCATCCCGTGACACCCTCGTATACACAATTGTTCGCGTAGACACCTCGGAGCGGACAATCCGGGAAACTCCACTCGCTGGCATTGAAACAGTAGCCCTGGTCGATGAAGGTAACGTGGTGGCGCTGACTTCGCTGGGTTTTGCGACAGAAGATTGCCTGCCTCCCATCGCTGTTGCACGTCCACTTGTCGAGGACAAGAACCCGAGGGAAGTCCTCAATATTAAGAACCCTCTCTAACAGCTCGCGGGGCAAGTAGTCGAAACTCATGCCTGGACTCTCGCCGCCCACGTACAGCGATCCCAATTGCTTGCCGCTCCGGCACGGAATCTTGGAACCACCCAACGCGATTCGGAGTCCTTCTGTCTGTTCGATGAGCCAATCGGAGACTTCAATCACATCCACCCGTGGCATCGGCAGCCCAAGAGCCAGACCCAAGTTGGTGGCTAGCATCTCGTTCGCAAGCACTCGGACCTGCTGGGGATTGTTCTGGAACTTAGTCACGTAGCAGGCGCCGTCAGACGCCTTCAACAGGTGAGATTGTGCGCCGCCCCGAAGTGGGCGCAGATGTTGGACTGCGGAGATGCAAGTGTTCACAAGCACCTCCGTTTTTCTTAACTTGGGGGAACCAACAAAGAGCGAGTGACGAGCCACAAAGAATTGGTTGGTAGGAAGGCAACACGGGCCTGGATCAGAAGCGGGTGGCCTAAGTCTTGGAGGCGATGCGCTCGAAGCGTTGACCATACATCCAACGCTGGGGGCTGATTTGTGACAGCCAGTCTTGGGCGGTAGGTATCCGTCCCAAGTCTTCCTTCACATGTTGCTCTCCGACGTAACGCACTGGGACCCGCTCTCCGTCGCTGTTGACGAGGGTGACACCAAAGATGCGTTCCGCTAAGAAAATGCCTTCAGCATGATGGCGGAGTGCGCGGTGTCGGAAGTCTGCGAAAAAGGACTTTGATTCGTCGAACCAGTTGTGGATTGCAAGATAGTCCTCGGCCTTGCCGCCGAATTTCCGGGCGCTGCTCTCTGCATGCTTGAATGGGTGAGCCATGGTTAAACCTCGTAGTTCGAGGTTGTGTAGTCTTCAAAGCGATCGTTGCGTTCAACCGTGATCTTGCGGGTCTTCACGTTCAAGATCACGTCGCCGAAGCCTCCGCAGCCGTCCTCATATCCGTACGGGACAAGCGTCTCGAAGTGTTCCTGCAGGTGCGAGAGGTTCGCGTCCAGGACTTCACTTTCTTCGTAAGCGTAGTCCTCGGTGGCATAGCACTTGATGTCTTCGTTCACGCCTTCATCGCCTGAGCCGTCGAAGTGCACGGCCACAAACGTGATTCCCGCTTCGTCCAATCGTTCGCATTCGGCGAGGATAGCTGCTTTTGCCGCGGCTTGCTCGGGCGGAAGCGCATGCTCAGCATTGGATGGTTCATTTTCCATGGGATTTCCTTTCAACATCGGAAACTACACTGCTACCCAGCACCGTCTAGGTGCGCCATTTCTTTCCCAGAAGGGTCTACCGGTTCACTACTTTCCCTTGCGCGGCTGTTTCGAGCGCAAGCACAAGTTCACGCAAGGTTTGAAGGTCGTCCACCCGGTCAATTGACTGCAACTTCAGAGAGCGGAGTATTTGTGTCAGCGGTCCCGGGCCGACCCTGTTTATCGCCGCATCCAGCCGGCGGAAACCTCGTTCGGCCGCTTGCATGTGCGCCAGCACCTTCTGTTGGATCGCCGGGTCCTGAATGTCCTTCGGATTCCACACTCTCGCTAGGGCCTTCAACAACCCGCGGTACATGCGTTTCCCCAGCGCTTGTTCCATCTGCTCGATCTCGCGAACGAGGCTGGCACCTTGGTCGCTCGCACCGTTGCCGTTGCGTTGGCCATCGCCATTTCCGTCGTTCCCAGCAGTTGTTCGCTCGAACGGCTTCGAATCCCCCTCCGCGTAGGGCCGAAGGCCCCGGCGCCATCCGTCAGACGTTGCCCAGTCCGCCAGTTTCGGAATAGTTTTGGGCCGCTTGCGCTCGTCCAGATCGACCCACGTCCCAGTGAAGTAATACAGATACCGCCCGAGGCCAAAACAGGAACAGGCCCTTTTGAACGATTGCGCTTCCGCAGCCGTGGCAGCGTTATCATCGTCGGCCCACTCTTCTCCCGTGGCCGAATGCAAACCCAAACCGAAGATGGTTAGCTCACAGGTGACCAGCACTTTCGCGACAATCTTCTGGTCCTTACTCCGCTCAAAATTCGCGCTGGTATGAATTGTGTACCTGCGTGTCCAGCCCGCCGGAGTAACCAGCGTATTGAGTCGATCTGTGTAAGCTCTCTGGTCGGCGTAGGGCATAACCTGGCCACGCGGCGAGCCGCCCTTGCTCGTGTTGGTGACGCGCCATTCGATCACTGACGGATGGAAGGGTACTTCCAGATTAGCGATCAACTCCTTGATCTTTGTTGCGGTCAGTGTCAGCGCAGTGGGGATGTTTGTATCGCTAGTCGGCGGAGCAATCTGCTGCACTGCCGTGGTGGGGATATTTGCGGAGTCATTGGCGTGTCCGTTGACTGGGCTCATGACAGCTCTCCCTTCCTAAGGATGTGCAGGAATCTCCCAAACGTTTCAGAATGGAATATCCTCGTCCACAATTTCGCCGGAGCCAGCGTGGGAAGGCTGCTCCTGATTCTCGTTGTGGGTTGGACCTTGATGGTCGCCGCCGCCGTTTCCCCGCGGGCCGAGCAGGAGCAGGTCGCGGGCGACGATTTCGGTGCGGTATTTCCTCTCCCCGCTCTGCCGATCTTCCCAGCTTGTGGTCTGGAGCTTGCCTTCGACGTACACCTTGGAGCCTTTGGCGACGTACTCCCCAACGATCTCCGCCAGACGCTGCCAGGCCACGATGTTGTGCCACTCCGTCCGATCCTGCCATGCGTCGTTTCGGTCTTTGAACCTTTCGTTGGTAGCGAGGCTAAAGTTGGCGACCGGAGTGCCGCTCTGTGAATACCTGACCTCAGGGTCTTTGCCAACGTTCCCAACGAGGATGACTTTGTTTACGCTCTTTGGCATTTCTCTACCTCCGATCTAAGGACATCTGCAAAGCGGGAGAAGCTCGTCCTTCGCCACAGATTGTCCCGCGAGTGATTGTGCTGATCGACCTTTGTCGGGCCGGGATTTCGCATCTCCAGCGACTTCCAGCGTCAATCACTCGCACGGCAATCTGAGAGTCTCGGGGATCCAGTCGAAGGAAAACGGTTGGAAGATGAAGATGAACGCCGCGGCCGTGGTTAGGAATCGGTCGTTGGACTTTCGAAAGTCAGTTGCGCCTCAATATGTTCCCGGCTTCGCTGGTCTCCGAAATAGCAAAGGCCGACCAGTTCCTCGCCGCCCTCGGCGACTAGCCGAACTAGCTGCTCGCTGTTGACGGAATGAACCGGATAGGACGGCCCGGCGCAGAGCGCAAAGCGCGCGGCGGAATCGCAAGGATTAGCAGGAAATTCGATCTCAATGTGTTGTCTTCGGCGTCCCAGTTCGAGGAGGAAACAGGGCACCACAACATTTGAGAACTGCACGATTTCCTCCACACGTGCATCTTCGGCTGGAATCCCTTTTAGGGCGGCAAAGAGTTCAGAGATCAGGCGGGCCCTGGTCCGCTCGCCCCAGGAGTCCGGCTGCACCGCGAGCTTGAGGATGTCCTCGTGCAGCGGGGCCAGGAAGCGGGCGAAACCTACCTGCCGCAGGTTCTCAACGAAGACAGGAGAACTGTCCAGCAGGTGCTCACATTGTGCAAAGACTCGCGCGGCCTCTTCCGGTCCGATGCGGGGGATTTTCTGTCTATCCCGCCCGCGATTTCCGGCTTCGGTATCAGGCATATTGATCCCTCTTTCCCGGCGACCTGGGTGGTTCCGAGTTGTGCGGCCACGAGAGCTGCCCGAGTTGTGGACGGCACATTATAAAGGACAGCAGATTTGTGGATTTTGTGGACTGCTGCTGTGATCCCGACAATACAACCGTGCCCGGGGGCTGAACGACTCGCGAAGCCGAGACCGGCGACTCGGAAAGACTGGCAGGATGAGCAAAACAGATGTAGTCAACTCCCAGACAGGATTTCGTCGCACCTTTCTTCCAGCAGTCGTGCCAGGATCTCGGAATCGTGGGCGGCATCTACCGGGTCGCGACACAAAGCGGAACGCAGCGCCGTTTTAAGCCAACAAGAAGCGGCAGGGTCAGCAAGAACCTCATCAATGCTGGGCAGGTCGTCCGCTGCAGCGCCGTCGCTCATCCAACATTCCTCACGCTGCTCCGCTCGCAGCCGCATCGACGCTCGCGCTCCGCTCCTCGGTTACATCAAGAGCGTTGGGATTCTCGGTCCGGTCCGGGGCGGTCACCCTAGGTCCGAGCAAATGACAATGACGGCAGCCGAGACAGCACACGGCAGACGTGGTTCGAGTGGCAGCATCCTGGAAGTCGTTTGGCAACATCACACGTTCCCCCGCCCGAGTGTAGAAAACCGGACAGACGGTGCCGCGGAACGCGGCGTCCTTTCCCCACAGCTCCATCTCCAGGCCGCCCCTGCGGCCATAAAAGAGGACCGCGCTTTCGAGCCGCGGCCTCTGGCTATTCCCCGATTTTGCCAGTTGGTGCCGGGTAATGAGCAGATCGTAGGTCCGCTCTATCCGAAGCATTTGCACCCGGATCAGTACTGGCGCGACCACGATCGCGTGCACGCCGTTTACGCCAATGCTGTCCACGCGCTGCAGCCAGGGCAATGCGTTGCCTTGTTCATCTACGAAGCTCGCATACGCGCCAACCTCCGCGACCGCCCCGCCTGATTCGACTCCCCGAAGCACATACTTTTTCGCCAAGTGTTGATGCTCGATTGAAACCGAGGGCTGGCAGTAGATGCCGGCAGTCCGCAGACACTTCAACGTGATCGGTGGGAGCCGTAATCCCTGCCGTGCCAGGATGTCGGTCTCCACCCGCCTATTGTGCGTCGTGAGCTGAGATTCCATATTCAACCTGCCTCCTGACTCGAATCGGGTGTCCCACAGCCGCGCGGATCATCTCCTTGGTGCATCCGGCCCAGCACTTGTACTTGCGCGGATCCGCAACTGAAATGGCCAAATTGTCGCCGCTGCGATCACGTCCATGGCCCGCGCATGAGGGACAACGCGCCCAGTAGTTCCCGCCACGCTTGCATGTCGGCCGGACGTGATCGAGAATGAGGAATTGTGGGCGCGCGGGATCGTATGGAGGCAACTCAACTCTTGGCTTCGGACGAAACTCTTCCGGCATTTCGAGTCCATGAATGAAGCCGCCCATTTCGGTCTCTGTGATCCTTCGCAGGCGCTCAAGGTACTCCATCTGCGCATCGAGCCGGTAATCTGCACCATAGAACCAGTAGCGCCTTCCGGTAGCACGATGAATTCCGAGCGGCCCCCGAATAGCATTGCCGAATTGGTCGGGACCGAGTTGATCCTGGCGCGGAAATACCTCGATTCCTTCCGCCAGACCAGAGCCGCCCTTTACCGGCACTTTCAAGCGACGGGCTAAGTTGTAGATGTAGATCCGGCAGTGCCTTGCAAGCAATGGCTTGTCCGCGAAGATCCAGAGGTGAGCACCGCGACGGGACTTTTCGAGCGCCGCCTCAACCTCATCCTGACGCAACTCCCATTGCAACTTCAGAAGATCCTCCAGCGCATTCTCATAATCGGCATCAATTGCCACCCACTTGGAGCGCTGCGTATTCGGATTGAGCGCGTACAGGCCAGCGGTCAGTTGACCGTTCAGATGCTCGCGAATGGTCTGGAGCGAGATCCGGCGATCCTGCTTCGGGCGATAGTAGTAGTGCTTCCCATTCGCGCCCGGTGTGTGGGATTGCAGGGTGTGGGCCAGGCGATTTACGAACAATGCAAAATACCGCGCTGCCATTTCCGCGCTCGCTTGGCCTACTCCTTTCATAAAAGTCCCCTCTCTAAACTCGCCGTTCGTGTCTCGGGACGCGTACGGCTGCCGTGAATGCAACTTACGCCATCCCAGGTTTTCCAATGGCCTTCCGCAGAAGTGCCGGATGTGCCGTCCATGAGACAAGGTTGTACTCCGTGACAAGTTCGTCGAACTCGGCCGCGGTTAGGTTGTCGTCACGTCCTTCGTCGAAGACCACAAAGTAGAAGACTTGCAGCTCGCGGTCGTATAGGTAAACGGCACCGGACGCGGGATCGTCTGGCACACTCTGCAGCAACAAAATGCCTTTCGGCATTTCAATCCAGCGAGAAGCCACGCCCTCGCCCAGGGTGATAAAGACTTTCATCACGTGTTCGACATTGGCTTCCTTGCGCAGGCCAATGTCCTCTGCTGTAAACAGCGGTTCAAAACTTACTGCTCCTCTGCTTTGAGACATCATGTGCTCCTCCTCAGTTGATCTGACTTGAGTTGATCTGACTTGCCTGCTGTCCACGAACAGGCGCGCCAGAAAGTGACAGACCCGAAGTGCACTCCTTGCGTCGAGTTCCGCATTTTGAAACGCCGGACAAAGAACTGTGGTTATCGGCGCGTGACGTCCCGATGTGGACAGCATGTGGACCGCGACAACCACACATGCCGCTGACTTAGGCGACAACAAGGAGGCCGCGAACTCGCGGGAATCGAGTTCAGCGTAGCCGCGCAGATGTGCGCCACGATGTGCGGTTCGATTCGCCAATTGTCTGTCGGGAGGAATCTGGAATTGCCCAACCGACTGGCGTATGTGTATCCATGCGCGTGGCGATTCGCTTGCCAATGGTGAGCACTTAGCCGAGCGGCGATCTGTGGAAGGGTTTATGCAAGTTCCGGTCTCAACCGAAACGCAGGGTCGATGATTCGTCTGCGGCCAACGCGACTGAGCTTGGAACCAGAGGGCAAACGTGACTAAAGGGCTGTTGATGCGCTTCAAATCATGTGCACAGGGTTGTTCCAGAAGGCTGAAATACGGGGGGGAGTCAGAACCCAAGTCCTTGACCGGAAGCATGTTACTTACCCCCCAAAAAGGTCAATTTCGTGGCGAGCGCGCGGCGCGAACAAGGCGCGGACAAGGCGCCGGTGAGGCAAAGATGACGCGGCACTGTGCTACACGGTTCTAGATTCATTGCAGCAGGTCCCTAAACCTGGCGCTCACCGCATTCCGCCCGGTCATGACTGGTGTGTCCAGCAGTTCTTTCGCGAAGTCTCTGGCGTTGGCAAACGCCAGGGATCTGTTGACGGGCTGCAGTTCATGGACGAGATGGAGCAGAACCTCGACGCCCGAAGTCAGGTACAAGATGCATCCGACTTGACGCTCAGTCTGAAGCGCCATCCGAATGCGGTCGTACTCCCGGAAGCTTTTCAGAGTGCGCTCATACTCCAGGGCAAAGCGCGCGGTCTTGTCGCCGACCCACACGTCGACAATGGCGTCGTAGTCCTTCTGATAGGGCGTCGGCGAAATGGTGTTGAAGGATGCGATTTCGACCTCCGACTGCCATCCCGCCAGCAGGTTCGCCTGTGCCAATGCCAGATGAATTCGATTCAGTTCCAGCGAATGGAACGACTGCGAAACATGCGGAAGATGTTCGGAATTGGAGTGCAGGACACTGGTGAACTGGCCGTGGTGTTCGAGCAGGGCAATCCCGCCTCGAGCGATCCGGTAGACGGCCGAGCCAGCACCGTAAACTTCGCGGCAGAGATCCAATTGGCCGTACTTGACGAGCCGCTTTACGCGCCAGTTGAAGCTGTTCCGGCAATGGTCAACCCCGCCGAACTTCATGAACTCAAACAGCTGATCATGGCTCACGAAGCGGGAATTGCGCACTTGGCGCAACAGAGGAATGTCACGTTCCTCGCTGATGACCAAGCCGCCTTTCGCGTATCGCATGATCCATTCCCTTCAGTTCGGCGCCGCGTCTTCGAGCAGTTCCAGTGAGGCGCCATGGAGCAGATTTGGCGCGACCCTGAGCTGCCAGATGCCGAGTGTGCTTCGGACCCAATCGCCGGCTTGCATGAGCAACAGTGCTTCCTGTCTTTCACCGATATGGCTCACGGCGATAGGGGTCAGAGACTCTGATTTCCAATCGCAAGCTTCGAAGCTAAGGAAACCGAACCTGCCGCTCGATACAAGCAAGAGGAAGTAATCGGGCCGGCACGATTGTGCGACTTTCCGTCGAAACAACGCTCGATTGCCGCCGCGAGCAAAGGCAAGATCGGTGCATTCAAACACCTCTCCGACAGCCCGGTTCGGGAACTGCGGGTTAAAGTCTCCGACGCCGTTGAACCGGATCAAGCCAGGAACGATCCAGTAGCGCCTCATCTTGCTTCCGCAGCGCACACCCGTGGAATTGAAGTAGGCCGCATGTCTCGTGTACCGGTAACAGTCTTGCGGATCACGGCCGAACCGAGCCCACCAGTTACTGCCGAATTCCAGGATCTTGACCAACATCATTGAGGTACTCCATCAGTTCGCGATTGATATCTTTCATGGCGCCAGTGCGATCCGGTGCTGGTAGCTTGGAAACATTTCCAACCCTCTCGACAATGGAGGGCGGAATATCCATCTTTTGCTGCGAGAAGTACTGGCAGAGATCGGCAAAGCGCGTGCTTTCATCTGCCAACTCCTTTTGCTCAGCAGGCAACGAATTCAGCCGTTGTTGGTACTCGTTACGGTCGTCAAGCGGGCCCGACTCGCCGCCCGGCTCGAACTTGTCGAGTGCGCCGGATTTCGGCTTCGACCGTTTCTCTTTTTCGTCTTTCGACATCTGTTTGTGAACTCCTTCTTCATTTCTGTGTGCTGTGCTACACCCCTTTCAGACTGCGGTTCCTCTGTTGTTCCTCTTGGAGCCGCCGGTCTGACTCGTTCAGCTGGCGGCGCAAGAGTTTGGCCTCATCCTGGGACCGGCCAAGCTGCTGCTCCAGCGAATTGACCTTCATGATCAGATCTACGTCGGGTTTGAAGAGTCCGATCTGGTTTGCGGGCCGTGTTGCGGTCGCTGCGCTCGCAGAGCGGTCGGCCGCTGATGTGGCATTGCCATTCTTTGGTGTCGCTACTTGGCTGGCCTGTATGCTGGATGCTCGGCTGCGAACGGTCTGTGGTGCAGAACGGTCCTGCACCTCTCCAGGGGAAGCTTGAGAACGGAGCGCGGATTCTCTCAGCGTGGTTAACGCCTCCATCAAGCCGCGATTCCTGCTTGTGGCCTCATCCGCATGAGCATTTGCTCGCGCGAGGGCGTGCTCGTGTTGCGCGAGCATCTGCGCCGCGGTCCATTCCCGGCAGGTTTGTACTCTGTGCTGATACACAATGATGACGAACAGGCACACCAGCAGCCCTAATGCAACCAAGTTCGACCAGAAGTACCCGTTCCTGATGGTTTCTTGGAGCAGCATTTTGCGGCCCTCATCAAGACACTGCCCGTAGTCTTTGTCGGTGGGATTGATGCGCTTCAGGGCGAAATCGACGAAGCCATCCTTTTGCCTTGGAGACTGCGCTTGAGCGGCAGGATCGTAGCCCGAACGGCGCGCCTGGGCGAAGCAAAGCGAGGGCAGCATGGCCAAGAAGAGGCCGGCAACGACAATCCGGGATGGACGGTTCACATCCATGTCAAACGGCCAGTGCGCGTGGCCAAGCGGCCAGTGCGACGAACAACTTCGGGGTCCTTGAAGCGCAGGTTCGCGCCTTCAGTGTGAGAAACTGCGTGGAGCCGGGGATAAATTCTCGGCTCAAGTCCCGGAAACCGGTATTGGCGCGGCACTCGGACATGTAGATGGGAATGGAGTGTCCCGAGCCGGTTCTCGGTCATCAGGATCTCCATCTGGCCGACAGGCAGGTTCTTGATGTGCTCGTCCTGCGCCCGGGTGTCCTTGATGTCGGTTTCACTGCCGAATCCAACGGGCTCGTACTTGTCTTCAAACACCCCGGTGCGCTGGACGGTCAAGGTGCGCCGCTTCTGCGGAACGCGCGCCGATGCCTTCAGGAAATACTGCGCCGTCTCCTCATCCTTCGTGCGCAATAGCATGTTCGTATTCGGCGCCGAGGACACGTCATCTCTGAAGCCGCGACCCACGGTCAGAAGCTGCGGTAGCGCCTGCAGGGCGAACAGGAATGCGGTGTTGGTACCCCGCGCCGTCTGCAGGATCTGGGCAAAGTTCGAATAAGCAAAGGGCGCAAACTCGTCGAGGATGACGCTGACCATCGGCCGGTTCTCGCGTCGGCGCTCCTGCTCGTTCTCGTAACGCTTGCCAATCATCAATTGCATGTTCTGCAGCAGCATCCGGCCAAGGGCCGTGACCGCTTTCGAATTCTTGTTGGTGTTCAGCGACACGAAAAGGATCAACTCTTTGTCGATGACCTCGTCGAGCGAAAGCAGATCATGGTAAGCCCCGGTTACGACCGAGAGGTCATCCTCCAGGAAGGTCATCAGTTCATTCAGGAGCCCCTGGATTTTCGGAACGCGGTCGCGATCTTCAAACGACTGCTGCAGGTTGCGAACAGACATCTCAAAGTTCAAACGGCGCTGATTGCTGGCTCCCGCTTGAGCTTGAAGGCGCCCACGGGCAATCGCGATTTGCTCTCTTAAGACCTGCGGGTCGAGCGCCAGTACCAGAACGTCATGGATATTGAAACGCTTGCTCGTGTGGGCTAGTACGCGCACGAGATCGCTCAGATATGTGGCCTGATGACCATGGAAGAAATCTTGCTTCAAATCGAACGATTCAAAGACAAAGTTTGCATGCTCCTGGTACAGGCCGTGCTCGCTGAAGAAGGGGTTGTAGCGCACGGAGATGTCTGGCTGCGACGGGCTGAGCACTCTCAACTGGTTCATCCGGCCCGCGGCTTCGATGGCCGGCAGAAGATCGGAGAGAAACTCCTGGTCTCCCTTGCCATCAAAGATCAACATGGGGATGCGGTGTTGGTCTTCGGCGGGTCCGAGCACCCGGAACAGGTCCTGGGTAATGATGTTTTTGAGAAGCGTGGTCTTACCCGAACCAGTTGCGCCGAGCACCACCGACTGCATCACCCGCGTCGCGTCTGGCCAGAACCAGGGCTTGCCATGCACGTCATAGCCGAGGACGATCGCGTTCTGCGCGAACGCGGCCTCGACGGCCTCGCGGTCTTTGGTTTGGCTTATATATAAAGGAGGATGAGGCCAGTTTGCCTCCCGCCGGCGCCGCAGGGTGAGCAGATACCAGGCGAGGGCGATGCCAGCGACCAAGGCAAAGAACGCATAGAGGTAACCTTCCAGCAGTTGCACCGAGCGCACGTGAAAACGGTTTGCCAGGATGTAGGAGCCGCCAGCAAGCAAGATGACTGCAACGATGGCCAGGGCAACGGCAATGCTCTCTTCCTGGTTACGATGGAAGGCGCGACGGCCCAACCGATATTCATTTTCTGCAGTCATGATTGAACAAAACTGAGGAGCAAGAACGTGCCTAACGCAAGCGCAAGAACCAAGGCTAGAAGGAGCAAAATCGGATTCGCTCGGAAACGGCCGTGCTCATCTCGCGGCTTCAGGGGGTCCTCCACAAGTCTCAGCAATCCATCGCAAAATCGCTCCTTCGTATTCTGCATATGGAAGTCAATGAGCCGATCATGGATCTCGCCGAATTGTGCATTCGCTTTCATCTCAGAGCACGACCGTCGCTTTTACGCCATCGCCAAACACCAACTGCACGACTGCCGGTGATTTCAGACCCTGCCGAATGGAGACCACTCCTTGTGTGGTCTCTCCCGGGTGAAGATCGTCGGCCTCAGCTTCGGCGTGAGCGACAGGCAGGGCGAGTTCCTTCGTGCTGCCTAGCTCTTCGAGCATGGCTCGGTCGAGCTGCGTTTGGGCTAAGCTCGCCAACGAAATGGGCGAGTCGTCTGCCTGTAGTTGGTAAGCCCCTGGCGTATTTACGCGATAGAAAAGATTGCTGTTGTTCTCAATCGTGTAATGGATATAGACAGTGCTCGGCGTGTGAAACACCTGCTCCACGCGCACGCTCACCTGGTTTTTCGCTGCACGTGCGCGAGTGTGTTTGATCTCCTCGGCCCCCAGGAGCGCGCGGGTCAGCACCACGTCAGCAGACTGATTGGTCTCGGGTTCGACGGCGGGCTTTGGAGGCGGGACGGAAGCCGGTGGAGCATTATCAATAGCAAAATTCATGTTGTTTACTTCTTGGGTGATTTCAAGCTCATAAGCAAAGCGCCGGGAAGCCGTCCAAACGAACAGATCCGTCGCTGCCCCCGATTTCACAGGCTTGACGAAAACCTTGTTCGACTCTCGCTCGATCTGAAAGTCCGAACTGCCAGCGGCCGCCATCGTGACAGGTTCGTGAAATTCCAGAACCGTCAGGTGGTTCAGGGCGGTCGCAACGTGGACGACAGCGTTTGGGCTGGGAGGGCTGGACTGTTGAGAAAGTGCAGCGATAGCACAGAGGCTATATATAAGGATGAGCGGAATCGACCTTTTCATATTGCCTTCTTAGGCCCTGAGCGGAATCCGGAAGGATTCCGCTCAAAGCGGTTGCTGCCTTACATGACCCAGGCTGCATCACTCGCATCCTCATCACTGAAGGTGCTGGGAATGAACTCCACAGCATCATCGACAATGGCAGCCGGCATTGCGTGATCGGCCGCGATGTCTGTTTCAGCGCAAGATTCGCTTGAAGGTTGTGCTTGGGCCTGCTCGGGTTTGTCGTCGTCGAGGAGGACTTTCCCATCCCTGTACTTGAACAAGAATGTGTGTTTTTGTCCTCCTCCCTTAAGTGGATCAACTAGGAAGGTTCGGCCGGAAGAGTCGGTACGAACGAGTCCCTCGTAAAGCCTGGGGACGTGCACGCGAACCGGCTTGCCTCCCGTGCGCTCCGCCAGCTTCAGGATCAGCTCTTGAGGAAAGGCAAGAAAGAGAATCGAGCCGCTTGAGCGCTCACCGTTGCACACCACGCGGTTCAGCGCCTGCAGCCAGCCCATGCGGTTCTCTGCCTTGTTCTGCGCCCAGATGCGGATGTAAGCCAGGACAGCCTTCATCTCGTATTTGCCACGTTCCTCGTCACACCGGCATGTGCCACGTGCCTGGTTCATGGCGAACAGCTTCTGTCGCCGGACTTCCTTGTCGGAGCTCTGCCGTACCGTGTCCCACTCTGCCTGTGTCTTCTCCAGTTGTTGTTTGAGTTGTTCTCGCCTCTCGGCGATCTTGCCGACCATCGCGGCATAGACTCGATTGATGAATCTGCAATCCTCTAGCATCTCGCGGGTGACCTGTTCGCCCACCACGAGCGCCTTGAATGCCTCAATTGGGGCCTTGTTGATCAGCAAATCCTCAATCTGCTTACGAACATGGTTGTAGAGGTGGCCGACGCGGTCGGTTTTCTCCACCTCCAGATGGAGTGGTAAATCAGAGCACCGGCGTTCGTTCTTGTAATGGAGCCAAGGCGCCTGACGTATCTGCTGGCGTATTTCAGCAACCAATTTGAGATCGGGCTGGACTTGCCACTTGAGGCTGTCGAGCGCATTCTGAAGTTCCTTGGCCAATTGCGCAGCTAGTTCTTCCTGGCCTACTGCACGGCAGGAGGTCATCAGATCGGTGATCGAGCCGATGTGATTCCCTCTGGCCTTCATGGCCACGTGCTCCAGATTGAACCAGGGGTCTTTGGCCTTGTTGGCCTTGTTTTTCCCCTGTTGCTGTCCGAGGCCTCGGGAGAACCGGTCTTTTACAAACCGTGGGAACCGGTCCTCTTCGACCACGCAAACCCAGTCGAAATCAAAGTCACCACCGTTCTTCTTTGCCGTCTCGGAATGGAGAACATAGGTGCCCTCCAATCGCAGTTGCTGCGTGACCAGGTCACGTAGCTCGGTCTCGATCAGAGCGCACTCCTG
>DATJVZ010000241.1:0-5334 GCA_035501575.1 Terriglobales bacterium | reverse complement strand
GCGCTGATCTGCTGGGGCAACTGGACCCAAAGCATGTAGCCGCCCGCGGGTCGGCTGATCCGTGTGCCTGCGGGAAAGTATTTTGCAATGGCTTGGCGCACGGCCTCCATCTGTCCCGCCAGCATCGTCCGCAGGCGCTTGAGGTGGCGATCGTATCCGCCTGACTGTAGAAACTCTGCGACGATCGCCTGCGGTAATGCGGCCGTGGCAATAGTGGTGATCAGTTTGAGCCGCTCGACCTGAGAATGAAATTGTCCCGCTACTACCCAGCCGACCCGCAACCCCGGAGAGAGAGTTTTCGAAACCGATGAACACACCAGAACCAGTCCCTTCCGGTCGAAGGATTTTAGCGCGCGCGGTCGTGGTCCCTGGAAAACCAGATCTGCGTACACTTCGTCTTCAATAACCACGAGGTTGTGCTTTTCCGCCAATTGGATCAGCGCTTTCTTGTAGCCATCCGCCAACACATAGCCCAGTGGATTCTGGCAATTGGTCATGGTGATGCACACCTTGACATTGTGTTTGCGAACGGCTCGGTCCAGTTCCGCCAGGTCCATGCCTTGCTGAGGATGCGTGGGAATTTCGATGACCTTCATGCCCAGCGAAGCCGCGGTTCCGAGAATCCCGAAATAGGTCGGACTTTCGACGGCCATGACCGTGCCGGGGCGGGCTACGGCACGCACGACAAGGTTGATGGCTTCCATGGCGCCACAGGTGATCGTAATTTCGGCTGGCGACACAGGGCAGCCCATTTCGGCCGACCGGCGCGCAATCTGGCGACGCAATGGCTCAGATCCGGGCGGGAAAACATAATGGCTGTTGTGCAGAGGGTTCTGCCGAATAATGCGGCGCGCAATCAAGCCCAGCCGGTGATTTGGGAAAAGTTCCGGGCTTCCTGTTCCGGCTCCAAAAGGAATGTTGGCGGGATCCTCGGCCGCGGCAATGAGGTCGGAAAGGATGGAATCGGTTCCCAACGTTTTCGGCGCTGGACGCCTGGGTTCAAACTTCGGCTCGGGAATCTGCCGCCAAAATGGCGTGCGTACGTAAAATCCTGACTGCGGTCGGGCTTCGAGGTACCCGCGGTTTTCCAGCCACAGGTACGCCTGCAGGGCGGTGGACATGCTTACGCGGTGCTGCTGGCTCAGCCGGCGCAGGGAAGGAACGCGATCCCCGGCGCGGAGCGCGCCGTTAGCCACTTGTTGGGTGAAGGTCGTGGCGATCTGGACATAGAGTGGCGCATCGCTGCTGGTTTCCTCGAGAGGCGTCATTGCTAACAGATCCCGTCAGTCAAACTGTACCGGTTATAGTAGCATAAAAGTGAATCTGTACACGACAGAGACTTTTCGCTACGTTGGTTGCCTGGGGGTGAACGATGAGTGCAACCGCGGTGCTGAATGTAAGTCTCGATCCTCAGGACTGGACGGCCCTACGGGAATTGGGACACCGCATGATCGACGACATGTTTTCCTACCTCGAGAACGTTGGCGAACGGCCGGTCTGGCAACCGATCCCGGACGACATCAAGAAAACTTTCACCGACCCCGTTCCCATGGAACCGCAAGGCGCACAGGCGGCCTATGAGCAGTTTTGCCGGAACATTCTTCCTTATCCGACGGGTAACATTCACCCTCGCTTCTGGTCCTGGGTTTCGGGAACGGGCAGTGCGGGCGGAATGCTAGCCGAGTTGCTGAGTGCCGCTATGAATTCCAGCGGACATGGCGGGGATCATGCGGCGGTGTATGTCGAGCGCCAGGTTGTGTCGTGGCTGAAGCAGGCCTTGGGTTACCCGGCGGAGGCCAGTGGTCTTCTGGTCGGAGGGGGCTCCATGGCGAATTTCGTCGGTCTCGCCGTGGCCCGCAATCGAAAAGCCGGATGGGACGTAAAGACCGATGGCCTGGCCAGTGGACCAAAGCCCTTGGCCGTCTATTGCTCGACTGAAACCCATTGCAGTGTCACAAGAGCCGTGGAACTGCTCGGCCTAGGCAGCCATGCCGTGCGCCAGATCGAAGTCGATAGTGACTTCCGCATTTGCATTGATCGATTGCGCCACGCCGTCGCGGCCGATCGGGCGGACGGGAAGAACCCGATCTGCGTTGTCGCCAATGCTGGAACAGTGAACTCCGGCGCCATCGATGACCTCACGGCATTAGCAGATATGTGCGGCGAAGAGAATCTGTGGCTGCATGTGGACGGCGCTTTCGGCGCCATCCCGGCCATATCGCCAAAGTTGCGACCGCTACTAAAGGGTCTGGAGCGCGCGGATTCGTTGGCCTTCGACCTGCATAAGTGGATGTACCTACCCTATGACGTTGGCTGCGCTCTGGTCCGTCATCCCGGCTGTCATCGCGACACCTTCGCCTACGCGGCCGCATACTTGAATTCACAGAACCGAGGTCTGGCCGGAGGGCCGGAATGGTTCAGCCGTTATGGTCTTGAGCTCTCTCGTGGGTTTCGTGCCCTGAAGGTTTGGTTTTCGCTCAAAGAGCATGGGCTGAAGACCTATCAGTCGCTCGTAGAACAGAACGTGGCGCAAGCCCAATACCTAGGCGAACTGGTCGCGGCCGATCGCCAACTCGAGCTGCTGGCTCCCATACCACTCAACATAGTTTGTTTCCGCTATCGCGGCGGGCTCGAAGAGGAAGCTTCTCTGCAGCAGGTCAACCAGGAGATTCTCTTCCGTCTCCATGAGTCAGGGGTAGCTGCGCCGTCGGGAACCGTGATTGGCGGACGGTTCGCCATTCGGGTGGCCAACGTGAATCATCGCAGCCGGTACGAGGATTTCGAGCTCCTGGTGCGCGAGGTCACCCGCCTGGGAAGGGAGATCAGCCCTGGTAGGTGAATCCTACGGAAAAATGAGCTGGCGCAACCACAGCATGACATCGTTATTATGAGAGCATGATCCGAATGCAGTACACATCGATCAGTCGTGCGACTGCGGAGCCCTACTCTTGGGGCGCAGACTGCGACGCGTGGCACCTCGTGAAGGACGCCGCCTTGAGTGTTATTGAAGAACAGATGCCGCCCGCCAGCTCCGAAGAGCTCCACTCGCACCGTTCCGCACAACAGTTCTTCTTCCTGTTGTCAGGGGAGGTGACAATGGAGGTCGAGCATGAGGAGGTCCATTTGCATGCGGGAGAAGGGCTCCACATCCCGCCGCGAGTCCGACACCAAATCTCGAACCGCTCGCGGGAATCGGCTCGCTTCCTGGTCATCTGCCAACCACCGAGTCACGGTGATCGCCTGGTCACAGGACCTGGCTCCTGAAGCTGCTGTGGGAGAACGGTCGATCGATTGTATCCCGAGGAGAAGCTATGCTGGATTCTACGCAAGTTCCGATCCGCCAGTCGGCCCTGCTCGTCATCGATGCGCAGGATTCCTTCAAGGCGACGCCCCGCTGGAATCAGCGCAACAATCCCGACTTTGAAAACAATGTGGCGGCTCTCATCGAGGCCTATCGGGTTGCGCGTTTGCCCGTCGTCTATTTTCTGCACACGGACAGCGACGAAGGGTTTCGAACCGATAGCCCCTTCTTCAAGCTGATGGACTTTATCCGCCCGCGCGAGGATGAGCCAGTCTTCACCAAGAATACCCGCAGCTGTTTCGCCAGCACGCCGCTCGCACCGTATTTGCTCGAGCGGGGTGTGCGGCGGGTGACCATCACAGGCATCCAGATGGAACAGTGTTGTGAGACCACAACACGAGTGGCAGCCGATCTCGGGTATGCCGTGGACTTCGTCACCGAAGCCACCATGACTTTCCCCATTCCGAATTGGGATCGGCCGGGAGAGGAATTGAACGTTCAGGCCATTCGCGAGCGCACCGAGTACGCCCTGCGGCGACGCTTTGCGCGCATCGTGACCGTGCCCCAGCTACTCGAAGAACTAAAGTCTTCGAGCGAAGCGGTAGCGTAGTTCTCTTCCGGCGCAGGGATCTCACTGGTTCAAGAACGCAGCCACCTGTGGGGCGACGTTTTTCATGTCGCACTCCGGACCGTTGTGTCCACAATCGCTTTCGAGTGCGATGACCTTGGCATGAAGCAGGCCGGCGAAATCGAGCGCGGCCTGCGGCGTCACCATATGATCATGAACGTCAACGATCACAAGAACTTTGGCCTTCACCCGGGCGGCGGCACGCTCCATCGACCCCCCATAAGGCGCCGATATATCGTGCGCCATCATGGCTTCGGCTTGGCGGATGCGATTGTTGGCGTCAAAGCTGGCGACGTCCCGCTTGCTCTCCTCGATGGCATCCCGAAATTTCTCCCGGCTGACTTCATGATTGTAGTTTCGGGGAGTCGTCAGGGTCAGGGCTTCCGCCTCCGCAATCGCGGTTACTCCCGGTTGCCGCGTGTACTCTCCCTGGTTCCAGGCGGGATCGTTGCGGATGGCGTCGACTTGCAACTGAAAGAGGGTTAGTTCGTAAGAGTTAAGGCGTGGTGATCCCACGACGGGGACGGCGAAATCCATGAAGTCCGGGTAGGAAACCATCCATTGAAAAGTCTGCATGCCGCCCATCGAATCGCCCATGACCGCCTTAAGGTGAGGAATCTTGAGTTTTTCGGCAAGCAGCAGATACTGGCTGTTGACCATATCGCGAATCGAAATGCGCGGAAACTTCATGTGCGGCTGTTGCGAGCTGTTGGAGGGAGAGGTGGAAACCCCGTTGCTCAGAGCATCGACGCCGATGACGTAATAAAGCGACGTGTCCACCAGCTTACCGGGGCCGAAGTAGTCTTCCAGCTCCTTCGACGTCCCACCAAACCAGGTAGGGAAGAGGATCGCATTCGATTGGTTGGCATTCAGGTGTCCGTAAGTGCGATATCCGACGTGACAATCGTGAATGACCTCGCCGCTTTCTAGCTTAAACTCGCCCAGTGACGCCAACTGTTGCGCCCCCTTTTGTGCGAATGCGGACAGGCTTACGACCAGCCATAGCCAGTAAAGAGAGACGAGTTTTGGCATAGTGCATGATCTTACCTCAGCACATGGTTCTGCGCAGACATCGCAGACGAAGCACGCAGGAAGAGACCGCTCGGGATCACCATCAAACTGGCAATTCACCGCAACGGCTTCGACATTGTGATGAAATGGCAAGGCAGCTTTGGGTTCAGGCCGGAAGTCAACGGTTCGGTGCCGGTTTCAACGTATCCGAGGCGATGGTAGAAGCCGGTTAATTCCGGTCGGACGTTGATGATTCGCAGGTCCATGAATCGGCAACCGGCTTTGGCGCAGTATTCCTCGGAGGTGCTCATGATCTTCGACCCTAGCCCCGCTTTCTGCCGTCGAGGATCGACCGAGAGCAGCCCCAGGTAGGAGCGGTCACCGCGGAATTCAA
>DATJVZ010000240.1:0-5367 GCA_035501575.1 Terriglobales bacterium | reverse complement strand
AGCCGATGCCTTCCGAGGTTAGCCTAGCCGGCTGTCCGCGGTTTCCCCTGTGGGCTTGGCATGCGAGAGAGTATGCCATTGCAGACAAGGACTACTAGATGGCAAAGTTGGGAATCAGTTTCTCAGAAACAGGATAATCGTGACCGATCTCAACGCGTTGATCATTTTCTCCCAGGTGGCGGAAGCGAACAGCTTCACGGAAGCGGCACGACGACTGAAGATGCCCACCTCCACGGTCAGCCGCCGGATTCGAGAGCTCGAAATCCAACTCGGCGTTCGTCTGATCGAGCGTTCGACCCGTAACCTGCGGCTCACCGACGTCGGGCTCGAAGTTCTCGAACATGCACGGGCAGCGCCGAACTCAGGGAGGCGATCGACAACATCGCATCCAATCACCTGGCGAAGATTTCCGGAACCCTGCGGCTCTCGGCACCGCCCAGCATTTCCGAATCGTTTCTGGTGCCACTGGTCGGTGCCTTTCAAGCCTCCTACCCCGATGTCCGCATTCAGATGTTCATCTCCGAGCGGTTCGTTGATCACATCTCCGACGGCGTTGACTTGGCATTCCGGGTCGGTGGGCAACTCGACGATTCCTCGCTGGTCGCGCGCCGCGTTCTGACCTATCGGCATCAGCTGGTGGCCAGTCCGGCCTATCTCGAGAAAAACAAGCCGCCCCAAATACCCCGGGGCCTGCTCAGCCACCGGCTGTTCTCCTTCTCGCGCCAGGGAAAGCCCGAGACTACCTGGACGTTTGCTCACGTGAACGGAAAGGGTCAGGAAACCATCAAGTTTCAGCCCTTTCTTTCCATGAACGACTACGCCGGCCTCGCCTCGGCCTTGCTCGCGGGTGCCGGTATCGGCGACCTTCCGCCGATTGTGCAACCCCATTTGTTGCGCGAGAGACGCCTAGTCGAAGTCATGCCCAAGTGGCGCTTCCGCAGCTTGAATCTTTGGTTGGTCCATCTCGGCAACCGGTATACCCCGCGCTCGCTACGGGTGTTCAAGGAATTCGCCGTCGAACTGGCCCCGAAGCTCTTCCCCGATCTTCCCACCTAACGTCGCCGTCCCAGCTTCGTGCTGGTTTCTGCCGCTCCCCCGTAATAGCTCGACGAAAAGAATCTTTATATCAGGATATATCATCCCCATGGGCGTGTGCCGATGCCCACGCAACTCACGGAGGACTTTCCATGCTCAAGAGATTACTCACCACCGAGAACGACGGCGCGACAACCCTGCTTCGCCTCGCGCTGGGCGTGATTTTCTTTGCTCATGGCGCTCAGAAGATGCTGGGGTGGTTCGGAGGCTACGGGTTTAGCGGCACCATGGGCTTCTTGACCAGGACGCTGCATATTCCGGCGCCCTTGGCGTTTCTGGCGATTGCGGCGGAATTCTTCGGCAGCATGGGTCTGCTGATCGGGTTCCTCACGCGCCTCGCGGGCTTTGGCATCCTCACCAACATGCTCGTCGCCATCGCGACCGTTCATCATCGCTTTGGCTTCTTCATGAACTGGACTGGACTGCAGAAGGGCGAAGGCTTCGAATTTCACCTGCTCGTGCTCGCCATCGCGGTGTATCTGATCATTCGCGGCGCGGGGGCGCTTTCCGTCGACCGCCTGTTGTCGTCGCGGGCGAATTCCAAGGTGTGACGCAATATTCACCCGTAAGCAGCAGTCATGAGAGAGAACAGCAAACCCATCACGGCGCCCCGGCTATGGCTGGTGATGATGAGAAGTCATCATGCACTGAGGCGGATGGCCGAGCAAAGCATCGTGAATACGGGACTCTGCCTTACCGATTTCGCGGCGCTCGAAGCTCTCTTGCATAAAGGCCCGCTCCCGATTTCCGAGATCAAGGACAAAGTGCTGCTGGCCAGCGGCTCGATGACGGCAGCCATTGATCGCCTGGAGAGGCGAGGGCTCGTGGTGCGGAAGTTCACCTCCAAGGACCGGCGAGCCCGAATCGTAGAACTAACGCGGGCAGGTAAACAAGTGGCGGAAGCCTGCTTCGAAAAGCATGCCAGGGACTTGGAGGCGGTAATGTCGGTGCTGTCGGCTAACGAGAAGCGCCAGATGTACGCCTCTCTCAAGCAGGTGGGACAGCGGGCGGCACAGACCCTCGATGAAGGGGCGGCGGGTGAAAACCTGAGTCGAGATCGGCGGACACGCGATTTCTGAATGCTCATCGAGGAGTTCGAGCATCATGGTCGCTTGCCGACAGACAGCCGACTGATGAGTCCTTCTAGCAGGTGGTGGTCTCCGCGACGGATATGGGTGAACACGATCCGTTGATCGTTCCGGCTCCGGCTGCCCTTAACCGTGATTTGTACCTCCCCGATCGCGAGTTGCAGCACGAGTGGACGGTCAACGGGTAGGCCTTCACCATCGAGACGGCAGCCGGATAGATCTATGCTGGTGAGCCGGGCCTCGATACCGTCGGAATCGACCCCTTCCCTCCAAACTTTCGCCTTGCCGGGGCAGGGGAAATCCGTCAGTTTGGTTGCTACGCCGGAAGAGGACTTTGGCGCCCAGGCCGCCGAGTTCGCGGTTTCCAAGACCTCGAAGTCTTCGTGGACTTTGGCAAAATCGACATCCCAGATAATCTTGTCGGGATCAATACACTCCACGCCGATCTGGCCTTCCTGGGGAGTGTGCGGCTGTCCGATCCACACCACCCGAAACCGCGCCTCGCTGGTTTTCCGCCGGACCGCAATCAGCTGTCCTGGGTCGGTTAACCCTGTCACGCCGGCTAGGCGCGCGCCGCTTCGACTTACATCGAGGGTGTATGCATTCTGACGTGTCGCCTGGCCACTCTGCGCCCAGGTCACTTGCACAGGTAGGGCTGCATGAATCCGAAGTTCACGAATACGGCACCTCCGCAAACCAAATTAACTGCTTAATTTGTAGTGAAACGGGCCAGAAGCTTGATACCTAGGGCGAAGTGAACATCTACAGGAGGGATCAGCGCACGCGGCGACGAAGCACGAGTTCCCGCTAGCATTGTACTTACGAAGACAGTCGCTGGCTACAGCCGATTGCGACACGTTGCCGCCAATTTTCCACAGAATGTTAAGCCGTCCGTGGGTACTGGGTCAGTTTGCTTTCCATAGGAACGCTAGAAGAACAGGGGCACTACGACCACCCAAAAACGAAGCGTCTGAGAAGCGGAAGCCGGCTGTTCGGGATTACTCCTTGGTGGGCAGCGGCAACCTCACTTCTAGTAGCTGAACTCGACCTTGCGGATAACCCTGGCAGGGCTCTATGTATCGGACACGGACTGGTATCCTTTGGGCGGATTCTAAGTGTAATGGCGATATTAGTGCGCCGGGTTAAACCGGCATGAAGTAGAGGATGAAAGAGCCTCACGAGAAAGGAGTAGCGATCCACTTGGCCCCGAGTCATGCGGAACCGCTCGCGAGAGCGGAGCCGAGGCGTTGACAGGGGATAGGCGGGGTGGGTTATCCAGCTTCGAAAAGATACAACCCGGACGCCGACGTCTTTAATATGCGCGGAAGGCAACATGAACAGGAGCGATAGCGCGAGTTCCTGCACAGTCCGGCGTAGTCGAAGACCCCAGACACGTCTAGAAGCTTCATGCACGAGAACCGGGAGACCTCGGAGGCGCCTGTGGTTCAACCAGACCGCAGGACGGCGGGTGAAGGCAAGAGCCACACGATCCGCATGCACGCCTGCGAGGAGTCACACAGTGGCGTAGTACCGATGAACCATTCGAACAAAGACACGAGATTGTCGGCGGAGAGGGGGGAGGGAAGGCCACTGATCAAGGAGAACGCCGGTCTGCCTAACACGTACCCGACGCAGAGCGGGAAGGGCGTGTCCCAGGGGCTGGCAGGCGTGCGGAAAGCAGCACGGGAGAATAAGGAGGTGAAGTTCACCGCCTTGCTCCACCACCTGACGGTGGATCTAGTACGGGAAAGCTTGTACTCGTTGAAGAGAAAAGCAGCACCGGGAGTGGACGGCGTCACGTGGCAGGAGTATGAGTCCGGCCTGGAAAATCGGCTCGTCGATCTCCACGGTCGGGTTCATCGAGGAGCGTATCAAGCGTTGCCGTCGAGAAGGGTATTCATCCTGAAAGCAGATGGGCGGAAACGCCCGCTAGGGGTCGCGGCCCTGGAAGACAAGATCGTCCAACAGGCTGTGGTCACCATCCTCAACCAGATCTACGAGGAAGACTTTCTGGGGTTCTCGTACGGGTTTCGCCCTGGGCGCAGCCAGCACAATGCGCTGGACGCGCTGTCCTATGCGCTTATGAAGAAGAAGGTGAACTACATTTTGGACGCTGACATCGCGAGCTTTTTCGATAACCTCGACAAAAGCTGGATGATCAAGTTCATGGAGCATCGCGTCGCCGATCCTCGCATACTGCGGCTGATACAGAAATGGGTGAAGGCTGGAGTGATGGAGGAAGGCAAGTGGTCGGAACCGGAAACAGGTACACCACAGGGCTCGGTGATTTCACCTTTGCTCGCTAATGTATACCTGCACTACAGTTTCGATCTCTGGATCGACATGTGGCGCAAGAAGTGGGCGCAAGGCGAGGTGGTGGTCGTCCGCTATGCGGACGACGCCATCGTGGGATTCCAGCACCAGACAGACGCCGACCGTTTCCTGGAAAACTTGCGGGAGAGGCTGGCAAAGTTCGGACTGGAGCTCCACCCAGACAAGACGCGCCGGATCGAATTCGGGCGATATGCCGAACAGAACCGGAAACGTAGAGGCGAAGGCAAACCTGAGACGTTCGACTTTCTAGGATTCTCGCATATCAGCGGGAAGAATAGTCTGGGGCGATTCATGGTAAGGCGCAAGACGATCCGCAAGCGCATGCGCGCGAAGCTGCAACAGATTCAGCAACAACTTCGCAAGCGTATGCATGATCCCGTGCCCCAAACCGGCCAATGGCTCCGATCGGTCGTCCAGGGTCACTTCAACTACTATGCGGTACCGGGCAACCTCAAGCGACTAGGAGTCTTCCGGGACCGGGTCACGGCCTTCTGGTGGTGCGCACTGCGTCGCCGGGGTCAGAAACGCCGGATCTCGTGGACACGTATGCTAGCCCTGGCTCAACGATGGCTACCCACACCGCGTATGCTCCACCCATTTCCTGAGGCTCGGTTCGCCGCTACCATCTGCGATAAGAACCGGATGGGCTAATGAGCGCCCGTCCGGGTCCGTCCGGGGGGTATCACGCGAGTGGTATCCCTACCGGGATCGCCAATCGAGAAATTACCGCAGAGCAACACTCGGATCCGGACAAGTGCGGCCCGGCAGGTTGATGTTGCGGCTTGTGGTTTAACCAATCATTTCAAAATCGGGCAGGCCAAACGTTTTGTCGAAGAAGGGCTGCAACGGT
>DATJVZ010000239.1:0-14030 GCA_035501575.1 Terriglobales bacterium | reverse complement strand
CTCTCTACTCGACGGACATATCGTCCTCGATCGCAATCTGGCCCTGCACAACCACTACCCGCCCGTATCCGTGCTCGACAGCCTGAGCCGTTTGATGCCCAATGTATGCTCGCCCGAGCATATCGCAAAGGCCGAGGCTCTCCGCATGCTGATTTCTGCCTACAACCGGGCGGAAGATCTGATCCGCATTGGAGCGTATCAGAAGGGCACGGACCCGGTGCTCGACCAGGCCATCGCCGCCTTGCCGGAGATTAACCGCTTCCTTAAACAAGGTCTCGACGATCGGACATCGTTACCCGAAACGGTGCAGCAACTGTTTGCGCTGCCCAGTTGAATATGGCCTTCCAATTCACTCTCGCGGCGGTACTGAAGTATCGAGAAAACATCGAACAGCGTGAATATCTCGTTCTGCAGAGAATTCAACAGGAGATCGTCCAAACGGAAGCACGGATTCACCAGTTTCAGGAGCAGTATTCGGCAGCCAGGAAGTATCGGGACGCTGAGCTGGCCGGTGGTATTGCCTCCATTCACCTGCAGGCCGTGTTCGAGCAGGAACTCGCACTGGAGAAACAGTTGGATAAACTGCAAGCTCATCTACAGGAGCTCGAAGGAAAGCGCCACGAGTGTTTGAAGATCTATCAGTTAGCGCGGCAAAAACGTCAGGTGTTGGACCACCTTCGGGTTCGGCAACTGGACGCCTATCGTCGAGCACAGGCGAAGCGCCAACAAAACACACTGGATGATATTTTCTTGTCGCGGCACTGGCGGAGTCACTAGGCAGACCTTGCCTAGCGGCGTTTGGGCAAATTCTGCCCAGTCCGGAGAAATCCCCACCATCGTCGTTCCCTTCTAATCGGCACACGCATGAAAACTCTTTAATTGCCTAGCACCTAGTTCGCATGCCGGAAGTGTCTCTAATCGGAACCGTTCTGGCGAGCGGCGTGCATCTTCCATGCGCGGAGAAGGAGAACCCGTGATCGTCAGCTTGCCCACAGTTGCCGTGAACGCGACGCCTGCGAATGCGTCCGTGGGCAGTGTGGCACCGTCAGGGAAGTTCTCCTCAGCTTTGGCAGCGGCCAGCGGAAGTGCACCGGACATATCGGCGAGTCCGAAAGTTCTGGGCGCGATGGACCGGGGAAATGCGGCTACCAAAGGGAACACGAAGAGCGGAACGAAATCATCGAGCCCCTCCCCGACCGACACCCCGGATGTTCCAGTGCCCCCTGCGGGTGTGGTTCCAGACCCGAGCGGCAGGATTTTCGATACCGTGCCATTCCCCGCATTTTTGCCGTTGGTGCCGGAGTTGCCCGTTGGTGAAGGATCGCAAACGATTTCCGGCTCCGACTCCAGTCTGGTGGGAAAGTTAGAGCCCGTGGCCTCTTCGTCGCCCGAAGTTGCTTCCGCACTGCCGCCCAGCCCTCCCCTCCCTCCGTCGGTCTCAATTCCGCCGGAGCCTTTGAAAACGTCACCGGACCAAAACAGTGTCGCTCCAATGTCGAATCCCAGTCCAGAGGTTCGAGCCCCAGTCGTGCCGACACCATCCGGCAACAGCGAACCAATGGCGGAACCGGCGAAAGATATTCCCCTAGGGAAGCCCGCAAATCGAATGGCGACCACCGTGACTCCTGGGGAGCAGACTACGAAGATGTCGTCTACGTCCGCTACGGCAGGCAAGTCAGAGCCCGCTGCCGCGTCTTCCACGGAAGTCGCGCCGGCAATAACGTCCACTCCTGCCGTACCTCCGCCTGTTACAGCTCCACCGGAATTCATGAGAGCTGCGCTTCCGCCCACAGACTTTTTAACTCGGACGATCAGTCCGCCGGTTGCGGCGTCAGTCTTGCCGACTCCATCCGGAGACAGCAAACCAATCCCTGCTCCCTCCGCGGATATGCCGAAACAGAATGCCACTAACGGCATCGCGACCATCGTGATTCCGGCGGAGCAGGGCCTAAAGATGCCGATCGCGGTTTCCCCAGCGCCTTCCAAGCCGACGGCGGATACCAGACTCCCAGCCCGCGAGGGCGTGCATAGTGTTGGCACGATTGAAACAAGAACTGCGCCAGCGCCCACATCCGGATTCCCCGAGCAGCGCAAGGCGGTTGCCGATGTATCGGCGATCTTTGCTGTCTCGGCTCCGCCTCTCTCGCAGGGGGATATAAAAACCCAGGCGCCACAGAAGGCGCCGATCAGTGAAACTGCAGCTCCAAAACATGAGGTCGCAGATGCGCGGCAACCTTCGGAAACGTCGCGAAAGGACGGAGATACCGAGGGGAATGCTGGCTCGCCATCCGGCAGCAGCGATTCGCCCAAGCCGGTAGGCGCCCCCATGGCCAAACCCAGCGCGAGCGATGCCATAACCCAAACCAGCGGGCCTTCGCCGGCAAACAGTGTTAACTCAACACAAGTTTCGCCGACGATCGAGGGGAAGACCGTAGCCACCAATGTGTCTTCGAAATCGAACGAGCCAGCCTCGAAAGGCCTTGGGCAATTGCCGACGGGTGTAACGGATGCAGAGGCAACTGCCGACGGTGCAGCTTCGCACATCATGTCGTCCTTCCAAACTGCCAAGCTTGTGGAACGGGCGGGACAGACCGAACTGCGGGTTGGCATACCGGCGGGCGAGTTTGGCAGTGTCGACATCCGCACGTCGATGGGTCGTAATCAGTTCACCGCAGAGATTTCCGTCGAGCGAGCGGAACTTGGGCGAGCCCTGACAGCCGAGCTGCCGGCGTTACACAACCGGCTTGCGGAACAGCGTCTGCCGCCCGCCAACATCATTCTGCAAGAGCGCTCGAGCGGTAACAGCTCCGGCGATCTGCGGCAGGGGGCACGACACAACCCCTATTCGCATACGATGAACCTGCCGGGAGCCGGGGACACCGATGCCCTGCCGATGATCGCTCTCGAAGCGATGGAGGACAGTCGAGGACTCGACATTCACATCTAGGGTTTGAAGAAGTACGCAGTTACAGGGATAAGAAGATAAGGAGAAAAATACAATGAATGTTCATGGGCTACCGTCAATCCTACCGCTGAATCTACACGGGGCACCGACCGCCTCGCCGCTGGCACGGATGAAGTCGGACAGTTCCACGGCTTCGACGAGCGCTACGAGCTCGACCCGTTCTACGGCATCTACCAACTCCGCATCGAACCAGGCAGCCGGCCAGGCGGAGAGCACATTTATCAGCTTGCTGGTGACCGAGTTGCAATCGCAAGATCCGACTGACCCGATGGACCCTGCAAATATGGTCAGCCAGATGTTCTCGATGAATCAACTGCAGCAGCTAATCAACATTAATCAGACGCTGACCGCGGCGTTTCCGGCCGCAGCGGCATCTGGGTCCACCAGTGGCGGAGCGTCATCCACCAACCCAATCTCAGGAGCAAACTAATGTCATCCTTTGCCGTTGCACTTTCCGGGCTTAGCGCGAGCGAACAAGGCCTGAACGTTATTTCCAATAACTTGGCCAACCTGAATACGGTTGGATACAAGGACCAGACAGCGAACTTTCAAACCCTCTTCTACCAGAACCTCGGTACCGATGGATCGGGCGACCCCATTCAGGTAGGCGCCGGAGTCGACGTCGGCTCAGTGTCGACAAACTTCTCCAACGGAAGCGTGAATGATACCGGTGCTCCGAGCGATGTGGCGATTACCGGCAACGGCTTCTTTATTGCCCAGGCGGGGAATGGAACCGTCTCCTATACACGGGCAGGAGATTTCAGCGTCAACAACCAGGGGCAGCTTGTAACCCCTGATGGTCAAACGGTGATGGGTTATCAAGCCGTCAACGGCGCAGTCCAGCAGAGCGCGACCTTGGCGCCGATCTATGTTGGTCAATCGGTCATTGGCGCGCCCTCGGCGACGACCACGATGAACCAACAGACAAACCTGAATTCGGCCGCGGCCGTCGGGACCACCTACTCCGTTCCCTTAACCGTTTACGACTCACTGGGGCAGTCGCATGTGCTCACGTTCAATTACACCAATACCGCAGCCGGCGCGTGGACATACACGATTACTTTGCCCGCCGCCGATACGGGAGGCGCGGGAGCTCCTACAACCATATCCACTGGCAACCTGACGTTTGGTAGCAATGGCAACCTCACGAGCCCGGCAGGCTCGATCGCCGGCATCGCGATCACTGGTTTGGCGGATGGCGCTGCGAACATGAGTCTAACCTGGAACCTTACCGGGCCGAACGGGAATTCGCTGATGACGCAGGTGGCCGCGCCGAGTGCAACCGCAACCACGGAGCAGAACGGGTATCCCAGCGGCACGCTACAGAGTTACACCGTCGAGGCCGATGGAACCATCGACGGCCAGTTCAGCAATGGACAGGTGCAAGCGCTGGGACAAATTGCCCTGGCAAACTTTGCCGACCCGGAAGGCTTGCAATTGACCGGCAACAATGACTACATACCTACCCTGGCGTCGGGTGCCGCCGTGGTGGGCGCACCCCAAACTGGTGCCCTGGGGGCACTGACGGGAGGGGCGTTAGAAGCATCGAATGTGGACATTTCGCAGGAATTCACGAACTTGATCGTGACGCAGCGCGGGTTTGAGGCCAACGCTCGTATGATCACCACGCTCGATACGGTTACCAACACCACCGTTAACCTGCAGGCCACACCAGGCAACTGACGCCGGTTTAGGCGCGCCAGACTGATGTGGGGTGAGCTGTTACGCAAACTAGCCCGGCGCTTCACGAAGTTCCGTGCCAGGCATCAAAGGAGTGGCCCATGACAAGGTTGTCATGGGCCGGCTCAACTGCCGCCCAGTGACAAACCGTCATATGGCCGGGAAGCCGGACGCGGCAGGGGCAAAGGGTCGGAATCAGTCTGTTTGTTAGCAAACGATGAGAAGACCCGCCGAGGGTGGCTTGACCCCACTTCTCGGAGGATTCCTATTTCTATTTCTGCTCTAATTGGTCCCGCCACACGTGTACATCACGACAGTAATCCCAATTCCGCAAGTCGTTACTTTTCTTGGCTTCTAGCCCAGCGATCCACAACATGGCCGACCCAGAGGTTCGCGGACGTCGAATTGCAGTTCGATGTTCGATTAACTCTTTGCGGACGCACAACCCAGGCGGTCGAAACTTAAAGGCGAGTGAAATAGCAGACGATGGATGCGGCAGCCCAACGCGCAAAAGAACCTCAACCTGCGAAGGAACCCCAGCCCACTGAGGCAGCGGCGGCGCCGGCGCCGGCGAAAAATCCGATCGAAGAATTCGGGTGGCTGCCTTGCCGGCTGTCCGTTGAGATTCCAGTGAGTCGATTCACGATTGGAGATCTCTTGAATTTGCAGGAAGGCTCGATTGTGAAAACTGGATGCGACTATGTCAGTGATGTTCCCCTCCGCGCCAACGGCCTCTTGATCGGCTGGACGGAATTTGAAGTGGTAGGGCTCCAGTTGACCGTACGGATCACCGAGTTGGCATGAGCAAACAGGCTAAAAATCAAGAAACCGCGACGATCCTGGCCTTCCCCGCCGGGATTGAACCTTCCGTCCCCACTGAAGCTGATGCGCCGGTTGAGAACAGGTCTGCCAAGGAATCCGGCAGTTCCCGCAAGAAAGGCACCCCAAGACAGAGAAGCAGGAGTGCAATGAGGACTCTGGCAGCCGACAAAGACAAGCTGAAAGCACAAAGCACTCGACCGATGAAGAGCGCTCCGGCAGTACAACCCTCCCCTAAGAGAAAAACCCAAGTCAGCAAGGACACGATCGTCGACGACACCGCCGTCACTGCACTCATGGAAGAAACGCCGCCAGTAACTTCGAAAGCCTCGCCCGAGCCGGCTGTGCGTTTCGCAACCGATGGAGGGGTTGAGCGCGGGCGGTTGCTCGAGAGCGAGATCCAAGCCGAACCGAGCAAGCCCCCCCAAGAGGCTCCGTTGGTTGGTGTTCTCGATGAGACAGACTGGCCGGGGCTGGGACTCCTCGCCAAAGACACCCTTAGGCTGACCGAGCCAACTCCGCAAGCCAAGAAGAGAGGACTGCTCACCGTGACCTTACGAGTACGACACAGTCCATTGTCCGTTGTCTTGAAATCCCTCGGCTCGCTCCTGACGCAAGGATGGAACTGGACGCAACAGAGATTAAAGTCCCCCCGCACGAAAAAACGACTTCGGGTATGCGAAAGCGTGTCGCTCGGAGAGAAGCGCTTTGTGGCAGTGATTCAAATTGACGGAGAGCAATTTCTGGTGGGCGGATCCGCCAATTCGGTTTCCACCTTAGCTCACCTCAAACGTTCGCAGGAGTTTTCCGAGGTCTTAGAGAGACATTGCAAGCAGGATTTGAGCCCGGCATGAGAATTGCCATGATTGAAGGAAGGAAAATTCTGCCTCTGGTGCTGACAGTGCTGATCATCAGCAGCCAAGCACTTGCCGCCGACCCAACACCGACCGGTGCGGCAACCGCATCTGTTCCTGCTTCCTCGGTTCTTCCTGACGGCACCCCACCCACGAACCCGCCGAGTTCGCTTTCGGTAGATCCCAACGAAATCCGCATCACGGGCATAGGAAATGGTTCCGTACCCTGGACGATTGTTGTCCTCTTGACCTTCCTGACGCTGATCCCCTCGCTGCTGCTATGCGTCACGCCCTTCGCACGGTTGCTGGTGGTGTTCCACTTTCTGCGCCAGGCTCTCGGGCTGCAGACCACGCCCACCAATCAGACGTTGATTGGTGTGGCATTGATTCTGACGTTCTTTCTCATGCAACCGGTAGGCGCTTCCATCTACCAGACGTCCGTCGTGCCCATGCAGAACGGACGAATCACCGCCATGCAGGCAATCGATCGCGGCGGGCGACCGATACGGCGGTTCATGCTGCACTACGTACGCGAGAAGGATGTTGCGCTGTTTGTCGAACTCGCAAAAGAACCGAGACCAAGAGATCCCAGGGATCTGTCGATGCGGATACTGGTGCCGGCCTACATTCTGTCGGAACTGAGCACGGGCTTTCAGATCGGCACCGTGCTGTTCTTGCCCTTCCTGGTCATCGACATGGTGGTCGCTTCGATTTCGACATCCGTGGGCATGTTGCAATTGCCACCGGTCGTAATTTCCACGCCCCTGAAGCTCTTACTGTTTGTGATGGTAGATGGATGGAATCTTTTGATTGGCTCGTTAATGAAAAGTTTTAGCTGAGGCGAATCATGCCAGTCCAACAAGTCGTCGATCTCGGACGCCTAACCATGCGCGAAGTTTTTTTGCTGGCCAGCCCTATTTTGGCGATCGCTCTGGTCGTGAGCCTGTTAGTCAGCATTGTCCAGGTGCTGACTTCTTTGCAGGAGATGACTATTTCGGCCGTACCGCGATTGCTCGCGGTCGGCACGATGACGTTTCTCTTGATGCCGTGGATGTGGAGACAAGCTTGCCAGTTCACCGTGCAGCTTTTCTCCGATTTTCACCCATACATACGCTAAAGCCATGGAGATTTCTCTCGCTAACATCATCGGTTCGGTGCTTGCGATCGGACTCCGCGTCTCTGGCTTGATGATTTTCGCCCCATTTTTTAGCAGCGCCGTTATTGCTCCTCGGATCAAGATCGTGCTCGCCATCCTGATTACGGCGGTTCTGTATCCCGTCTATGGAGCACGGGTGGCGCCCGTCGGCGTAACCGACTGGCCGATGATGGTAGCCAGCGAAGCCCTCGTGGGGATTGCCATTGGTCTCGCCACCAGTGCAGTGTTCGAGGCCGCGGGGCTGGCCGGGCAGGTGTTGAGCGTGCAAATGGGCTACTCGCTGGTGAATATTCTCGATCCGAATACCCAAGTCGAGAGCACGGTCGTCGCGACCCTGCACCAGAGTCTTGCCATGCTTCTGTTTCTTACGCTGGGCGTTCATTATTGGATTCTTCGGGCCATTGCCCACAGCTTCGACTATCTCCCCCCTGGAACCGCAACGGTCAATCCCCTCCTGGCGCGGGCCTTGCTGCACGAGGGCGCCATCGTATTGCAACTCGGAATTCAGATCGCCGCGCCGGTCCTGGCCGCGACGCTGCTCACCGACCTGATGCTCGGTTTGATGGGGAAGGCATCGCCGCAAATGCCGTTGATGCTCCTGGGGCCAGCCATCAAGAGCCCGCTGGGGTTGCTGGTCTTCGGGGTCACCCTGGGCTTTTGGCCGAGGTTGTTCGAAAGGTATTTCTCCGAGTCGATCACCTACGCAGAGAGGCTCATGCACGTAGCGCGATAGCGAAACATGGCGGACTTTAGCAAAACAGAAAAGCCTACACCGCAAAGGCGAAAGAAAGCGCGGGAGCAAGGCCAGATACCGCGCACGCGCGAACTGTCCAACGCGCTGGCGTGGAGCGGAGGTTTGGCGCTGCTGGCGTGGCAGATTCCCGATGCGGCTCGTCAATGGCGGGGACTGCTGCAAAGCGAATTGGATCTGGCGGTGCGGGAACCACTCACGGCGCGGGGACCGATTCTTTTTTGGAGCGCGGTGGGCGTATTGCGGTGGATAGTTCCCATCCTGGTGGCTGCGTGGATGCTGTCGGTTGCGGGCGGCATTGCCCAAGGCGGCCTGGTATTTGCCGGCGAGGCCTTGGCGCTGAAACCGGAGAGACTGAACCCGGCCGTAAAGATCCAACAGATGTTTTCGCTTTCCGGCCTGAGTGCCGTCCTGAAGTCGCTGCTGCCGTTCGGAATAATCATCTGGATTGGCGTTTCCACCTTCATGAAGCATTGGCAGAGCATCGCTCATGCGTCGGATCTGGGCGTGCGCGCCTATGCAGGATTCGTAATGGGGGTGATGCGGGAGTTGTGCTGGAAGTCGGGTCTGGTATTGCTGACCTGGTCGGCGGTTGATTACCTCTTGGTCCGGCAGAAACTGGAAGGGGACCTGAAGATGAGCCGCCAGGAGCTGCGGGATGAGCTTCGGCAGACCGAAGGTAATCCGTCAACCAAGGGGCGTATCCGCCGCCTGCAACGCCAGATGCGGCGGCGCCAGATGCTGCGCGATACCGAGAAGGCCAGCGTAGTCATCACCAACCCCACACACTTTGCGGTGGCGTTGCGCTACGAGTTGGATATGGATGCTCCTATCGTGGTCGCCAAAGGGCGCGACTTTCTGGCCCAGGAAATCAAGGAAGTAGCCCTGTGGCACGGCATCGCCGTGCTGGAAAATCCCCCTCTGGCGCAAGCCCTCTACTACACGGTCGAAGTAGGCAGTCCCATACCGGCGACATTCTATGTCGCGGTGGCTGAGATTTTGGCATTCGTATTCCGGGCACAGGCCCGGGTGCGTCAGCAGTCGGGAGCGCCGGCATGATAGCCCGCTCCAGAGAGTTCCGAGAAACCAATGGCGGCTAACCAAAAATTGCTGGCTCCCACTGGCGACAGAACGGATTGGATCGTTCCCTCGCTCGCCGTAGGGTTGGTCTTTGTCATGCTGATCCCGCTGCCCCCGCTTTTGATCGATGCTCTGCTGGCCTTGAGCCTTACGGGATCGGTTTTGGTCCTGCTCGTCGCGCTCCAGATTCTGAAGCCTGTTCAGTTCTCAGTTTTTCCCAGCTTGTTGCTCTTGCTCACGCTGTTCCGTCTGTCGCTCGGGCTGGCGAGCAGCCGGCGGATTCTGCTGCACGGTAACGAAGGTTCGGCGGCCGCGGGCAGAGTAATCGAGGCTTTTGGCCAATTTGTGGTGGGCGGCAACTATGTCGTGGGATTCGTTCTCTTCCTGGCCTTGATTGCCATTCAGTACATGGTAGTCAGCCACGGTGCAGTGCGCACCGCCGAAGTGACCGCGCGCTTCACTTTGGATGCGATGCCCGGCAAACAAATGGCGATCGATGCCGACCTGAACGCCGGTCTGATTGATGAAAAGCAAGCCCGCACCCGCCGGCAACAGATCACGCGCGAGGCGGAGTTCTACGGCGCTATGGACGGCGCGGCGCGTTTTAGCCAGCGCGATTCCATGGCAACCATCCTGATTACAGCCATTAACATCATCGCCGGCTTTTTGATTGGCGTGTTTCAACACGGTGTTCCCTTTCTCGAGGCGCTGAGGACCTACACGGTCCTGACGGTGGGAGACGGGCTAGTGACCATGATTCCGTCTTTGCTGGTGTCGGTTGCCGGCGCGATCGTCCTGACCCGGGCGTCCTCGGAGAGCACATTGGGGATCGATGTCGGACGTCAGTTGCTCGGTGAACGCCGCCCGCTGTGGATTGCCGGGGGCGTGATGTTGGGCTTGGCCATGATTCCAGGCCTGCCGAAGTTGTCGTTCGTGTGCATGGCCGCCTTGATGATGATGCTGGCACGGCGGGCGAAGCCCGACCCGGCGGTGGCTGGCGAGACAGCCGCGAGCGCGGCCAAAGGACAAGGTGCTAAGACCGCGGCTTCGGATTCTCTGGATTCGCTGCTCAAACTTGACGACCTAATGCTCGAGGTTGGCCTGGGACTGGTGCCCTTGGTCGATAGCAAGCAAGGCGGGCAGCTGCTTGGCAAAGTCCGTTCCTTGCGCAAGAGCCTGGCATCGCAGCTCGGCTTTTTGGTTCCTCCCATCCACATCACGGACAACCTGGCGCGCAAAGAACGAGAGTACGTAATTTATCTGCGGGGTGTCGAGGTTGCACGCTGGGAGCTGCGCCGGGATTGTTTGCTCGCCATCAGCTCACAGTCTTCGTCGGCTCTACCCGGAATCGACACGCGCGAGCCGGCCTTCAATACCCCGGCTAAATGGATCTCGCCGGATCTGCAGGCACAGGCTTTGCAGGCGGGCTATGTCGTGGTCGATCATACCTCGGCGATGGCCACCCACTTGAGCGAAGTGGTCAGGCAGAACGCGCATCTTCTCTTGACTCGGCAGGAAACCAAGCGCCTCATCGACCGGCTGGGAGAATCTCATCCCAAATTGGTGGAAGAGCTCGTTCCCAAGGTGATGACCCTGGGCGAAGTACAGAAAGTGCTCCAACAATTACTGCGCGAACAGGTCTCAATCCGTGACCTGGGAACCATTTTGGAGACGCTGATCGAAGTAGCGCCGATAAACAAGAACCCCATTCTCTTGGTGGAGGCGGTTCGCCACGCACTCGGGCGGGCCCTGGTCCGGCCGCTGCTCGACGAGAAGGGGCAACTGAAGGTCGTGACCTTGGATCGCTCCATCGAAGAGGAATGCGCTCGCGCCGTGAATCCACAGCAGTCCCCCATCCCCAGCAATGCGCTCCAGCCGAGTACGGCGCGGCGAATATCAGAAGGGTTGCGAGCCTTGTTCGGAGAACAAGTTCTTAACGCACCTCCAGTGCTTTTGTGTTCCTCTCCCGGACGCTTTCACTTGCGCAGGGTTCTGGAACCATTTTTCCCGAGGATTTCCGTGCTTTCCCCCACAGAAATCCCACCCTTGGTACCGGTGCAATCGATTGGAGCTTTGCGGTGAAGAGACAAATTGTTACGTCGGCTGATTGAGGATTCTGATGACACGGGCAGAACTTGCTTACCGAGAAAACGTGGAAGAAAGCGAAGAACGCGACCAGCTCATTCTGAAAGAGCTGCCGCAGGTATATTACATCGCCAGACGGATCTGCGAACGTCTGCCGCAACATGTGTCGTTCGAAGACCTGGTGCACGCAGGAGTGGTCGGTTTGCTCGAAGCGGTTCGCAGCTATGACGTGCGCAAGTCGGTTCCGTTCAATGCCTTTGCCAAGTTCCGGATTCGGGGGGCCATGCTCGACAGTCTGCGGGATCTGGATTGGGCTTCCCGGCCGCTGCGGCGAAAAGAGCGCCAGATTGAGGAGGCGATCAGCCGGTTATGGGCGAAACTGGGCCGCCAGCCCGAGGAAGATGAAATTGCTGCGGAAATGGGAATCTCGATCGAGAAGCTGCACGAAGTTGCGCTGCGCCTGGACGGGCTGAAGCTGCTCGGCCAGCAGGTGAATGTGGCTTCCGATCCCACGCAAAATCAAGACCTGATTGAGTCGGCGCCCAGCCGGGACGAGAACCCCTATGATCTCCGTCTGCGCAGCGAAATCCAGGCGCAACTGGCCGAGGCCATTCAAACCCTGTCGGAAAAGGAGCAGCTGATCATTTCTCTGTATTACCGAGAAGAACTCACCATGAAGGAAATCGCGAAAGTAGTGCAGTTGGCAGAATCCAGAGTTTCCCAGATCCACGCGTTGGTGCTTCCCAAACTTCGCGCAGCGTTGGCGAAAAATGCTGTTCGCTGAGTCGGGAGTGATGGCACCCGGGGACTGAGCTAGAGAGGTTGGGAATGAGTAAATTTGGCATCCAAGGTCTGACCAGATCGCTCTTCGGAGCAAAGGATCGGCGCGGGTGTGCGAATCCGGCGTGCAACGCAAAATCCCAGGGGAGCGGAGTAAGTTTGTTCGATCAGTGGTTTTGCGGTCCTGACTGTTTTGAGCAGGGCATGCGGAACAAGGTGCTCGAGCTGCTCTCCGACCTGCGCAGGCATGAAAAGCCACCTACCTTACGCATGCCGCTTGGCCTCGTACTTGTATCCCGCGGGATCTTGAGCCACGAACAACTTAAGATTGCCTTGGATCAGCAACGCGCCAGCGGAGCAAACTTCGGAGAGGTATTGCAGGAACTCGGGTTCGCCACCCAGCAACAAGTTACGGCGGCGGTTGCGGCGCAATGGTCTTGCCCGGTGTTTTCTTTAGCAGACCGCCCATTGCCGACGGGAGTTCACATTCCCACGCGTCTGCTCGAGGTCTATGGACTGCTGCCCGTCCATTTCTCGGATGTTGGGCGAAAGCTGATGGTCGGCTTCGTTGTCCGCGTTCAGCATCACATTCTCTCCACGATCGAACAGGTAACCGCTTGTACGGCGACACCATGTTTCGTTACTGACACCGAGTATCGTCGACATCTGCAATCTCTGACTGCGCAACCCGCCGAGAACGAGCTGGTTTGTGACCGTACGAATGGCCCAGCCGAGATCGCGAAGCTAGTGCGGACCCAGGTCGAGGAGTTGGGCGCGGAGGCCGCGCGTTGCGGAATGTGTCGTGATTACCTTTGGGTCAGACTCCTGGGCCCCAAGGAGACGGACTTACTGTTCCGCGTGCAAGAGAATTAAGTTAGAAAGTCGTGAGCCGCTAAAGATCGGACCGCTTCCGGCCGATTAATGCCAGCAGGTGCTCTGATGCTGGCAGACTCGACTCCAAACCAAAACCATCCTGAACCTCCTCGCGAGTGTTTTCCGCGAACCGGCACAGAATTTCCTTTGCCTCCGGCGATGCCGGGCGCGGTTGCTCTTCTGCAACTCGAGTTGGCCTCGAACGTCGCCGACTTGGAAGCCATCACCAGGTTGATTCGCAATGATGTTGGCCTGACGACACAGCTTTTGCGTTTAACCTTTGAACAGCCTGCGAGGCATCGCACCGGACACCTCGGCGTGGGAGAGATGGTAGTCCATCTGGGGGTGGAAAAGCTGAGGGCCATGGCGGCGGGAACCAGGCTTCTGGTCGGCCAGCCCGTCGGCAATCGTCGTTTTGAAGCCTGCAAGGAATTTTGGATGCGGGCGCGCCGAACGGCTCACCTTGCCGAAGAGCTTGCGGCGGGAACCTCCGCCAGGATGCGAGAAACCGCCTATGTCGCCGGCCTGCTTTACCATGTCGGCGAACTGCCGGCTCTGCTCGACTGGAAGATTCCCGGGATCGAATCACTTCATCCGGCAATTATTGGTTTCCGTATGGCGAAGGCGTGGCACTTCCCTTCGATTCTGGCGGAAATAATCGGCAGAGACGAGGCAGCGTGCACTTCCTTTGCGGCCCGCAGGTTGCTTCGCCGGATCAATGCGGCCGGCCGGCAGGCATCCACGGCCAGAAGCGTTGCTTCGGCCGAGGGTCGACCACAAGATTACATCCTGGCCTAGCCATTGTCGGCAGAGAGAGCCGGTTAGTGCGCGGTGAGAAATTCCGGGCATGGTGCCGTTCGCAGCCTGGGAAGCGAACAATTCATCTAATCCGGCTCTCATTGCGAAGCAATAGGCCGGTCACTCTTCAATCACTTACCAGCGGATAGAGCGGCAATCGTATGGCCCTGCTCGTGCTTCCTTGTGTCC
>DATJVZ010000238.1:0-7579 GCA_035501575.1 Terriglobales bacterium | reverse complement strand
AGCGTGTACATCGCCATCCAGCTGGTGCCGTCTGACTGCTCGAGATAGCCGCCCGTCGGCAGAGGAGCGCCTCGATCGAATACGCCAATGTTGTCGAGACCGAGGAAACCGCCCTGAAAGATGTTCATCCCGTCGGCATCTTTACGATTCACCCACCAGGTAAAATTCAGCAGAAGCTTGTGAAATACCCTTTCCAGAAAAGCAACGTCGCCCTTTCCTTGGCGCTTCTTATCAATCTTGTACACGCGCCACGCGGCCCAAGCATGGACCGGCGGATTCACATCCCCTAGCGCCCATTCGTAAGCCGGCAGCTGCCCATTGGGATGCATATACCATTCGCGCAGCAGCAGCACGAGTTGCTCTTTGGCAAATTCGCAATCGACCAGAGACAGAGGCACACAGTGAAAAGCCAAATCCCACGCGGCGTACCAGGGATACTCCCACTTGTCGGGCATCGAGATAACGTCTGCGTTATAGAGATGCAGCCACTCCTTGTTGCGGCCATTTCGCCGCTCCGCGGGTGGCGACGGCTTGCCAGGATCCCCTTCTAGCCAGCGCTTTAGTTCGTAGTGATAGTACTGCTTGGACCACAGTACCCCGGCGAAGCTCTGGCGCATGATGTTTTGTGCGTCAGGCGAGAGATCCTGGGGAATCACCGTACGGTAGAACTCATCGGCCTCGTTCCTACGAGTGACCAACAACCCGTCGAATCCGTCGAACGCTGCCTCGGCAACACCCGAGAAGTCAAGATTGGTGAGACGCAAACGAAGCGTTACCGCAGCTCCGGGTGGAATGTCCAATTTGTAGTGCACCGCTGCCTTGGTGCCCATCGGGGAGGCGGCAACGGCGTTCGCCTTTTGGTTGACGACATAGTCGTTGATCCCATCCTTGACGCATGGCCTTTGGTTCTCCAAACCAAAGAGCCGCTTGAGATTACTTTCATTCTCCGTAAACAGGAGCTCAGGCGATCCCTCCCAGTAGAGCCACCGCTTGCCTACGCTGGGATGCTTCAGTTCGATGCCAGTGGAAACCTGACGCATCTCGGGACGGGTCTCATCGTCCCCCCAAGACCAGGTATTCCGGAACCAGATTGTGGGCAACAAGCGTAGGGCAGCAGATTCCGGCCCGCGGTTCATGGCAGAGATTCTGATCAGTATGTCTTCAACATCGACCTTTGCGTACTCAACAAACACGTCGAAGTAACGGTCGCTCTCAAACACGCCGGTGTCGAGCAGCTCAAATTCGGGCTGGTCCTTTCCGCGACGGCGATTTTCTTCGACTAACAGTGCGTAGGGAAATTGCGCTTGTGGGTACTTATAGAGATATTTCAAGTAAGAATGGGTGGGAGTGCTGTCGAGGTAGAAGTAGTACTCCTTGACATCCTCGCCGTGATTGCCCTCCCTCCCGGTGAGTCCGAAGAGCCGTTCCTTCAAAATAGGATCGCGCTCATTCCACAGAGCCAGGGCGAAGCAGATCAGCTGATGGCGGTCCGAGATGCCGGCGATCCCATCCTCATTCCACCGGTAGGCACGAGAACGGGCGTGATCGTGCGGGAAGTACCGCCACGCGTCTCCATCGGGACTGTAGTCTTCACGGACCGTGCCCCAGGCACGTTCACTCAAGTACGGGCCCCAGCGCTTCCAGTGTTTTCTGCGGGCTTGGGATTCCTGAAGGCGAATCTCTTCTGCAGTCAATTCCATTCTCCGTGTAGGCCAAATCGTAGGCGCGAGTCGCGCACGAGGTGCACGGAAAGCCGTCATGCCGGCTTCAGCGGGCCATATCCGTCCCCTCATTCTAATAGGGGAGGGACTGGAGCAACCGGCAGAAATCCACTTCGTGGGTTACAAAGGAAACCTTGACCCTCCGGCCATCGAGTATCGGCCGGCACAGACGAAAGCGGGACGGTAAGGCATCCCGCTTTGTCGGTACGTAAAGTTCAGCGCTGCTTATCGGAACGCGCCGAAGCCACCGCCATGAACACCACCTGCGGCATGCATCGAGGGTACCGGTGCGTTTTCGCGCGGCCCAAAGGATCGAACCGCATGGTCATGGAATCCAGGACCATAGGCGGGTGCCGGACGAAATCCGTTAAAGGTATGAACGTAGTGACCGTAGCCATACAGCAGCGGCGCGCGATAGACCCATAGTGGCGAGTAAAAGCCCCAGCCAAACGGGGAGTAAAGCAATCCGTTCGCCGGGAGGAAGGTGTACGCTCCCCACCACGGGCTCCAATACCAGCCCGCCCCAAACCATCCTGGCCCATACCATCCGTTCACCATGTACACTCGCGCAGCATCGACGTTGGCTTCCGCCAGGTAGTTCGAGCGCAAACTGCTCCAACGATAGAGGTCATCGCTTTCTGCGATTTTCTTGTCGAAGGACGTCGCCTTCAACTTACCTCCGCTCGTCAGCGCGACTTCGTGCCCACCCTTGAGCGTCACGGTCCGATCGCCGTCTTCTACCCTTGCTCTTCCCTCGAAGACGCGAATCTGCTGACCAGCGGCATCGAAATTGTACAAACCAGGCTTGAGGATCTGGGCACTGGCACCGTTTTGCAGGATGCGAATGTCGTTTTCCTTATAGATCTGGTCCACCTCGACCATGGCTTGGCCTTGATTCAAAGCCAACTCGGTATTGGTCAAATTGGGCGAAACCATACGCAGTGAACTATTGCCACCGAGCCGTAAGAACACTCCTGGGGTGAGTAGGATTTCAGCTTTGCCATTCTCTGTAGTGAGCGTCTGGCCGGTCTGCAATTCGGCAACGCCGACCGATTGGGCGTCGAGCATCTCGTTACCGATCGACGCCTGCCCTTCCACATAATTTACGGTTCCGGGCAGCGCTGAATGTGTGTCGGAATTCGCCCCCAATGCCGGCACAACCAGGATCGCTGCCAGGAAGAAGCTTGCTGCAGTTGCTTTCCACCTAGACAGCCTCATAACCAGCCTTCCTTTCTGTTTTAACCAATCAGTTAATTAGATGAGACACCCAAGTATTTCGACTCGCTTCTATCTCGCTGAGCAGCCAGGATCTAGGAGGAGCGGAGTGGCAGGTATCGAGGGCAGGGAGAATTTGTGGCCTGCAACAGGCAGTCGCGCGGCATTCGCTAGCTTCGGTCGCGCCTCACCACGCGGCCCGGTGTTGCGCCCGTGTGCTCGCCGTCGCGCACCACCTGCTGGCCATTGACGAAGACCACGGAGACCCCGGTCGCCAGTTGGCGAGGCTTCTCAAACGTGGCGTGATCCTGGATCGTAGTGGGATCAAAAACGGCGATGTCAGCAAAGTATCCTGGCCGTAGTAGACCACGGTTGCTAATGCCGAGATTGGAAGCGGGGAGAGAGGTCATCTTGCGAACCGCCTCGGGTACGGTCATGAGTTTCTCGTCGCGGACATAACGAGCGTAGACGCGAGCAAAGTTGCCGAACGTGCGCGGATGGGCGCTGAATTTGAGGAAGACGCCATCGATGCCCTCGGGATCGGCGTCGGAGGCGAAACTGACCCAAGGGAGCACGATCTGCCGGCGGATATTGTCTTCACTCATCAGGAAATACACGGCCTCCACGCGGGAATCGTCCTCGATCACGAGATCCATGGCGGTTTCTTCCGGGGTCGAGTGCCGCATACGCGCGACTTCCCCGAGCGTCTTGCCGGTCAACGGCTTGAGCGCCTCAGTTTTGAATCCGACCAGTAGCACATTGTCGGGTGTGCCGGCCGCGCGGAGAAGGTTGTCGTATTGGTCGCTGGCGGACATCTCTTGCTTCACACGTTTGCGGATGGCGGGATCCTGCAATCGCTTGCGCCAGGCCTCGAGACCACCCTCCTGGACCCAGGGGGGCATCACGGCATCGAGGCCGGTGGCACCGGCAGGGTAGGTATACATATCAGCCGTGATGGCGAGGTCCTGGGCCCGGGCAGCCTCGATCTTGTGAAGCACCTCGGGCAGATGACTCCAGTTCTTCTGGCCTGCGACCTTGAGGTGATAGATCTCCGCCGGAATTTGGGCCTGGCGGGCGATGGTGATCAATTCATCGATCGCCTCCATTTCGTGATCGCCTTCGTTGCGGATATGGGAAATGTAGATTCCCTTATATTTGGCGGCGACTTGGGCGAGCGCGACCAGCTCATCGGTGCGGGCATAGTTGCCGGGCTGATAGATCAAAGCCGAGGCGACCCCGAGCGCGCCGTCCTGCATCGCCTTGGCGGTGAGGTCGCGCATGCGGTCGAGCTCGGCGGGCGTGGGCGCGCGGTTGGACCGGCCGAGCACATTCACACGCGGTGTTGCGGCACCGATGAAGGAGGCTACGTTGGGCGATATACCCCGCGCGACCAACGCTTCCAGCCCTTCGTTGAGCGTGTGCCAGGTGATGTCGTACTTGATGTCGGCCTGCTGGCTAAGTTCCTCGGCACGCATGTCATCGGTGAGAGGACCCATCGACTCGCCTTCGCCGAAGATCTCGAGGGTGACGCCCTGGAGCAGATCGCTCAGGCCGCGACCGTCGGCAAACAGTGCTTCCGGCGCTGACATAAGGTTAATAAAACCGGGCGCAATGACTTGGCCGTGAACGTCGATATCGATACCTCCGCGATCGCTAGATACATCGCCGGTTTTGGCGATCCTGTCACCCGTAATCGCAATACCTCCCGCGGTACAAGGCGAGCCGGTGCCGTCGCAGATAAGCCCGTTCCTTAAGACGACGTCAAAGTTTGGCTTGCGGGCGCAGCAAATTAGCGTTCCAGAGATGGCTACCACAAACAATATGCGGCGCATGGATTGCTCGATAGACACCAAATAGTACCTCAATCGAGGGCAGATCGACGGTTACTAAATTCGATCCGATTCGTCAGAACTACATGGGGACTGTCCACTCGATTCCTCGCTTTTTTGGCTTTCTTAGTAAACTGCTGGTATGGGAACTGATATCTCGTTCGACATTCCTCGCACCGCCGTAGTTGGCATGGACTGCCAGACTGCCCTGGTTTCGATTTACGCGAAGCCGCCAGAGGAGTTCCTGGCTCGAACATCGAGTGTCCTGCGAGCAGCTCGGGCGAAAGGAATGCCGGTTATTCTGCTTCAGGTAGGATTTCGCCCGGGGTTGCCCGAGGTCAGCCCGCGCAACAAGCTTTTTGCAGCCATTCAGTCATCCCCTCTGCACCAAAGCTTGTTTCAGGGCGCGGCCGGCTCGATCCACCCGGCACTCGGACCGGAACCCGGCGACATCCTCGTATTGAAACATCGCGTGAGTGGGTTTTTCGGAACGGATCTTGGGTTGCTTCTGCGCGCGAAAGAAATTGAAACCATCGTTCTGTTCGGCATTGCGACCAGCGGCGTCGTGCTGTCCACCTTGCTCGAGGCCAGTGATGCCGATTATCGGCTGGTCGTGATCGAAGATTGTTGTGCGGACCTCGATGCGGAACTCCATGCCGCCCTCGTCGAGCGTCTGTTTCCGAAACGGGCGGAAGTGCTAGCCGCCTCTGATTTTGTGAAGATGCTGGAATCGCGTTGATGAACCTTTCCCCTTAGCGGATTATCGAATTTGCCGCAATGGCCGGCCCGGCAAGGTCTCTCATCTGGCTGCGTTTTTACGGAAACTCAAGTGCCAAGGAGTAAGGATGAACGCCGCGCAGGATCTCCGCTTCGCATTTCGCCAACTGGGAAAGACACCCGGGCTGACGCTGACTGTCATTCTGACGCTCGCCCTCGGCATTGGTGCCACAACTGCCATCTTCTCGCTGGTGGAAGGCGTCCTCCTGCGCCCGCTTCCTTTCAGGGATCCTGACCGCCTTGTCGCCTTGGGAGATCACCTCGGCAGCGGCCGGAACACTCCTGTCACGGCACGGGAAATCGGCACATATTCAAATGCAACCAGCGCCTTTTCCTCGCTCGGCGGTTACATCGGCGGAAGCTATGAGCTCTCCGGGGGCCCCATGCCCGAAGAGATTTTCGGCGCTCGCCTCACGGCCGGTGTCTTCCCCACTCTCGGCGTGACTCCCATCCTGGGACGCATCTTTACCCCTGAGGAAGAAGGTCGTCATCAGCCATTCGCGGTCATCAGTTACGCTCTGTGGCTAAACCGCTATGGTCGCGATCCCCATGTTCTCGGCAACTCGGTCGTACTTGACCGCAAGACCTACACAATCATCGGGGTAATGCCGCGCAATTTTGAGTTTCCCCTACAGCCCGGTCACCTCAACCAGGCGCAGGTCTGGATCCCCATGATGCTGACGCAGCAGGCGATCCTCGACCAAGCTGGTTTTTGGGGATACCAGATGGTGGCACGCCTCAAGGATGGAATCACGCTCTCGCAAGCAGCGCAGGACGCTAACCGGGTCGCCGCGCTGATCATGCGCGATTTTCCTGTCAGCATGTCCGCCATCCACATCCGGGGAGACGTCACACCACTGCGTGAATACGCCGTCGCAGCCGTTCGACCGTTGCTGCGCACCTTGCTCTTTGCTGTGTCGGTCGTCTTGTTAATCGCTTGCATCAATGTAGCCGCTCTGCTCTTGGTGCAGGCTATCCGCCAACATCGCGAGCATGCCGTCCGATTGGCTTTGGGTGCGCCTGCGAGCATCATCCTTCGCGCATCTCTCTGGCAAGGCTTGCTGCTCAGCCTCATGGGCGGATTGCTAGGTCTGGCATGTGCTGCCATCGCCATCCGAGCAACCTTGCATCTTCTGCCGGAGTCCATGCCACGTATCGACTCCATCGCAATGGACGCACCTGTCTCTATCTTTGCTCTTATCGTTGCTCTGCTAACTGGCGCCCTCTGTAGCCTTGCTCCGGGCTTCGCCGCCTTGCGAACCAATGTGACGGAAACCCTCAAAGAAGGAGACCGAACCGGCACCGGTACCTCGAGTCACGCCCGGTTGCGCTCAGCCCTGGTGGTGTCGGAGATCGCCATTGCTCTAGTGCTGCTCACATCATCCGGCGCCCTGCTGCGCAGCTTCGAGAATATGCGTGCCGTCGATCCCGGCTTCCGTCCCGATCACGTCCTAGTGGCTGGCTACCAACTGCCTCTCAAACAATATCCCAGTGCGCTTTCTGCCGACAGCTTTGATCGTTCCGTTGTCGACCGGTTGTCAAGCAAGCCGGGAATCACGGCGGTCGGCCTCACCGATATCCTTCCCGCATCCGATCAATCTGCCCTGGCTACTTACACCATCGAAGACGAGCCTGTGGATCGTTGGAAGCTGAAATTTGCCGCCTTTGCGCTCACCTATGGTGATTATTTCCGAGCTATGCAAATTCGGCTCATCGATGGCCGGTACTTCACCATTGACGACCGCTCCGACTCGCCGTTGGTAGTCATCGTCAACCAGACCATGGCGAAACACTGCTGGCCTGGTCAGCGGCCAATCGGCAAGCGCATGCACGTCGGCAACCCCAAGAAGGGCCTGCCGTGGGCAACGGTCGTCGGGGTGGTCGCCGATACGAAGATCGGTTCTCGCGATCAGCCCAGCCCCGACCAGTGGTATGCGCCCATGCAGCAGCCTGACATTCTTGGCCTAGCCCCGGGTGGAAAGCTCGCCGGCGCCGCCGGCGGCTATATCGCCCTGCGTTCCGCCCTAGCGCCCGAGC
>DATJVZ010000237.1:0-20145 GCA_035501575.1 Terriglobales bacterium | reverse complement strand
AATGAATGAATAGAACTCGTCGAAGAGGAGACCCCTCTGAGACGTGCGCCAGGCAGTGCTCTATCCCCGCGACCGTTACAAATTGACGCCGTGATGAGGTCGGTTTGCTCAGAACCGATTGGAAGCCGATAATATTTGAATGCCAAAGGGCCGACAAAAGCAGGTTCAGTTGCGAACGCTCGCGATCTCGGCCAGGGGCAGGGGTGGGAAAATTCGGCCTTCAGGTTTGTCGAGGCTCCTAAACTAGACTGGTAAGGTTGACAGTTGTTCTGCTCCCCCCAGCAGCGTAGAGACAAGATAAGCTGAGCTTCGATGGAGGAGAATTCGCTCCACCAAATAATCAGTGTGAAAAGGAGGACTAGGACTATGAAACGCTGGCTGCGTATCGGTGGAATTGCATTCGCAATTCTTCTCCTGATCCTGATCGTGCTTCCGTTCGTAATCAACGTGAACAGATTTCGACCTCAGGTGCAGTCGGAAGCCAGTTCCGCCTTGGGCCGGCAAGTTACGGTCGGCAACCTGAGCTTGTCCCTCCTGTCGGGAAGCGTCGGCGCGGACAACATTGCGATCGCTGACGATCCTGCTTTCAGCAAGTCGCCGTTTGTGACGGCAAAATCCTTGAAGGTGGGCGTCGAGGTGATGCCATTACTGTTTTCCAAATTCAACGTGACCTACATAACCCTGGAAGAGCCGCAGATTACCTTGCTCAAAGCGGCGAACGGGAAATGGAACTTCTCGAGCATTGGCGGAGCTTCCGCAAAGAAAGAGCCGGAACCAAAATCCGGCGGATCGGCGCCGCCGGCCTTTTCGGTGGCAAAGCTGAACATCGACCACGGAAAGTTGTCGGTGGGGAAGGTGAACTCGTCGGCTAAGCCCGTGGTGTACGACAATGTCAACATAACCGTAAGCAATTTCTCTTTCAATTCAGAATTCCCCTTCCAGCTTACGGCCCAGCTGCCCCGCGGCGGGGATGCGAACATCTCGGGGAAAGCTGGCCCCATCAACCCTGAGGACGCCTCGAAAACTCCGTTCCAAACATCGGTCAAGATAAACAATCTGAGTATCGGGGCGATCGGATTGGTTGATCCGGCCAGTGGTATTTCCGGGCAGGCGAACTTTGACGGCACGCTGAATTCCAATGGCAGTCAGGCCAAAGCCGTCGGTCTTTTCACGGGCAGGCAGCTTAAATTCTCGCCTAAGGGAACCCCGGGTCCGAAAGTAGTGACGATCAAGCACACCGTCGATGTCGACTTGGATAAGGAGATGGGGACCATCAAGCAAGCTGACATTGCCGTAGGTAGTGCACAGGCCCATCTGACTGGAACCTTCCAAGCCCAGGGCGACACTCAAGTGGTCAACCTTAAACTGAACGCACCCAACATGCCGGTGGACGAACTCGAGCCCATGTTGCCGTCGCTCGGCGTGGTCGTTCCCCAGGGATCGCAACTTAAAGGTGGCACGTTGTCCGCTGAACTGGGAATTGCGGGGCCGATCGACAAACTGGTCATCACCGGACCGGTAAAATTGTCTAATACCCAGTTGGCCAACTTCGACTTAGGGTCGAAGTTAGGAGCTTTGTCGGCCTTCGCGGGGAAATCTGTTTCGAACCCCAACACCACGATCCAAAACGCCAGCCTCGATGCTCGGGTAGGCCCTGAGGGTACGAAGGCGGATAACATCAACCTCAACGTGCCGGCCATCGGCGTGATTACTGGAGGGGGAACCGTCAGCCCGGAAGGAGCCCTGGCGTTCAAGATGCTGGCCAACCTGCACGGAGGCATGGTGGGTGGGATATCGCAAATCGCCGCCGCGGGTAGCGGCAAAGGCGGAATCCCCTTCGCGGTCGAAGGAACGACCTCGAATCCGAAATTCATTCCTGACGTGGGTGGAGTCGTCGGCGGCTTGGCCAAGGGCGAACTGGGCAACGTTGCCAAGGGGCAGGTTCCCGGAGCTAATAACCTCAACAACAGCCTCGGTGGGTTATTGGGGGGGAAGAAGAAGCAGTAAGGGACGTTGGCATGGCCTGATGGTTCACCGCGATCGGCTACGCGGCGCGCTTCATTTTGGAGGATTTTGCCGGCTTCGGGGGAGCGAGTTTTGCCGCTCGAATCCTTCCGGCCTGAATGGCGCGGGTGTATTGCTCGAAGTCTTTCGTGCTCTGGTCGGCGTAGGCGAAACCGAAGCCGGCGATTGCCTTGTCGAACTTGTCGCTGTTGCCGAGGTACCCCGCGATGGCGTACGGGTCGCTGGTGCGAGCGTGTCCTTTCGCCAACAGCTCTCCGCAGACTTGCGAGTATTGGACCAGACCCGCGCCTTTCAAATCCGCGTCCTCAATCCCTGCCTTGTGGTCGCGCAACTGGCGGACCATGTAGTCGCGACCCTCTATCGAAGTCCACCCCAAGAAGATGTCCGACTGCACCTGCATGGAGCGTTGTCCTAGGGCTACACGTTGACCCTGGTTGAGGAAAACCTCGCTCTTAGGCAGGTATCGCGTGTACGCCGAAAGCCCCTCTTCCTTGATCTGGACGAAGAGCGGGTCATTTTTCACGGTGCTAAACATCAGGACGATATAGTCGCGCACCCCAACACTGCCGGTTCCAACCACGCGAAAAGCGACGTCTTCGACCCGGTAATGCGAGAACCAGTGTTGTCGTTCCGGCAACAGTGTGTCGATGTAGTTACGCAAGCCGGTGACCACCAGCTTCGCCGTCGCGGGAGGCAGGTGGAAGCGCAACGGTTTATCGTCCTGGAAGCGCCAATGTCCGTTGCGCTTCTCGGCCAACTGTTCCAGATTGTGGGCTGGCGTTGCCCGCTCTGCCTTGCGCAGCACATTGAGCACCGGCGACACATTCATGAAGCGGAAAACCTGATGCCGGGCCAGGTCCACCACGGGCATTTTGGAGAATTGCCGCATGGCCTGGCGATAGCTTTCGACGAAGGCCAACGTGGCGACCTTGCATTCTTTTTCGGTGTTGCGGGACTCGCGGCCGGCCAGTACCAGGCTCGCAGCCATGCGCTTGACATCCCATTCCCAGGGCCCGCGAATGGTCTCGTCAAAGTCGTTGATGTCGAAGATGAGCCGTTCGTCTTGCCCTTCATAAGCTCCCAAATTGTGAACGTGTGCATCACCACAAAGCTGAGCATAGATGCCGGTGCTCGGGAGGGTCGAGAGATCGGAAGCCATGACAGGAACGGCTCCGCGGTAGAATCCGAAGGGAGAAGCAGCCATCCGTGCGGCCTTGATGGGGAGAAGGTTCCCGATTCGTCCCCGCTCCGACTCGCGCAGCAATTCTAGGAAAGATTCCTTTCGCTGCGGCCGTTCCCAGTTTGCCTGACTAGCCCGGCTCACCTTTTCGCGTAACGACTTTCCATATTGCAGCCGCTCGTCGCGAGCCGGCATGGTGAGGAGAGAGTCCGGCATAAAGTTAAGAAACAAATGATACTCCACTTCTTTTCTCGAACCGAACTGCAGTGGCCGATCGGCAGCGGCCGTGGTGGGCTGGGCTTCACGGCGTCGATTAGCGCCGCTCCCTGACCGCCTCAGCCAACTCCTCGAGCTGACCTGTTCCATGCCCAGCGGATCCGGCCGGAAGTCGCTGATTGGCCTAGGGTTACGGTATTTATTGGATCTACGAAGGTCGGCCGACACGCGCGTTCCGGAATCGACCGGTCCGCGGTCGATCGCGATGAGCGGTGATTGACAACCCGGAGCGAGGATGCTTTGATACTTTCACTCGGCCCGAGAAACACTGAGAGTATGGATCCGATCCGCGGATAGCAGGATCGCGGACAGTTCTTCACACCGACTCTCGGCAAGAGTGCCAAGGGCTTGCTGTCAGTCGTCTTCCAAGGATCCTGTCGAAGGAGCGTGATTGGTGGGGCCGACCGCCGTTTTGCTGATCTCTTGTCCTGATCAAAAAGGGTTGGTAGCCGAGGTATCTTCCTTCATTTACCGGCACGGCGGAAACATCGTGCACGCCGAGCAGCACATCGATGTGCCACAAGGAATCTTCTTTCACCGGATCGAGTGGGAGCTGAATGGATTCAGTCTTTCCCCAGAGGAACTGGAATCATCTTTCGGCCGCATTGCCGAACGGTTCGGGATGTCCTGGCGTCTGTCATTTTCCGAAAGAAAGTACCGGGTGGCGATATTCGTTTCGAAGTACGACCATTGCCTGGTGGACCTCTTGTACCGCCACAAAATTGGTGAATTGCCTTTAGATGTAGTGGCGGTGTTAAGCAATCACCCGGATCTCGAAGTACTGGTGCGCGGACATGGTGTCCCGTTTTATGTCTTTCCTATCACACCCCTCACCAAGGAGAGTCAAGAAACTCGTGAGCTTGATTTGCTCCGCGAGCTGAATCCTGATGTGCTGGTACTGGCGCGCTACATGCAGGTCCTGACCTCACGCTTCGTGCAGGCATATCCCAGTCGAATCATCAATATTCACCATTCTTTTCTGCCCGCCTTCATCGGAAAGCAACCCTACAACCAGGCGTATGAGCGGGGTGTAAAGCTCATCGGAGCGACCAGTCATTATGTCACCGAAGAACTAGACCAGGGCCCGATCATCGAGCAGGATGTGTGCCGGGTGACGCATCGCGACTCGGTCGAGGATATGGTTGCAAAAGGGAGAGATTTGGAGCGGCAAGTATTGGGCAGGGCAGTTCGGCTCCACGCCCTCAACCGTGTGCTCCCATACGGGCGAAAGACCGTGGTCTTTACTTAAGCGTTGTCGTGCCGAAGATTGCGCCCTTCAACCTCGGCTGTTCGAGCGGTCTCAAGCGCTGTTCAGTTCCAAGCAACTGCGCAGTGCCCGCAAAGCATAGAGTCCCTTATCTACGGCTCTACCTTCTTCACTGTTGTGACCAGATACGGTGAACAGCTCTCGGGCTCGCAGCGTCATTGCTCTTTCGGCTTCAGCGATGCGCGATGGCAGTTTTTGCTTATCCGTCTCGAACAGCGCTGCTAGGTACAATTGACTCCAGTCTTGCACGCTACTGGGCCCGAAACAAAGATTACTGATAGTCATGACTTTCCTTCACTAGCTGCAACCGCTTGTGGCCTTTGCCGCATCGTCCGGTGTCCGAAAGCCGGACCGCGTGGAATCGACCACACGGTCCGGCGGTGGTGGTATGCCGAAGGCTGGTTATGCAGCCGGCCTGGCAGCAATTTTTTCAGCGATCCTGCCGGCAGCAATCTCCCGAATGAAATGACGAGTGCGCTCCGCCAGGGCGAGCTTGTTGGCGAGTGCGCTCTCGAGCAGTACGCCTACGCCGTAGTGGCCCGACAGGTCGGCAGCGGCGATTAGGGCCTTGTACTCGGCGATACGAAGGTGAATCAGGTGGTTGACCTTGGCCAAGATGAAAAGGTGCCGAGCCACAGGATTCTGAATCTCGGCGAGTTGATTGCGGAAGTCCTCGGCAAAGACTTCGTACAGGCGTCCACTGAGTTTGACCGGTTGCTCGCCAATGAGCTTGAAGCATTGATCAAGCGTACTAAGAATGCTCTGAGAGACGAACGAGCGCGCCTCCAACGCTTCTTTTATGTCTGGGTCTTGCACCATCGGGATAACTTCATCAAGGATTTTATTGGTTCGTTCGCTGCCCTGCCGCAGATCGCTAAGTAGGAGCAAGAATATTTCCTTCGGACTCTTGATTGGCATAATATTCTCCTTTTCTATTTCCTTCTTGACTTCGTTGCTTCACAATGGGCTGCTTCGCCTTAGGGTTGTTACACCGCGTGCATCATTGCGCTTGCGGGTGCTCTTCCGAGGCCAGCCAGCCAGTATGTTCGAGTGGCCTCGCTAAGAACATTGGTTGTTGTTCTTGCTCGGCCGTACGATCCAGCTCCAGAAACAACACCAGCAGCTTGTTGACATCTGTCTCGCGCGCCGCCCTCCGACACAACTCACGCAATCTGTTCTCTTGTGCTAAAGACACCGTTCACCTCCTAAGCGGCAACCATATGGTTTCTCACCGCATACTTCACCAGATCCGCGTTGCTTCTTGCCCCGAGGGCCTCCATAATCCGATATTTGTGAAAGGCCACTGTCCGGGTCTTCATGTTCAGGATGCTGCCGACTTCCTTCATGAGTTTTCCTTCGGCTAGCAGCTGCAAAACTTCGCGTTGCCGGTCGGTCAGCCGTTCTTCTTCTTCCACCGGCGCCTTCGATTGCCTGCGCAGGTAGCTGACGGTCTCCTTCGAAAGGCGCGAGGACATGTATGTCATGCCCCTCAGCACTCTTCGAACTGCGGTCACCAGCTCCTCGATTGTGCAGGTCTTCAACAAATACCCCGAGGCTCCGCGACGGAACGCCTCTGCCGCCACCTCGGGGTCAGGGTTCATCGTCAAATAGATAAGCTTGACTGCGGGCAGCGTCTCTTTCACTTGCTGGCCGGCATCCAGACCATTCAGCATCGGCATCGCGATATCGACCACGATCACGTCCGGCTTCAGTTCGAGCGCGCTACGGATCAAGGCGCGACCGTCGCACACCGTGCCTACAACATCAAACTCCGTTTCGAGCAGCTGCCTGCACAAATCGGCAACCAGAATGTGATCATCGGCGATTAAAATGCGAGAACGGTTGGACATAGGCAGAATCCTGGCAACACCAATTTTCTAAAGCAGCCATCGGCGTGCCGCCAACTAGGAAAACTCCTAGGTCGCGGCGAAAAGTATCCTGTGACTTGAGGAAATCTTCCGTGGATGGTAGTCGTACGACGCAAATTCTTCCGCCAGGGACCAACAAGAAGCGATCCGTATCGGCAGTCCTCAACGGGGAAGCGAAGGGGAAACAAAGCGGTGGCCGGACAGGGCCTCACTGATAGCGGGAACAAGATCCGTGCCCAAGTGCGATTTCGCGACGTAGCCAAGCGCTCCTTCCGCGAAGCACGCGTGCAGAAAGGCAGGCTGTCTATGAACTGTCAAAAACACAAACTTGGAAGTCGATCCAGCCTCGCGGAGCTCATGGGCAGCCTCAATCCCGGTGAGGATGGGCATGGTTATGTCCGAAATAATAATGTCAGGTTGAAGCCGTAGAGCTTCGTGGACTAGCTCTCTGCCATTGTTAGCGGTCCCGACCACTTGGAAGTTCCGCAAGAGCGATCGCACCCGTTCGAGCACCAGGTTGTGATCGTCGGCCAACAGAACCCTGGGCGGTCGCAACGGCGATCGTCCTTCTCCCTGTTGAGAAGCATCGATATTTTGTCTGTCAAAAATCACTGAGCCTAGCTTGACCATCCTTTGATATCTGATATTCAACAGCCTTCCCGCAACTAGGAAAACTGATAGGCCGATTCGGCACCGCTTACGAAGAAATAAGGTGGTGCTTAAGAGCAAACAAAACCAATTCTGCGTTGTTCTTCAAGTTGAACGATTCCATGATGTGGTACTTGTGGAACATGACGGTTTTCTCACTGACCCTCAGAATATCGGCTACTTCTTTCATGGGGCGGCCTTCGGCAAGCAATTGAAGCACCTCCTGCTGGCGAGGGGTAAGCTCTTTGGTGAATTGCCTGGCGCGAGCTTCGCGAATGGCCCAGTTCTCTGCGCGGAGTTTGGGCGTTACGTAGGACCTATCCTGAAGCACTTCCGAGACTGCTTTCAGCAGCTCCGAAGCTGCGGCGTGCTTGAGGACGTATCCCACATTTCCCAATTTGAGAGCGGCGGCAGCAAGGTTAGGGTCATCCTGCATGGTCAGGAAAACAAGTTTTACGTCGGGGAGGAACGATTGCAATCGCTCGGCTGCGTCTAGGCCGTTCAGTAAAGGCATGCCGATATCCAAAACGATGATGTCAGGTTTCAGCCTGGGGGCCTGGGCCAGCAATTCACGGCCGTCGGGAACGATTCCAATCACGTCGTACTTCTTTTCGAGCAGAGAGCGCAGCCCCTCGGCCACGATACTGTGATCATCGGCAATGAGGACCCGGAGACGAATCGTAGATTGGTCGCATTTCTGCATCGCGTCCCAAGGGAGGGGCAGAGCACGGCCCGGTCAACCTGCCCGTTGGCTGGCAGCGGCTTGGAAGGGCCTTCTGCAAGCTGTCCAAGCAATTCTGAACTCTCCGCCAACTAGCCTATGTGACGGCATTCTGCTCACAGGGCAAAACTCAACCCGGCTTAGATGCTAAACCCTCGATCTAAGGGAGGAACTGGCAGTAATAACAGCTTATGAAAGCTGGTCCTCCTCGAGTGGAATTTGATCGGAGTCGCCAGTCCTAATTCCGTGCGCCAGATCCGGTTGCCATGCTTTCGTCTGGTTCGCTAGAAAGCGGCGAGGAGGATACAGGCTCGGTTCCGTATTCGACCGGAGACGACTGTAGCGTGAACTGAATTAGAGAGGGCAGGTAAGCGGCTAAGGGATTTGGAGTCGATCGACTCAAGTTCTTTGAAATGAGGGTGGCCGGAAATGGGGTTGAACTACCGTACCAGCCTTTCCCTCATCGCCTCAAACGAACGCTAAGGCCCTTCTGGCAAACCCCTCACTGCCATGCGCAAGATCCCGCGCCAACGGAGCGATGCTCCGCTTCGGGTACCAAGCACCGCTAAGAGGTCGGCCAATTGCCTGACTGCGGATGGCCACAGCCTGGGTCACTCTAAGCTACTTTGTCGATTACTCGTCCTCTTTCGGCCACCGTTCGAATGCGACGCGCGGCCAAGCTGAGCATAAGGCGCGTGACTCCGGTCATCAGCATGCTGATTCCAACCAGGGTTCCGATCACCCATCCCGAACTTGAAGGCCAGTGCCTCCAGACCAGGACTCCGAGAATCAAGGTGACGATGCCATCAAACAGGATCCAGCCCGCTCCCTCAGCGCCGCGGTTCTGGAAGTATGCGATCAGGTCCATTACTCCCTCGGCAACAAAGAAGAAGGCTAAGGCCAGAGTGAAGGAAGCCAGGCCCAAGAGTGGATTCATCAGGAAATAGATGCCGGCAATCAGATAAACGACCGCGACCAGCAACTTCCAGGCAATGCTGCCTGCGCCTGTTGACTGGAAAGCGTGAACGAACTGAAAGCCGCCGCTGAGAATGATCAGCCAAGCTACAATCATAACCACGCCTAGCGATGTTCCTAGCGGAAGCGCAATTGCCAGGAAGCCGAAAACGATGAGCAGAATAGCCCATACGATAGAGCCTCCCGACCCGAGAGTGGCAAGTCGGTCTTGTGCCATGATTCACCGCCGTCTAGTGTTTGTCAGACTCTGGTGTCAAAAGACAAAAACAGAGGGCATGAGTATACAAGCAATTTCGACGCTAGGGAACCGTGGTCTAATGTCCTACAATTGTCCTACAATGTCGCGACGCTATCCTCCCTCAGGGCTGTTCTGTGCCGTAAAGGCTGCGTTGTCAGCCACTTCTGGGTGCAAACCCTGCCTGGTCGAGTGCCCGGATCAAAGGGGGAACGGCATCGCACCAGAGCCACAAAGCTTAGGTTCCCAGCCTCGAGGAGAATGAACCTTGCCCTTGAGTAACATCAGCTATTGCGCCCGAATGATGCGGCGGGCACCCCTGTTCACAAGCACGGTGGTGTTGACCGTGATGCTGGCCATCGCCGCCGATACCACCATTTTCAGCATTGTGAACGCAATTCTACTGCGGCCTCTGCCGTTCCGAGAACCCGACCGGCTACTGCAAATTGCGGAAAAGAACGATCGACTCAATCTCCCCACATTTAGCTCGTCGGTTCTTAACTTCCTCGACTGGCGAGAGCAATCGCGGAGCTTTGAAGAAATGGCAGCCGTCGGTTTTGGCAACTTCACCCTGACGGGAGCCGGCGAACCCGAGCAATTTTCCGGAAATCGCATCAGTCCATCCCTCCTGCGTGTGTTTGGCCTCCCTCCGGTTGCGGGCCGGGCGTTCGCCGAGAATGAAGACCAACCCAGCGCAGCCCCCGTGGCCATGATCGGAGAGGGCCTGTGGAAGCGGCGCTTCGGGTCAGACCGAGGCCTCGTTGGTCGCACCATCATCCTCAACGACATACCGACGACGGTGGTTGGCATCGCGCCTGCCGCTCTGAATCTGTTAGCGGGAGGTGACGTTTACACTCCGCTTACGATTGATCGGGCCAATGAAATACGTCTTAATCATGTCATTTTCACATTTGGGCGGCTCAGGAAGGGAATTTCCATCCAACAAGCCCAAGCCGAGATGAACGGCATCTCCGCTCGCATGGGCCTGCAGTATCCCGAGATACGGAATTGGGGCATCCACCTCGTCAGCCTCTTTGATACGTTCGTGAGTCCGGCGCTTAAGGATGGACTCTTGGTTCTCCTAGGGGCAGTTGTTTCTGTTCTGCTGATTGCTTGTGCCAACATCGCCAACTTGCTCTTGGCGCGAGGAGCCGCACGACAGAATGAAATGGCGGTGCGCACGGCGATTGGTGCCAGCCGCGGCCGCCTTGTCCGTCAGCTGCTGGTCGAAAGCGTGGTTCTTTCCTTAGTCGGCGGCATGGCAGGCTTTTGCGGGGCGATCTGGGCCGTGCGCATCGTCAACCGGTCTTTACCACCCAATACGCTTCCTATCCCTGAGATACAAATGGATGCTGGGGTCTTTTGGTTCGCCCTGGGATTGACCATCCTAACCGGCTTGGTTTTTGGGATTGTGCCCGCCCTGCGCAGCACGACCGTGGATCTGAGTACCGTTCTCAAGCAAGGCGGACGTGGGGCATCCCTTCGCCTATCGGCTCGGCTCCGCAATACCTTCGCAACCCTCCAGATCGCCATGGCGACGGTGCTGCTGATTGGAGCGGGGCTATTTATTCGCAGCCTGGTGAATTTGGAGCGAGTGCGGCTCGGCTTTGATCCCCGCAGCTTAATGACCTTCCAGCTTGGGCCCCCGACCGCGCAATATCCCGTCGATAGCAAAGCACCGCAGTTTTATCGTGCTTTGCTGGATTCTTTGCAATCGATACCGGGGGTTAGCGGTGCAGCCGTATCATCGGGAATTCCCTTCGGCGCCGGCGCTTACAACACGCACCCCATGATTACCACGGATCGATCGATCCTCCCACCTGATGCTGCGGTGCCAATCGATTGGCGGATTGTCAGCCCCGGTTACTTCAAGACCATGGGCATACCTCTACTCGAAGGCCGCGACTTCATGGACTCGGATGGCCCGGCTCCGGCTCTGCCGGTCATGATCGTTAGCCAGGCCACGGCGAGGAAATTCTGGGGCGACGCCGACCCCATCGGCCACACCCTACGCCGCACGGCGGACCCAAGGACGGCGTTCACCATCGTCGGCGTGGTCGGTGACGTGCGCAGCACGGTTTTAAACCAAGAATCGCCCGCGCTGTATTACCCGATGGCCAGCCGTGTGGGGCCGGTAATGGACGTGGCGGTGCGGACCAGCGGCCCGCCGGACCTGTTGATGCCAGTGATCCGGCAGAAGATAGGTGAGCTGGACGCGAGCCTTGCCCTGGCCAACGTGAGGACGATGGACGACTGGTTGGCCAACAGCTCGGCGCAGCCGCGGCTTAATACCCAATTCCTGGGCGCTTTCGCATCCGTGGCGCTCGTGATCGCCTCGCTGGGCGTCTATGGAGTGCTCGCTTATTCCGTGAGCCAGCGCACCCGGGAAATTGGCGTGCGCATCGCGTTGGGTGCTACGCCCGGCAGCGTGTTGCGGCTCATTGTCCGTGAGGGAATGAATGTCGTTTTGATTGGGATCGGCAGTGGGCTGGTCGCCGGGTTGGCGCTTGGCCGAACCGTGTCCAGTCTGGTGTTCGGCGTGCCGGTGCGAGATCCGGCCACCTTCGTGGCGGTAACCGTGGTGCTCGCCAGCGTTGCCCTCGCGGCTTGTGCAATTCCTGCTCTCCGCGGATCGCGGGTCGATCCGGTAGTGGTGCTGCGCTATGAGTAAGCGAAGAGGGCTGCGGCCGGTTCTTTCCGATGGAAACGACCCTAATTATTTTTCTCTGCTGGCCTCGCCGGGGTCCCATCTTGTTTTACATAATGCGCGTACCAAGTTAAATTGCGTTCCAGCCGATCTTTAATGTGCGACGGTGCCTTGATACTGTGATATTCCCCCGGATATACCACCAATTCCGTCTCCCGCCCTAGGCTCTTCATCGCTTCATACATCTCCTCGCCGCCGACGATCGGAACATTCCAATCGATATCGCCCCCCATGAAAAGGGTAGGGGTTGTGATCTTGTCGATTTTGTAGAGAAAGGAGACCTTATCCCAGACCGCCCGGTTAGCCCAGGGCTGGCCCAGTTCCGTGTCGTAGTCGAGAATGTATTGGTCGTGCCCATAGAGCGCCGCAAAGAACGACGAACCCGCTCCCGAGATCGCGGCCTTAAACCGTGTGCTTTGCGCAATGATGAAGTCGGTTGAAATTCCCCCGTAGGACCATCCACCCACGCCCAACTTGTCGGGGTCCGCAATGCCTTGCGCCACCGCATAGTCCACCATCGCCATATCATCTTGAAAGTCCTTATTTCCCCAATCGGCGTAGATGGCCTTGCAGAAAGCTTCCCCATAGCCGGACGAGCCGCGCGGGTTGGGCTCGAGAACGACGTATCCGTTCGCCGCCAACAGCTGGGAGAAATGATCGAAGTCCCCGTAGTATGCTCCCACCGGACCGCCGTGCGGGTGCAGAAGTGTGGGATACCTCTTTCCCTTTGTGTAGTCCAACGGCTTGTAAAGATAGCCTGCTACCGTGGTTCCATCCTTGCTCCTGAACTTCACGTACTCCGGTGAAACCTCTTTGATCTTTGCGATAAAGGCGTCGTTTACGTGGGTAATACGGGTCAACGAATCACCACCCGATCCGCCAAGGGTAAAGATTTCGGTTGGCCGGTCCGCGGTAGCAACTTGCGCGGTCAGTTCGCCAGAAGTCGAAATGCTGTAACCTGCAACCACGACTCGTCCCGGGATGCTCTTCGTAATCTCTCCGCCCGCTGCCGGAATGCGGCATAGATTCACGCTGCCGTCATCGTCGGCGGTAAAGTAAATGAACTGACCGTCGGGGGAAAATCGCGGGCGCCGCGACATGCGATCGAAGCTCTGCGTCAATACCTTCGCCTGGCCTCCCGACGCCGGGGAAATCGCCACGTGCAGTGTCCCGTATTGAAAAAGCTTGGGATCAAGCTTGGTCGCGTAGGTGATCCACTTTCCGTCGGGCGACCACGACGGCTCTTCGTCTGCGCCGGGATTGCTAGTCACCTGCGTCAGATGCGCACCTTTGTCGGTGTTGTCCGCGGCCACCACCCAAATATTCGTGTCGTAAGTGCGGTCAGGGTCGGGAGTCGATCGGTTGCTGCTAAAGGCCAGCAGCTTGCTATCGGGAGACCAGGCAGGCTGTCGGTCGTCAAAATCGCCCGAGGTAACCTGAACCACTGCCTTGGTCGCCACATCGAAGACATACAAATGCGTGCGTCGATGGTCGAGATAGCCAATGGTATCGGTCTTGAAGCGATAGCGATCGACCACGACGGGGCGCGGCGTCTTCGGCTTTCTTGACTTGGCCTCATCCTTCGCCCCACTGTCGGGCTTCTCCTTCGCTTTCGTCTTGGCTTCTTCCAACTCTTCCGGGGAGGGATCCTTGAGCAGCAAGACCAGGCGCTTGCTGTCCGGCGACCAAACGAAATCGTCCACGTCCTGGATCGCCTCGGTCAGCTGTTGCGCCTCGCCACCCATGCGGTTCAGCAGCCACACCTGCGTCTTGCCCTCGCCTCGCTTGGAAAGAAAGGCGAGATACTTTCCATCCGGACTCCATCGCGGATGGGATGACGACTCCCTCTCGGCCGTCATCGCGATGGCATCACCGCCGTCAAATGGCATGATCCAGATGCGCGTTTCGCTCTTGTCCTCCTTCAGGGACATCGTCGAGACCGTGTAGGCCACCCATTTGCCGTCGGCGGTAATTTGGGGATCGGATACGTTACGGATTTCGAAAACGTCGTCAACCGTGATCGGGCGCGGAGCGGGAGCGCCTGACTGTGCGTTCCCCCGTGGCGAGAAAGCATAGAACATTAGCGCCAGCACGAGCCCGCTTAAGACCAGCGTGCGGAATCGCATGATTGTTTTTTCCTTTGGAAGAGGTTGGGAAATACCACTGGTGAAGCGGCACTAGCATACAACGAGCCGCGCGGAAAACAGAATCAATCCCGGCGATGTCCCTACCTGGATGAACCGGATTCCTCGAGGCCGCGATACTTCAGCATCGCCTTGATATTAGGCGGCGCTCCCCGCCATGATTCGTACATCTGGGCGAGGTCTTGGGTGTTCCCGCGAGACAGGACCATCTGCCGGAGCCGATCGCCGTTAGCGCGAGTGAGGCCGGCGTGATCAAGGAACCATTGGTAGGCGTCGTCGGCCAGCATCTGGGTCCAGAGGTAGGCGTAGTAGCCGGCGCTGTAGCCATCGTTTCCCCAGATGTGGCTGAAGTAGGTGGAACGATACCGGGGTGGCACATAGCCGATCTGAAGGTGGGTCTTTTCAAGTGCCTGCTTTTCGAACTCGTCAGATTTCTGGAGCGGAGCGTCGGGGGGAAGCAAGTGCCATTGCATGTCGAGTTCGGCAGCGGCAAGCAGTTCGGTCATGGCATACCCTTTGTTGAAGCTCTCGGCTTTCCGGAGTCGGTTGGCGAGTTCCTCAGGCATGGGAGCGCCGGTTTTGTAGTGCTTTGCGTAGTGGGCGAAGATCGAGGGATAAAGAGCCCAATGTTCGTTGAACTGCGAAGGAAATTCAACGAAGTCGCGAGCGGTTGAGGTCCCCGCCAGCATGGGGTACTGCGCGTCAGAGAACATGCCGTGGAGGGCGTGCCCGAACTCGTGGAACATGGTTGTGACGTCGGTAAAGCTGATCAGAGCGGGCTCGCCTTCGGCCGGCTTGGGCAGATTGGCGACGTTATAAACCACCGGAAGGTCTCCGAGCAAGCGCGACTGTTCGACAAAGGATGACATCCACGCTCCGCCGTTCTTGTTATCGCGCTTGAAATAATCGCAGTAGAAAATGGCGAGGTGTTTGCCGTTGGCATCAAAAACCTCAAAAACCCGCACATCGGGGTGGTACACCGGGAGATCATGCCGCTCTTGGAAGGTGAGCCCATAGAGCTGATTGGCGGCATAGAAGACGCCGTTCTCGAGGACATTATTCAGTTCGAAGTAGGGCTTCACCTGCGCATCGTCGAAGTCGTAACGAGCTTTTCGGACCTGCTCAGCGTAATAGTTCCAATCCCAGGGCTGGAGCTGGAAGCCACCGTGTTGAGCATCGATGATGGCCTGATTGTCGTGAGCTTCCTGTCCGGCCTTGGCCGTGGCGGCCGGGACGATGCCATCCATGAACTTCAGAGCGGCTTGAGGTGTTTTCGCCATTTGATCTTCAATCTTCCAGGCCGCGAAGTTCGGGAAGCCCAGGAGTTTGGCCTTCTGAGCCCGGATCTGGGCAAGACGGGCGATAAGGTCGCGCGTGTCATTGGCGTCGCCAAGCTCGGTGCGGTTCCAGGAGCGCTCGAAAATGGCTTGACGGGTGGCACGATCGCTGAGGGACACCAAGTCGGGCTGCTGCGTGGTGTTCTGAAGTGGGATGACGAAGCCTTCCTGCTTGCGGTTCTGTGCGGCTTGCCCGGCGGCGGCTAGGCGATCGTCGGAGAGCCCAGCAAGCACGGCTTTGTCGGCGGTGACATAGGCGCCCTCCTTGGTGGCGGCGCGCAGCTTGTTGGTAAAAGCGGTCGACAGGGAAGACGCCTCTTCGTTGAGCTTCTTCAGCTCGGCTTTATCAGCTTCAGGGAGATTGGCGCCGGCATGCACGAACCGGTCATAGTAACGCTCTACCAAGCGGAGGGACTCGGGATCCAGCTTCAGTGCTGCTCGTTGCTTGTAAATGGCAGTTACCCGCGCGAAGAGCGTCTCGTTCAGGTAAATGAAGTCCTGATGTGCCGCAAGTTTTGGCGCCTCCGCGGTTTGCACCTCTTGCAGCGTCGGATTGATGCTGGCGCCGGTCACACCATTAAAGGCGGCCATCACCCGATCGAGCAGCTGGCCGCTCTTTTCCATCGCGACAATGGTGTTGTCGAACGTCGGGGCCGCGGGATCATTAGCGATGGCCTCGATTTCAGCTTGCTGCTGCGCCATACCGGCTTCGATTGCCGGCTGGAAATCTGTGTCCTTGATCTTGTCGAAGGGAGGCGCTTTGAACGGGAGCGTACTGGGCGCGTAAAACGGGTTCGACGGGCTTAAGGTAGCGGTTGGCGTCGCCGTCGGGTTGCTAGAGTTGGCGGCCAAGGCATCGGCGGTAGTCAGGATGCTCATGGAGAACAGGATAATCGTTGCGGGGTAGAGTCGAATAGAGGTATTCATGAATGTTTGGACGTTATATCTCTCTAATTGTAACGGTTAACCGGGCGAAAGCTGTGTTCGAGCGAAGCGGCCGGGTTTGGGACCCGGTTCTAAGGGATGACCGGCAGAATGATTTGGGACGGGTGCTTCGAGTCTATATAAATGGTGTTTTTCGCAATCTGCGAGCGCCGGTTATCGTTGAGCGGCTCGCCCGTATTCGGGTTGACGTCGAATCGCGGGAAGTTGCTGCTGGAGATATCGAGGCGAATGCGGTGGCCCCGCTTGAAGACGAGCGACGTCGGATACATCTCAATGCTGAATTCATAGGGTTGGTTGGGTTCGAGGAGTTCGGCTTTGCCGAACCCATTGCGGTATCGGGCGCGTACGATGCTATCGGCAATATTGAGGTCGATGCCGGCCGGAAAGTCGGAATTAGGAGGGTACACATCAACCAGCTTGGCGGTGAAATCAGTATCGCGTGCGTTTGAAGAGGCCCACAGTTTGACGATGAGGCGACCGGTCACTTCAATATCGCTGGTGAGCGGCGGTGTCTGGAATACCAGCACATCATTGCGCGCCGACAGCGGCTTTGTGTCCGAACACAGCCAGAAATCGAGCCGACAGCGCTGGTCGGCAGCTCCTTGGAACATCAGCTCCCCCTGGGACGATATGTTCCCGCCCAGCGTGGGCACCGGGTTCCGCGGGTCAAATTCGAAGGTAATTGGCTGATCCTGCGACGGTGTTTCGGGGGAAAGCAAGCCATTGGCGTGCAGATAGTAGGGGCTGTACTTCGTCCGGGCCAGTGGCCATTCCTGTTCGTCTCGCCAATGCCCTCCGACGAAGATACGGCCCTCTAGCGTCTTGTGAGCGTCGCCTCCTCCCATTACATAGATCCGCACGGGAGGTTCTCGGTCTACACCGTTATCCATGCTCTTCAGCCAGTGATCAAACCAGCGCAAGTGAAAGGCCGTGAGGTCGAGCGCCGCGTCGTCGGTAAATTGCGCTTCGCCGGCGTAGCTGAGATTTTCGTTGCTGTGGATCCAGGGTCCTACAATCAGCCGCTGGAGGCTTTTCTTGGTCCTGCGTAACTCCACGTAATTCAGGTTGGCGACCTGCGTGCCCCAGGAATCGTACCAGCCCGTGGTGTGGTATTCAGGCACGTCTTTGTATTCCGCCAAATGATCGATCACGCTCGCACCGGAATCCTTCCAGAATGTGTCGTAATCGCCGTGGCTCATGGCTTCAATCAGCCAGCTTTCGTAATCGGGAGCAAACTTCAGCGCGGTAGTCCCAGCCCGCAAGGGAAGTCCCCGCACATACTCTCGAACCTGGGTGCCCATCTCGACCAGCGCCTTCACGGCCGCTGGATCGGAAGCGGCGCGTTTTGCCGCAAGCAGCGCATCGGCAGTTCCGGCAGCATTCCCGAGGGTAAAGACCCAATTGAAGAAACGCAGTTCGAAGGCACCGTTGTGCCGCACACCGTATCGGCCGTAATCCGACATCGCATTGCGCGGAACCATGGCCTTCACATAAGGGGCGTTGCTGATGGCGAGCGCATGTTGGGTCGCGCCAGCATAGGACGATCCCAAGGTACCGATGCCGCCGTCGCACCAAGGCTGAGAGCCGATCCACTTAGCCGTATCGAACCCGTCGTTCGGATCCTCGACGTGCGGACGCCAATGGCCTTCCGACATGTACCGGCCGCGAACGTCCTGGAGCACGACCACGTACCCGTACGGCACGAAGGAGCTGGCAATCTGCGCAGAGCTGTCCTTGTTGTAGGGGGTGCGCGACAGAATCACCGGGAATTTACCGTCAATCAGCTGACCGTTTTGGGTGGGGCGGTAGATGTCAGCCGCTAGCTTGACCCCGTCCCGCATGGTGATCATTACGTTCTTCGTTTCACTGACGCCGTAGCTCGGCTGGCTCTGCGCCCGCAGCGGAAAACCAGTGGATACAACCACCAGCCATGCAGAAAGGGAGAAAACGGTGACGAACTTCGGTTTGCGGCTCTCAATCACACCGAACTCCTTCGCTTGTCGGTCTTACTTCCCGGCTTGCGAGTTGAATTTCGAATTGTAATGAAAGTGACTGCAAACAGAAAACTGCGACCCAGTCGGGCTAACGGCTGAACAGGCTCCCGCGGAGTGTGGACGGTCGGCGGGCTGCTCACGCTGCGCGCTACGAGCGTTTGGGCCGCGGTTTGTAGCGGCGGGCGCCGCACCGCCGGCACCCGCCAACGAAGCGATCTCGAGAATTGCTCTCGTGAACCAGGAAAAGCTCAAACCGTGATGGAAGTGCCGTTGAACTTTGTGAAGGTGAATCCGTCGAAAGGTTCGTTGTAAGTGCGACGTTGGTCCCGCAGGATGCTGATCGTCATCTTTTCACCGAGCAGGAGAGCTTGCTCGGCATCCGAGCGCCAATGCACGCCGGCCATGTCGCGGCCTAACGCCACATTGTTGGCAAGCTTGTTCAGTTCGCCGCCGACAGTGATTTGCCCTGCGTCAGAACCGGTGTAGGGAATCAGTGACTGACCGTCATCGCTTGCTACCACGGGAGCGGGTATCACGAAACTCTCGTTGAAGAATGCTTTCAAGGCGGTAACGCAGGCGCCGGCAACCACTCCGTGCCCCTCTCCGTACGAAGGATGCTGCGGCCCTCCTTCGGGGTAAGCAGCGGGGAGAAGGTAAGAGCCATGCTTTCTGAATACCTGACGGATGGCCTGCGAGTTTAGAACGTCTTTGTGGATAGGGTACTCGGCCACCTTGGTGATTGTGTTCTGAACCAAACCCCCATAGGCAATGGGGCGCAAGGTGCGATGAACGAACCACTTCTGGTACCACATGGCCTTGAGCGCCCGGTTCGTAACTTCGCCCAGCAAGTCGACAATATACTGTGATCCAAAGGTTTGAGCCCCGGCTTGATTCGGGATCATGAGATAGGGATTGCCCGGATTCAAAGCTGCGCCATGGCCGATCAGCCACAAGGCTGCGAACAGGTAACCCTGGAACGCAACATCCACATGAACCCAGGCTCCGAGATCGCGACCGTTCTTGATGTAACTTTTTCCCACGATTGTGTTGGTCGGGAAGGGCCCCTGCCCATTTTGCACCTCCAGCCAGGAAGCGAAGTCCGTGAGATAGTCCTTGTCACGAGCATAGGTGTTGAACTTCTGCGCCACGGTGAGCGTTCCAAAGGTCACCGGTTGAAGGAAAAATTGGGACAGGTAGGGCCCGATCAGCTCACCCGGCGTGGACCCGCGGAATAACGTTGCCGCCGTAACCATCCCGCCGATTCGGGGCCCCTTAAAGAGGCTAAGCCTATTGAGATCGGCGATTGCGGCCGCCGTGATTGCCTCATTCCCATACTGCGAGAAGGGAATGTCGCGAGCGAGGGCCATCCAGTAATCTTCGACCATCTCCCCTGCCCTTTCCGCACCCGCGAGAGTCGGTGAGGGCGGAATCGAGAGTTGCCCGCTATCGGTACCTTCGAGATCAAAGGCCAACCCTCCCTGAGGGTCTACCAGCTTCGCAGTTCCGCCCAGCGGAATATTTGCGAAATCGCTGGGCTTGCCGGTGGAAATGGCAGTCAGCAAGGCATCGTAGGCAGTCGGTTCTACTTCGCCGATGTTGTTATGGGGAAGGCCCTGAGAAAAGTTGCCAATGAAGTTAGGGTATCGGGTCTCATCGCCGTTGTTGACCTGGGGTGGGATCGGCACATTGCGTTCCCGGGATGCTGCGTTAAACCGAAGTTGAAACGAGCGGTCGGCACGCTCAGATCCCCCGACTTGGCCTTCCGCGTTTGTAGTCAACAACGACGGCAGGCCGGCGCTGGCTGCGGCCACGACCACGGAGGA
>DATJVZ010000236.1:0-23221 GCA_035501575.1 Terriglobales bacterium | reverse complement strand
GTGAGCGTGGAAGCCGTGGCCGACGAACTGGCTTGCGCGGCGGGCCTGGTATGCGGCAAGCTAGCTCGCGTACCCGCCTCGATTGTGCGGGGCTTTCGGTACCGGCCCGGCCGCGGCAGCGCTCGCGACCTGATTCGTCCGGCCGCGGAAGACTTGTTTCGCTGAGGAGGCCTGGTGGAACGCAAGCTCGCACAATCGGAACTGGAGAACTTTCCCTCCCTGACTTGGCCGCAAATTGCGCCATGCCTGACCACGGCCGCTCGTACCGCCCTCGAAACCGTCATGACCAGCCTCGACGGGCGCTGGCTCACGCGCGAGCAAGCTTTACTCCTGGCTCAGGCGAAAGGAGACGACCTGTTAGGCCTGCTGGTCGCTGCCGATCTCGTGCGCGGCGACCTCGTGGGCAATCTCGTGACTTACGTCGTCAACCGTAATATCAACTTCACCAATATCTGCTTTGTTGGTTGTAAGTTCTGCGCCTTCAGCCGCGGGGCACGCGAAGCCGACGCCTACTTCTTGAGTCTCGAGGAGGTTGGGCAAAAGGCCAGCGAAGCATGGGCGCTGGGGGCTACCGAGGTATGCATTCAGGGAGGACTGCCGCGCGATCTTTCTCCTTTTTACTACCGCGATATTCTACGAGCTGTAAAGCGCGCCGTGCCGGGAATGCACATCCATGCATTTTCTCCGATGGAGATAGTCTACGGTGTGGAACTCACGGGCATGCCGTTGCGGGAATATCTCGGCATGTTGCGCGACAACGGTCTTGGCACCTTGCCGGGAACCGCGGCTGAGATTCTCGATGATGACGTCCGGTTTATTCTTTCGCGTAACAAGCTCTCCACCGCACAGTGGAAGAAAGTGATTTCAACCGCTCACCACTGCGGCATTCCGAGTACCTCCACCCTGATGTACGGCCATGTGGAAACTCCCGAACACTGGGTCGATCAAATCCTGCTTCTGCGAAGCATCCAGGAAGAAAGCGGCGGCTTCACCGAATTCGTCCCCCTGGGGTTCGTCCATCGCCATACTCTTCTTTTCCGCCAAGGTCTCGCACGAGCGGGACCGACCTTGGCCGAACATCTCAAGATTCATGCCTTGGCCCGGATTCTCTTGGCGGGTACCATCAACAACATTCAGGTTTCCTGGGTGAAGCTGAATCGCCCGCTTGCACAGCTGTGCCTGCGGGCAGGTGCCAACGACTATGGCGGAACTTTGATGGAGGAAAACATCTCACGCGAGGCGGGGGCTACTGCCGGACAATACACCAGTCCGGAAGATTTTCAGTCGCTCATTGTTGCCGTCGGTCGTATCCCCGCCGAGCGCAATACCACCTACACGCGAATGCAGATCAAATTGCCCGTCGATCCGTTCTGCGATGAGCAAGCCCTGGTAGCGGAGTTCGCGTGATCCGGCCCATCGCCGTGGTCGGGGGCACCGGGCCGGAAGGCTTCGGTTTGGCGCTGCGCTGGGCACAAGCAGGAGAGACTGTGATCATCGGCTCGCGAGACCTCGAACGCGCGCAGGAAGCGGCCGAGAGAATCCGGCAGGTCGTTGGTCCGGCGGCGCAGATTTCGGGGCTGGAGAATCGTGCCGCCTGTTCTGCGGCGGATCTGGTGGTGCTGACCATTCCGTTTCAGGCGCACGCGACATTGCTCAAACAACTCAAACCGGCTTTTCGCCCGGGAAGCATCGTGATTGACACCACCGTTCCCTTGGCGGCGAGCGTGGGCGGACGCTCCAGCCGCACGCTCGGAGTTTGGCAGGGTTCCGCCGCCCAGGAAACCGCCGAACTGATTCCCAAGGGTGTTTCCGTGGTAGCCGCTTTTCAGAACCTGGCATCGGATGTGTTAAACGCTGCGGGGCCGGTGGATTGCGACGTGATTGTATGCAGCGACGACGCCGACGCCGGCAAGCTCGCGCGCGGGCTGGCGGCGAAGATTCCGGGGGTCCGCGCCCTGGATGGCGGCAGGCTCGAGAATGCGCGCATTCTCGAACAGATCACCGCTCTGTTGATCGGATTCAATCTCCGGCATGAGGGACGTTCCGGGATCCGCATCACCGGGCTGCCGCCGGAAGCATATCAATCGCCATGAGCCAAGGCGCCCGTTCTTCGCTGCTCTTGCGCGCCCGAGTGCACGGCATCGCCGGTTGAGCCATATGGACTCCGCAGCGGCCATTGAATTCCATCGCGTTTCCTATCACCCTCAGGGCGAAGCCATCCTCCATGATTTGAGCCTGGCAATCGAGCGCGGTGAAACTTTGGTTCTGCTCGGGCGCAGCGGTTCGGGAAAGACCACCACTCTAAAATTGATCAACCGCCTGCTCACGCCGACAAGCGGCGAAATTCGTGTGGCTGGCCGTGCCCTCCCGGAATGGGACGTGATTCGCCTGCGACGCATGATTGGTTACGTAATCCAGGAAGTCGGGCTGTTCCCTCATTTCACCATCGAGAAAAATATTGGGCTGGTTCCGAAGATTGAGAACTGGTCGCGGGAGCGCATTCGGCAGCGAGTCGAGGAACTGCTGCACCTGGTCGGACTCGACCCGCAGCTGGCCACGCGCTATCCGCGCGAGCTTTCCGGCGGACAACGTCAAAGGGTGGGGGTGGCGCGGGCGCTGGCTGCCGACCCGCCGATCCTCCTGATGGATGAGCCTTTTGGCGCGCTGGACCCACTCACCCGAGCCCAGTTGCAACGGGAGTTCCTCGATCTCGAGGCCCGACTGGGAAAAACAGTGGTGTTCGTGACTCACGATCTCAATGAAGCTCTACTGGTGGGAACGCGGATTGCACTGCTCGAAGCGGGAAGACTGGTGACGCTCAACACCCGGGAAGAATTTCTCCGCTGTCGCGAACCGCTGGTGATCGCCTATCGCAATGCATTTAGCCCGGACTTTAACGGCGAAAGAGGCAGAGTATGAACCTTTGGCAATTCATACTGCAAAATCACACGGAAGTAACCCAGCTCACGCTCGAGCACATCTGGCTGGTTGGCATCTCAACCCTGCTGGCGGTCGCGATCGGCATGCCTTTAGGAATTCTGCTCACCCGCTGGCCGGCCCTGCGTCGGCCCATTCTGGGGAGCGCCAATATCATTCAGACGATTCCCAGCCTCGCCTTGTTCGGCTTTCTCTTACCCGCACCGTGGATCGGAGCGCGCGCCGACCGGCTGGCTATTCTGGCGCTCATGCTCTACGCCTTGCTTCCCTTAATTCGCAACACCTATGCGGGCATTCAAAGCGTGGACCCATCGGTGGTAGAAGCCGGAAGAGGAATGGGCCTAACGGACCGCCAGCTGCTGTTTCAGGTGGAGCTGCCCTTGGCTCTCGGAGTCATCATCGCCGGCATTCGTGTCGCCACCGTGCTTTCCATTGGCCTGGCCACGATCGCGGCTGCGGTAGGAGCGGGAGGACTTGGGGAATACATCTTCCGCGGACTTGCCATGGTGAACAATACCGTGATTCTGGCAGGAGCTCTTCCGGCGGCTGCACTCGCACTCCTGGCGGACACCGGGTTCGGTTGGCTGGAGAAACGACTGCGCCCGCAGGATACTCGTCGGGACGGTTATGCTTCAGCCGCATCTTCTTAGAAAGCGATCTTCAGCGGCGCAAGGATCCATGGTCTTAGCGAGGAAAGGGATGATTCGTGGCGTGCGCATCACAAAGCGATGGGTCGATCCGGCGCTCGGACAACTGGCCGTTCTGGTGTGGGCCGTCGTGCTGTTCACTTCGTGTCGTCCGGCACATCCGAATCGAATCGTCGTTGGATCGAAGAACTTTACCGAGCAGTTGATCCTCGGCGAGCTATTTGCACAACAAATCGAGAGCAAGACCAAGCTGGCGGTGGAGCGTCGTTTCTATCTTGCCGGTACCTACATCTGCCATCAGGCGATTCTCGCAGGCCGCATTGACCTTTATCCCGAGTACACCGGTACGGCGCTCACCGCAATCTTGAAAGAGAAACCGATAGGGGATCGAGCCCAGACCTACGACCAGGTCAAAGCTGAATACGGCCAACGCTTCGGCCTAATTCTGGGTCCGACACTCGGCTTCGACGATACCTTTGCCATCGAAGTTCGGGGAGAGGATGCCCGTCGTTTGCGCCTGGCCACCATGTCACAGGCGGCCGCCTATACCCCGAACTGGCGCGCGGGCTTCGGCTACGAATTCATGGAGCGTTCGGACGGCTACAAAGGTTGGGTCGCGGCCTATGGACTGCGCTTTGCTGGGCCTCCGCGAATCATGGATCTTGGGTTGTTGAGTCGTGCCCTCAAAGACAAGCAGGTGGACCTTATCGCGGGCAACAGGACCGATGGCCTGATTACCGCGCTCGATTTTGCGGTGCTCGAGGATGATCGGCATTATTTCCCGCCTTATGAAGCGGTGCCCGTCTTGCGCCAGGACCTGCTGGCCCGTCATCCCGAGCTTGGTGGAGTGTTCGATGAGCTTTCCGGAAAGATTTCCGACAACGACATGCGTCAACTGAACTACGCAGTAGACGGCGAGCACTTGGATGTAAAACAGGTGGTTCGAAGCTTCCTCGAACGTAAGAGATTGTGACTACACTGAACGCTAAGGAGCCCAGAAGCCACCTGCTATTCGGGCAGGTCTTCCTTGAAACGCCACTATCTCCATAACAAATAAGGCGGACCGATTCCATCAGGTCGCCGCTATCACTCAGGCATATGGCATAATGTGAGCGATAGGCAAAAGTGCTATCGCTCATGGCTTGGAACTGGCAAAAGCCGGATTGGCCCAGGTTCCGGTGGAAAGACGCGCGCCTGGAGGTTGCCGAGAAGCAGTATCTCGTCAGCGGAGGCGTGTTTGTCGGCAGCGTTCGGCATCTTGGAAAAGAAGAGCGCGATCAGTTGACGATTGAGGCGATGAGCACGGAAGCCGTGACGACTTCCGAAATCGAAGGCGAGATTCTGGATCGCGCAAGCGTACAGTCTTCGCTACGCAAGCAACTAGGCCTTGCCACCGACGAACGGCGCGTGCGGCCTGCGGAGCGAGGCATCGCCGAGATGATGGTTGATCTGTATCGGTCCTTCGCCGAACCGCTCTCGGAGGAAACGCTGTTCCGGTGGCATGGCATGGTGATGAGTGGCAGCCAGAACCTGAAACATGCCGGACGCTACCGGACCAGCGCGGAACCTATGCAAGTGGTTTCGGGGCCGATGGACCGACCCAGGTTCATTATGAAGCGCCGCCCTCATCGCGCGCGCCGTCGGAAATGGAGCGGTTCATTTCTTGGTTCGGTCAGACTGCGCCGGAGGGCGAAGCGCCGCTGCCCGGCTTAACCAGGGCAGGAATTGCCCACTTGTATTTTGAGAGCATCCACCCGTTTGAGGATGGCAACGGGCGCATCGGAAGGGCCATCGCGGAGAAGGCTTTGGCGCAGAGCATAGGCCAGCCGACGCTCACGGCATTGGCGGCAACGATTCTTGGACGGCGCAAAAGTTATTACGAAGCACTCGAAGCGGCGAACCAGCAAAATGAAATCACGCGCTGGCTCATGTGGTTTGCTGGCGTGGCTATTGAAGCGCAGCGCCGCAGGACTGCGCACGTGGAATTTCTGATCGACAAAACGAAACTGCTCGACCGACTGCGCGGAAAGCTTAATGCACGGCAGGAAAAAGCGCTCCTGCGCATGTTCCGGGAAGGTCCGGAAGGTTTTCGAGGCGGGCTCTCGGCGGGAAAATACACCTCCCTCACCGGAGCCTCGCCCGCAACCACGACACGCGACCTAGTTGATTTGGTTGCCCAAGGCGCCTTGGTACGCGAAGGCGAACGCCGCTTTGCCCGCTATCATCTGAGCATACCTCCGTGCCCTGTTCCACACGTGACCCTAGCCGAACATGGCGGCATGATGGAAGGCTAGTGTGCCCTCGGTCTCCCATCGCCACCTGCGTGTAACCGTTATGGACGGTGTCCTCCCTGCTGGGCTGCCTGGCGATCCACCCCCACCGTATGGAGTATTGGTTCAAGGAAGCGTCTGTACCTATTGAGCATCTCTTCGTCGTGAGACGCAAGCGCGGTCTTTACTGCTTTCTCTGTCGCCGGCGTCACGAGTTCAAGCCGGCCAACCAGAACGCGGACCATTTGTGACGGCGCGGGATCAACCCTAAGGGGCAAGACCTTGTCGATAAATCCGCGGGGCACGAGGTAGATCAGACGGCTGCCTTCCTCGAACCAGGAATCGCGCCAGGTCTCGACCATGGCGTGCGCTTCATCGGGATAAAGACCCTGATCGATCAGAAGGTCTTCCAGATCGGCAAGGAGAAACTCCAGGTTGCCGATCAGTTCCGGCGGCGCTAGAACCGTTTCATCCGTGGGTGTGCTCGAGACACGATAGCCGACCCGCCCTCCCCGCCGCTCGAAAAGAATCACGGCAGGAAGTGGGTCATCGTCGAGACTCTTCACGAACAGGTCGCCGTCGACATTCTGCTTTGCGGACAGCGGCAAGGAAGCAGCTGAGACTCCTCGATAAAAGAGAAACTTCTCCTGCTGGTCGCCCGCCCTGGTTCTGACGCTTAGCGGTGTGGCAGAGGTTTCGCGTGCAGCATAGTAGCGATTCGAGCGAACCTCGCGCGGAAACTCGCCGCTTAGGTTCGGGGAAACCGTGACCCCGCTCCACGCGAGGCTCCCATCAGCCCGCAACTGACGTAAATCGGTATTGCGCAAGGCCTCGCTGGGCTCAGAACGCACCGCATGGGGATACCATTCCGTGAAGACTCCCTTAGAGAACGACACCTGAACCGACACCGACACGTCCCGCGCGGAGTAGAAGTAAAGAACTGGCGTCTCCATTCGAATCGTCCCCCGAAGACCCACTTTGTAGTTGATGTCGCTGAAATGCTCCACGAATCCCGGCAGATCCGTAGGTTCCGTGAGTGGCACCCATTCGATCGCGCAACCATCTTTGCCGGCAACGGCGGTAAACGTGCCCCACTCGTGAACCGTCAGGTCGGGTGACGTGCCCTGGTCCTCGGCAACGAGCCAGCTCGCGCAACCCAAAGCCAACAGCGCACAAGCTACGCGGAAAGGAGTGCGGAATCTGATTTCTAGCGACGAAAGCAACGTTCTCATCCGTGGGTTCATTGGCGAAAAATCTCCTGTCGATTTGGTTGCTCACAGCTCGGACATTGGTCGGGGCCGGAAGGGAAAGGTCCTCGCTCCCGCTTCCGAGTCTCTTCCATTTGTTTCGTCGGCCTTGCCTACTTTCCCAGAGACGCGGCCGCAGCGTGGAGTGTTAACAAGAGGGGCAGGAACTTTTTAAGAAGTAGGAACGGGAGGCATGCTGCATCTTGCTACTTTTCGTTACCCGGAGTGGTATCTCTAGACCAGGAGTGTTCCCAATGCCGCCAAACCGAAATGTCGTCGAAGCCGAGTTGGTTCCACCACAGATCGAGCATGGGTTGATCGAGACTCAGGATTCCCTGTTTCGTGACACTCGGCGGTGGAGGGGTGAGTTCTCGCAACCGATTGTAGACGAGCTCCCTCTGGACCCCATCCACACGCGTTAACAGATGCCACAGAGTGAGTGCGTCGCGTTGGCGAGAAGCAGAGAGCACCACGGCTAGATCTTTGCCACGCTCGTTCGATGTGCGGTCTGCGAAATCGAGGCTCGCCAGGGCAGCGCGAAACCCGGGGGATGACTCTTCGAAATATGGCGTGCCGGGACCGACCTTGGGCCGGGTCGCGCAGGCCGCCCCGGCGGGAATAAAGGATTCGCGGCCGTCCCGCTTGAAACCTACCCAGCCCATCGTGGTGCGCACGAGCCCGGCTCCGGAATCGTCCACTTGCAAGATGTAGGCGCAACCCAAATCCACCGTCACCGCCGATGGGGTGTCGACCACGAATTGGCCGGGAGGTGCCCAGATATACGTATGGATTGTGCCGCGCTCCAAAGCGATCCGCTTTAGACCCGTGCCCATGTTCAGCAAACGCAGGCGTGTGCCCGGTTCCATCTCGATCTGGCCGACGTCTTGCGCGCGGAGGCTGGCCCGCGACTGCTGATCGGTTTCAACCACCTGCCCGATGGCAAGACGGCTCGCCTGTTTCGCGGCAACGACCTCTCGTCCAATGCGAGGGGTTCCTGCCAAACGCGACACGTCCCAACCCGCCACTGCAACCGGTGCTGGGTTCCTCCGGGACACCAGAAATGTTCCAACAGCGACGGCTACTAGGGCGGCGGTTGCCAGAGCCGCAAACAGGCGCATCCGCCAAACATGGGACGTCCACCTTTGATCGGAAACATGGTTAGGATATGCTGGGGCTGGACGATCATGACGAAATCTACCGAGGAGTGCTTCGAGCGTCCGGATTTCCGGATCAGGCTGGCCTGACCTATCCCACAAATAGTCGCTGTCCTTCGTCAGGAATTTGTTCGCCGTTTGCTTGTTTTCGGTATCCATGACTACCGCGTCTCCCGTTGCGGACGGTCGCTGCCTTGGCAGGAGCTCAATTTCGCTCGAAGTTGCTGCATGCCACGATGCAGATTGACTCGAACCGAACCGTGCGTCATCCCCGTGCGCGCCGCGATCTCAGGACCGGTCATTCCCTCAACCAGCCGCAGAATCAAGGTTTCCCTATATGTTTCCGACAGGCCCCTGATGGCCTTGAGAATCGCGCCCGCCTGGGCTTCCGGATCCCCACGAGCACTGACGCCCGCGCTATCTTGGTCGGACGCCTCGTCCCGAAGCGGGTCTTCTGGCAGCGAATGCCGGTGAAAGTCATTGGCTCGATTGCGCGCAATCGCAACCAGCCAAGCTCCGAAGCTTCCGGTTTCCCGAAGCGTGGAGAGGCGGCGGAGAGCGGTCATGAAGACATCTTGGACCAGGTCATCGACCTCGTCGAGCGGGACCCTCGCCAATAGAACTCCGTGCACCAGGCGCGCATACCGATCGTAAAGCCGTCCGAAGGCGGCGCGGTCCCCACGCCTAGCCGCATCCACCAACATCTTGTCATCGGAAGTCTCGGATGCAGAGTGCTCCCTCACTGGCAAATCCCTGGCTCCTGTTGCGAGCGAGTCAACCCAGCCTTCCGACGTCAAGGCCATACCGAAGAAAACCCCGCACGATGATAGACGTTCGAAGAAGAGGAAGTGTTAACACGCATTTTTGACCCGGCCACGATCGCACGAGCCTCCGCCCACCACCCTGAAAACCAGGCCATCTTCGCCCCGTCCGCGCAACCTACGGCCTCGACCAGCCCGATCGATTATTTAGGCGGCATGACGGGAAGCACCAAGGCGGAGGGATGTTGTGCGTCGTGGAGAATTGTATTGCTGGCGGCAACCAAGGTGTGCGCGGATCTGACTTCCTCGCCCGTATTGAGATTACGATCGAAGCGTGGAAAATTGCTGCTCGAAATCTCCAGACGCAGCGAGTGGCCGCGCAGAAAAACGTTGCTCGTCGCCCAAAGGTCAAGGGAAATTTGGTAAATCTGCTCCGGGTTTATCAACTCGGCATGCTCAGGGGAGTTGCGGTAGCGCATTCGAAGGATGCCTTCGGTGAGATTTTGCGCGAACCCGCCAGGGGCTACGTCCACCAGTTTCGCGGTGAAGTCGGTGTCCACGGCCGAGGATTTTACGAACAGAATAGCGATGACCGGTCCCGTAACTTCTAAATCGCGCTCGAGAGGGCTGGTCGAATAAACTAGCACGTCGTCGCGATTCTCGACCGAACGCTGGTCGCGCGGGCCGGGCGGCATGTGTTTGGCGTCGCAGCAGAGAGGGCCGCCGACGGTGGACACGGGATTGGCGGGATTGTAGACGTAGGCATCGGAAGGCTCGGACTTGGGCTCGGATGTGGAAAGCGACCCGTCACCGCGGAGTGAATTGGCTTTCCCGGCGGAGTGCAGAAAATATTTGGTAGGCTGGGTTTCGGGTGGCGGCCAATCCTCTTCCTGACGATACTCGTTGGCCCCCATCACAAAAAGCTTGACGCGCTTTTCCGTGGCGAATGCGTTGCGCGCACCCTTACAAATAAAATCGTACCAATCGAGGATCACGTCGGTATATGTGTTCTCGGTGGCTTGGGGACCGAAATCGATGTCGCCAATGCGGCGACCGAAACCAGCGTGACCACCAATGTTGATCAGCAAATGCTGTTGGGTGCGGGCTGCCTCGTTGGCCCCGTGGATTTTAGCGCCTACGTAATTGCGCAGGGTGCCGGCATTAAAGATGTCATACCAGGCGCCCACCTGCAGCATGGGGACGGCAATCTTGGAAAAGTGTTCCTCGATCGACCACTGCTTCCAGTAATCGTCGTAATCGGGGTGCGACAACCAATCAAAGTAGTACGGCGCCAGAGCGGCCGTAAGCTGGGCATCGGCCGGCAACTGACCGAAATTGAAGACGGGATAGTTGGCGAGCGGAAGCGTAGGCGCGCCGACGACGGCATTGGTGTTTTCCGCGATCCGCCGCTGCAGCGTATTCTGCGCGAGCTGCGAGGTCCAGCTCTGATCAAACCATTGTTCGAAAGCACCCCCCTGATAGGTCCAACCGTCGTGGTAATTACTAGCCGTCAAGCCGGGTGCGATCGCCGCCAGATGCGGAGGCTGGGCAATGGCGGCGAGCATCTGCGTCGCGCCCACGTAGGAGGCTCCGATCATGCCGACCTTGCCATCGGAATAAGGGAGCGAGGCCACCCACTCGACCGTATCGTAACCGTCGGCCTGCTCGTGCTTGAAGGGATACCACTCACCTTCGGAGCTGTAGCGACCGCGAACGTCCTGAATGATGACGACGTAGCCGCGTGGAACCATCTCGAAGACGGGGGAAACAGCCCAGTTGACCCGTTTGTCATAGGGCGTGCGCATCAGGATGATCGGGAACTTGCCGGACGACTTGGGGCGATAAATATCCGCGTACAAGGTAACGTTGTCACGCGTCTTCATGGGAACATCCTGTTCCATGAGGATGTCGCGGGAAATCGAAAGGGGCGCAGCTTGCGCGCCGAAGGACGGCAGCGATCCGACGCCTATGGTCGCGAGGGCGAATCCCAAAGCGAATGCCGAGAGCGACGTCGCACGACTCGTTTTCATGCGTTAAGCCTCCTGGCCGAGGCACACGGGAGAAGGCGCCGCATGCAGCCGACGCAATTATTTTTCATTTCGCCGAGCGACGCAAGAAGGACAGGCGAAACCGTTGCGAGTGCAAGGCGCGCGGCGGAACATTCATGGCCGCGACTCGAGGGCCAAATGCCCGCTCACATCAGCCATATCGCATCGACATCAACAATGATTTGGCTTCGCGGGATCTTCTGCTGCGTCGCATGCAGGAGCATGGCGCGCAGCAGGCGGTTGAGCTCTTCTCGGCTCGCCGACTTCAGGACAAAGTGATATCGATAGTCGTGTTTCAATCGCAGGATGGGAGCAGCCGCAGGCCCCAAGACCCGTATGCCTTCATGCGGCGTCTTTTCAAACCATCGCCCCAATATGCCCGACCACCCTAACACTTCTTCCAACTTGGGGCTGCGAATCAAAACATTGGCCAGTGCGGTGTACGGGGGATAATGCATCCAGCGGCGGAAGGCGAGTTCTTTTTCGTAGAATCCGGTGAAGTCGTGTCGGGCTGCATATTGCACGGCGTAATGGTCCGGGAAATAGGTTTGCAGGATCACCTTCCCCGGCTTCTCTCCGCGTCCGGCACGGCCAGCCACCTGCGTGAGTAGTTGGAATGTACGTTCGGCAGCACGGAAGTCCGGCAAGCCCAAGGCGCTGTCGGCGCCGACCACGCCTACCAGCGTAACCCGGTGAATATCGTGGCCCTTCGCAATCATCTGCGTCCCCACCAACAGATCCAGGTCGCCCGCGTTGAGGGCGTTCAAGGTACGCTCGAAGTCGTCGCGTCCGCGCACCGTGTCACGGTCCAGCCGTGCAATCCGTGCCTGGGGAAACATTCCATGCAGCAGCTCCTCCAACTTCTCCGAGCCGGTTCCGAGGAAATACACGTACTCGCTGCCGCATTCGCCGCAATGCTGCGGCACCGGCGCGCGGAATCCGCAGTAGTGACATACCATGCGCTGGCTGCGCTTATGGTGGGTCATGGCAATCGCGCAGTTGCGGCATTCCAGATGATGGCCACAGGCCCGGCATAGGACCACCGGGGAGTATCCGCGCCGATTGAGCAAAACCATGACTTGCTCTTCCCGCGCCAGCCTTAGCCTGATCTCCTCCGCCAAGGCCCGGGAAATGACCTGCTCTTTGCCGGTTTGCTGAAATTCCTGCCTCATGTCGACAATCTCGACCTCGGGCAGAGGCCGCTTTTCGATCCGATCGGGCAGCTCCACCAACTCGTACTTGTTGTTGGTTGTGTTGAAGTAGGTTTCCAAAGAAGGGGTAGCCGAGCCCAACACTACGACGGCGCCCGCCATTTTGGCGCGCATCACCGCTACATCCCGGGCGTGATAGCGCGGCATTTCCTCCTGCTTGTAGGACGAGTCCTGCTCTTCATCGACGATGACCAAAGCCAAATGGGAAACTGGCGCGAACACCGCGGAGCGCGTGCCCACCACAACCCGCGCGTCCCCGCGACGGATGCGGTGCCATTGCTCGGCGCGCTCCCGATCGGTTAAAGCCGAGTGCAGAATGGCGACTTGGTCGGCGAAAGCCTGCTGTAAGTCCGCCGCCACTGCCGGTGTCAGGCCAATTTCCGGAACCAGCAGGATCGCCGATTTCGCTCGGTCGAGCACCGAACGCATCGCCGCCAGGTATACCGCGGTCTTGCCGGATCCGGTTACGCCGTGCAGCAGGATGGAAGAAAACTTGCCCGCTTCCACCCGTTCTTGAATCGCACTCAGGGCGGCTTGTTGCGCCGGGTTGAATTGTAAGGTCACGGGCGAGGGCCGAGCCTGAAGGGTGGAGACGACGAATTTCGCGGGCTCTTCGACAATTTGAACCATTCCGCGCTTCACCAGAGTGCCGAGCGTGCTTCGTGGAATATCCAAATGCAGATCGTCGAGTCGGATCCTTCCCCCGGCTCGAGTGAGGCTATCCAGCAGCAAACCTTGATTCCGGTTCAGCTTCCCTTCTAACTGCTTGAGTACCGCTACCTTCACCAGACGCGGCGCCTCGTGAGACTGCGATTGATCTTCGCGCACGATCCACTGCTTGCGAATCATCCCAGCCAGCACAGGGACTGAAGCTCCGGTTGCCGCGCGCAGGCTTTCCACCCGCACGCTTTCCCGCTGGTCCAGATGGTCGAGCACCCGAAATTCCGTCCGTTGCTCTTCTTCGTTGCTTCCGGAGCGAATGGATGACCCGGCCGTGCTTGCCAGGTGCAGCGCCGCCCTTCCTTTTTCGGTGATGCGGTACAGCAGGGTGCGTTTGAATTCCGCACTCAGCGGTAGCATGGTGCGGAAAACTTCACCCAGCGGAGCCAGGTAATAGTCGGCGATCCACTTCCCCAGCTGGATCAGCGCTGGATCGAGCAGGGGTAACTGGTCAAGAGCGCTGAGAACGCTCTTAGTCGGGATTTCAGGAGAGCGATCATGCAGTTCTGTAACCACGCCGGAGAGACGCTTCTGGCGGAATGGAACCAGTACTCGTCCCCCCACCACCGGCTCCAAGCCTTGAGGAATGCGGTAGGTGAAGAGGATATCCAAGGGGACCGGCAGTGCGACATTGCAGAACTCGGTCATGAGCCAACACCGCGGGTGCTCGTCCCCGGGGCTGATTTTGATCGTAACATTGAGGAAGAACGGCAAGGTGGGCGGCCCTCGAATGATCGAGGATTGGGTAAGCATCGTGCCCTAAACCGCAGCCCGATTTAACAGAGTGCTTGTTGGCGATTGATTCCAAGGCACTTCTATTTTCGTTCCGAGCCCCTTTTCGCATCATCAATGAATGTGAAAGGAAGGTGGCAACAACCAATGAAAAGCAGAAGCAAGCTGGCGTTGACCATTCTGGTCGTGCTGCTGGCAGTTGGTTCGCTAAGCCGCTTTCTTGACTGGATGAATCTGCCCAGCGACTTGTGGTTTTGGAGCGGCCTAGCCGGCTTGCTCCTGCTGCTGGTCGTCACGCCTACGCTCGTCGCTATGATCTGGCGGCCACAGCGGCTCAAACCGGGCCGGCACTGATCTCAAGAACACGGCACTCGTGAACAGCCTGCCGGCAAAGTGTGCCTGCCGGTTCACCAGGAGGAAGGAGGAGGTGTCTATGACGACTACAATTTTCGGCAACAAGATGGACAATCGGAACCCGGCAACGTTCGCTGGATTCAGCCGAAGCGGGCTGAGGTTCTGGGCCCTGCTCGCGGCTCTGGGTGTGGCGGCGGTTCTGCTGTTCAGCGTAGTACGCGTAACCCGGATTGGAGCAGGATATGTGGGTGTGGAGATCAACCTCGCGGGCAGCCAGCGCGGTGCGCAGGACATTCCGATCCGCACCGGCTGGGTGTTTTACTCCCCGTTGAAGACGCAGGTGATCGCTTTTCCCACCTTCGTGCAGACGGTCAAATGGACAGCGGATGTGAATGAAGGACACCCAATCAATGAAGAGCTGGTGTTCAACAGCAAGGAAGGACAGGAGGTGCGCGCGGACGTTTCCCTTTCGTATGCGATCGAAGCCGCCAAGGTACCCGAGTTCTACGTGAAGTATCGCACGGATGACCTGGAAAGGTTTACCCACGGCATCCTGAAGGACATCGTGCGCAACTCGCTCAACGAAGTGGCCTCCACCTACACCCTGGAGGATATCTATGGCGAGAACAAGGCCCACTTCCTGCGCGAGTCCCGCGAGCGGGTGCAGAACGCGATGGCTGCAGTAGGCGTGCAGATCCAGCAGTTCGGCTTTATCGGCAAACCGCGATTTACGGCGGCGATAGAGCAGGCAATCACGCAGAAGACGCAAGCCATTACCGAGGCTGAGCGGGCGCGAAACCAATTAGCTGTCACTCAGGCCGAAATGGCCAAGATGGTAGCTGAGGCGGAAGGCCAGGCGCGCAGTGAGGTGGAACGCGCTCGGGGAGACGCGGCCAGCCAGATAGAGCGGGCTAAGGGTGAGGCTGAAGCAAACCGCCTTCGCCAGGCCTCAATCACCCCGCAGTTGCTCGAGTGGAAGCGGCTGGAAAACCAGCGCGCGCTCATCGAGAAATGGAATGGGGAATTGCCCCGCATGGTCGTAGGAGACAAAAGCGGGCTCTTGATGCCCCTTCCTACTGAGCAGCACTAGCATCATGCTGACGGGCAGGGATTCCTGCCCGTCAGCTTTCTGCGGGACCTCCCGGCAGGATCGTACCTAGCCAGTTTCCGTCTCTGTACCAGCAGGCTTTCTCCCTGGTACCATCCGTCAAGATGCCGTCGTCAGCAGAAAAATCCGCCAACGCCAAGACCAAAGAGCGCCGCCTCCGGAGTGCCGGAGGTTCCGTTGACGGGCGCGGTCCTGCAGAACTGGTCATTATTACGGGGATGAGCGGGTCAGGAAAAGACTCGGTACTGAAGGCCTTCGAGGACTTGGGCTATTACTGCGTGGATAATCTGCCGGTTGGTCTGATTCCGCAGTTTGCCGACCTGGTGAATCAATCGTCGGAGATTAAGAGTACGGCACTGGTGGTGGATGTTCGCGAAGGCGAGCAGTTGCGGAACTTGCCCCACATCGTGCGTTCGGTCAAGCGCATACTGCCGACCAAGATGGTTTTCCTCGAGGCGGAGGAAGCGGTCTTACTTCGCCGTTTCAGCGAAACCCGCCGTCCGCATCCCCTGGGAATCAATGCCCCGGTACGGGCTTCGCTCGCCGCCGAGCGCAGACGTCTTCGTCCGATTCGGGCTATCGCGGATTTGGTGATTGACACTTCCAAGTTCAACGTACACGAACTGCGCTCCTATATCACCGAGAGGTTCCAAAAGCGTGCATCCGAAAAGAACATCCTGGTTTCCTGCGTGAGCTTTGGATTCAAGCACGGTGTCCCGGAGGATGCGGACTTGGTCTTCGACGTCCGTTTTCTGCCCAACCCGTACTTCGTGCCGGAATTTCGTCCCCTCACTGGACGCAACCCGAAGGTGGCGAAGTATATTCGATCGTTCCCCCAAACCCGGGAGTTCATCCGGCGCATTTCCCAGCTGTTGGTGTATCTGCTGCCGCACTATATCCGCGAGGGTAAAAGCTATCTCACCATTTCCTTCGGCTGCACCGGCGGCCAGCACCGCTCCGTGATGATCGCCGAGGAGGTTGGCAAGCTGCTACGGACGGCGGGATACCCGGTGAAGGTGGTGCACCGGGATAGTCCGGGATAGCAGGATTGTCGGCTCCGCAAGAGAATCCCCCCACCCGCTCTGGTCTTTGGCCCAAGGTACGATCGTAACTGACCACGCCAGATCCCCCCGAATCGCCCCCCAACTAAAGTAGAATAAGAGCTTCAAGAGCCATGTCAATTTCATCCGCAGGCCACAGCCCATGCGGCAACTGACCCGCCTTCTCCGTTATGTGCTGCCGTATTGGTGGGAGGTGCTCGCTTCTGTGTTGTTGATGGCTTTGGTGGGCTTGCTGGACGCCTTCCGTGTGCTGCTCGTCGGCCCGGTTTTGGATCGGGTTCTTAACCCCTCGACGGGATCGAATGATATCCGGCTGTTTACCCTGCCCCAAACCCAGCGGACGATTTATTTGCAGCAATTTGTGCCTTCGCACCTGCACAACGCCTGGACGATCGTGGCCTACGCCCTTGTGGCCTCAACCATCCTGAAGGGCATCTTCGACTATCTGGGGACCTATCTGGTGAACTACGCCGGGTTTGGAATGATCACCGATCTCCGCAATCATTTGTATGATTCCGTTCTCCGCCGCTCCGCCGCATTCTTTGAGAGACACACCACCGGCACCCTGGTTTCAACCATCGTCAACGATATCGAGCGGGTGCAATACGCCATGTCGACGGTCCTGGCGGAGTTTTTGCAACAGCTGTTCACCCTGATCTTCACCGCTATTGTGGTCGTACTGTTGGGAGGGAAGCTGGCCTGGGTCCTGCTGTTGTTTGTGCCTTTCATCATTTACTCGGCAGGGCGGATCGGCCGCCGTGTACGGCACACGACCCGCAAGGGACAGGACAAGCTGGCCGACATCCAGAACATCCTGCATGAAACCATCACCGGGAACCGCATTGTGAAGGCCTTCAACATGGAATCCTGGGAGATATCGCGATTCCACAAGGCCGCGGGGCGCCTGTTCTGGGCGAATCTCCGATCGGTGGCCGCCGCCGCAATCAGTTCTCCTTTGATGGACATCTTCGGTGCGATCGCGATTGCGCTCTTGCTGCTGCTCGGACGTCAACAGATTTCTCACCAGCGCATGACCGCCGGAGTGTTCTTCGCTTTTATTGTCGCGGTTTTCAAGCTTTACGATCCGGTGCGCAAGTTCGCGCTATTCCACAACAACTTTCAGCAGGCTCTGGGCGCTTCCTCGGGAATCTTTCAGTTCATCGACACCCAGGATGAGGTGCGGGAATCGGCCGGCGCCAAGCCCTTGCCTCCGTTCTCGCGCAGCATCCGGTTCGAGCAGGTGAGCTTCTCCTATGAGCCCCGGGGAGGGGAAAAGCGGGAGATTCTGCAAGACATTAACCTCGAAGTCCGCGCCGGCGAAGTACTGGCCGTGGTAGGGTCGAGCGGCGCGGGAAAGACCAGTCTGGTGCAGCTAATTCCACGCTTCTTCGATGTCACCGCCGGGCGTTTGCTCATCGACGGCCACGACGTCCGCGATGCCACCCTCGCCTCGGTGCGTTCGCAAATCGGAGTTGTCTCTCAGGAAACGATTCTTTTCAACGACACCGTGCGCAACAATATCGCCTACGGACAACCGCAGGTTTCCCAGCGGGCGGTGGAAGCGGCGGCGCGGGCCGCCTTAGCGCACGACTTCATTACGGCCTTACCCTTGGGCTACGACACCGTCATCGGGGAACGCGGCATCCGCATTTCGGGCGGCGAGCGTCAGCGCATCGCAATCGCTCGCGCTTTGCTCAAGAATGCTCCCATTCTGATCCTCGATGAGGCGACTTCGGCGCTCGACAGCGAATCGGAATCCCTGGTGCAGTCCGCCCTCGCCAATCTTATGGTCGGGCGCACGGTCGTGGTCATAGCTCATCGCCTCTCAACCGTGCGTCGCGCCGACCGCATTGTGGTGCTCGAAAATGGCAAGGTGACCGATAGCGGATCGCATGAGGAGCTGATGAAGAAGTTCGGCATCTATCGCCGGCTGTATGACCTGCAATTTGTCGATCTGGAGCCCCCGAAGGTCGATGCGGCTTCTCTGGGATAATCCGCATGGCTATACGCTCCATGACCGGGTTCGCGCAAGTCACCGGGCAGGCGAACGGACGTCATAGTTTCAACCTTTCCTTGAAATCGCTCAATCACCGTTTTCTGGACTTGCATTTCCGCATGCCTCCCGGGACCGAGGAGCTGGAAATGAAGGTACGCCGCCGGGTGAAGGAAAAACTGCTCCGAGGACACGTCGAGTTAGTGCTCAATCTCGAAACCGAAGCCGGTGAGAGTTTTCGCTTCAATCGGGAATGGCTGGGCGGCTACATCCAGGCCTTTCGGTCTTTGGCCAAGGAATTCGGGCTGGCGGCGGAGCCGGATCTCAACCTTGTTCTGCGCCTCCCCGGCGCTTTCGAGCTGGCCACTCCGTCCGCCGACCCCCTGCTCGAAGAGGCGATCCTGACAAAGCTCGAAGACGCCCTAGCTCGATTGAATGAAATGCGGGAGCAGGAAGGTCGAGACGCGGAACGGGACCTTCGCGAGCGGATGCGGCGCATCGAGCGGGCCCGACAAGAAGTCGAAAAGTGTCGTCAAGCGACGCTCCGCGCCTACACGGAGCAACTGAATCGACGAATCCAGGAACTCATCGGTTCCCAACTCGAACCGGAGCGCATTCTGCAGGAAGCGGCTGTGCTCGCGGATCGCAGCGACATTGCGGAGGAGCTGGTCCGGCTCGAAAGTCATATCCAGCAGTTTCTGGGCCTGCTCGATCAGGGAGGCGAGGTTGGCAAGAAGTTGGATTTTCTCCTGCAGGAGATGAATCGCGAGTCCAACACTCTGCTATCGAAGACCGCCGGGCTGGCCGGGGAGGCCTTGCAAATCACCACCCACGGCCTGGGGATGAAAGCCGATATCGAAAAGGCTCGCGAACAGGTGCAAAATCTGGAATGAGCTGCGTCTTCATCATTTCCGCGCCCTCCGGTTCGGGGAAATCCACGCTCGTCGAAAAGGTGCGGCAAGAGGTTCCCCGACTTGCATTTTCGATTTCTTATACAACCCGGCAGCCGCGCGGCAAAGAACAGAATGGCCGGGAATACTTTTTCGTCTCCCGGGAAACGTTTGAACAAATGAAGCAGCGCAACGAATTTCTGGAATGGGCGGAGGTGTTCGGTAATGCTTACGGAAGCGCGAAGTGCTTTTTCGAGCACGCGCGTGAAAGAGGGCAAGATCTATTGCTCGATATCGATGTCCAGGGGGCCGAACAAATCAAGCGCAAGCTTCCCGAAGCCGTGACCATCTTCGTTTTGCCGCCCGACCGCAAGACCTTGGAGCAGCGTCTACGGAATCGCAGTCTGGACAAGGAAGAGGTGATCGAGCGCCGGTTGGTCACTGCCCATCGGGAGATTGAGAAATACCGGGAATACGACTATATTTTGATAAACGATCGTCTGGAGGAATCTATCGCGGCCCTCAAGGCCATTCTGCTGGCAGAGAGGATGAGGCACGCGGGGACCGAACCAGTGGCTGCCGACAAAGAAACGTTGGCCAAAGCTGAAAGTTGCCGCTTGCGCAATATCGAAGCCCGCGTTCAGCCGATCTTGGCCTCGTTTGCGGTAATCGCGGCTCGACGAGGTTAACGACAGGGGAGAAATTATGAAGTTGATGGATGGCTTCGATAGTAACTATCGCTACATCTTGGTGGCAGCTCGACGCGCCCGGCAATTGCAGGGGGGCGCGCCTCCGGTGATTGATACGACCTCGCGCAAACCCTGCCGCATCGCCCAGGATGAGATCAAGGCCGGCAAAGTCAAATGGATGATTCCCGAAACCCCTAAGTCGGCCGCGGAAGTGGCCAGTGACACCCTGGATAAGGCCTTAGGTCCAGAGTAGGGACGGCGGATTGCCGACCTCAGAATGTCCCCGCACATCGGCAATCGATAATCGGCAATTTTATGAAGGTGGCTCTCGGCGTCAGTGGCGGAATTGCGGCCTATAAGGCAGCTGAGATCGTCCGGCTGCTCGCGGAACGCGGAATCCGTGTGCAGGTCATCATGACCAAGGCTGCCGAGGAGTTCATTCGGCCACTGACGTTTGCCGCTCTTTCGGGCGAAAAAGTGATCACCGACATGTTCGCCGCCGGGGCGGAACCCGCAAACCTTGATTCCGCTATCGAGCACATTCAAGTGGCAGGGTCGATCGATGCCTTGCTGGTGGCCCCCGCCACGGCTGATGTTCTTGGCAAGTTCGCCCAGGGCATTGCCAACGACTTCCTAACCACGCTGTATCTGGCCACCACCGCCCCGGTGGTGGTGGCTCCGGCAATGAACCTGAATATGTGGAACCATCCGGCGACCCAGGCCAACCTGGAGGTTCTCAAAAAGCGAGGCGTACGGCTGGTGGAACCCGGGACGGGCTATCTGGCATGTGGAATGACGGGACCGGGTCGTCTGGCGGAGAACCAGGCTATTGTCGACGCCACCCTCGAAGCCTTGGGGGCCTCGCCGGATTTGACCGGAGAAACCGTGCTGATCACCGCCGGGCCTACACGCGAGAAGATCGATCCGGTGCGCTATCTGAGCAACCGTTCTAGCGGCCGCATGGGATATGCCGTGGCCGAAGCAGCGCTGCGACGGGGAGCCCGCGTGCTGCTGATCACCGGGCCGACCCTGCTCACTCCTCCTCGTGCCGCCGAGGTGGTCGAAGTCGAATCCGCCGAGGAAATGCGCCGGGCAGTATTAGACAGGCTGCCCGAAGCCACTGTCGTAATCAAGACCGCAGCGGTCGCCGATTATCGACCCAAAGCGGTCCAACCCCAAAAAATCAAACGCGCCGGAGGTTTGACTCTTGAACTCGAGCCGACGGCCGACATTCTCACGGAAGTTGCTCGTCGTAAGGGATCTCAGATTGTGATCGGCTTTGCGGCTGAGACCGAGAATGTGCGCGAACACGCGCGCAAGAAGTTAACCGCGAAATCCCTGGATGCAATCGTGGTCAACGATGTGTCGCAGAAAGCTATCGGCTTTGATTCCGAGCGTAACGCGGTCACCATTATCACCGCCGATGAAATCATCGATGTTCCCGAGAATAGCAAGTGGGAGATCGCGCACCGCGTGCTCGACCAAGTCGTCCGCCTTCGCCAATCAAAGCCTGCGATGAAAGCCTAAATTGGCGTTCGGAATCTTTTCTTCCACAGCAAAGAACTCTGTCGTTCTCGAGGTTTGCTGCTAATCTGTTGAGGACATGACACGATCTCTCGATCCTTCCCTGCGCCGCCAACTAAGTGAACGGATCGACTTTTATAAGGAACTAGGAATTTACGATTTTTATCGGCATCCGGTGCGCAGTGGTCAGGCAGAAGCGACCCTAGCGCCCCCAGATCTGGGTCCCGCGCAGAACCAGCCGAGCTCCGTGATGCCCCCAATCGTTTCCGTTTCCGCTCAGGCCGTTGACTCGGAAGAGAGTGTCTTCTCGGGGTCGAAGCCAGAAGCCGGCGTGAGTGATCCTGCCGATGCGTTACGGATCATTCGTGAGGATCTGGGCGCCTGCACACGTTGTCCTCTTCACAAACAAGGCCGTAAGCAAATCGTCTTCGGCGTGGGCAACCCCAAAACCAACCTGATGTTCGTGGGAGAGGCCCCGGGAGCTGACGAAGACCAACAGGGCGAACCTTTCGTCGGCCGCGCTGGACAGCTGCTCAACAATATGATCCAAGCCATGGGCATGCGCCGCGAAGACGTCTATATCGCCAACGTTATCAAGTGCCGCCCTCCCGGTAACCGTGTTCCCGAACGCAGCGAGTGCGAGACGTGTTCTCCGTTTCTGATGCGGCAAATCGCGGCGATTCAGCCAAAGGTGATCGTGGCGCTCGGGGCGGTCGCCGCCAAGACACTGTTAACGTTGAACGCACCGATGGCCGAGTTGCGTGGACGCTGGTACGATTTCCGCGGAATTAAGCTGGCCGTGACCTATCACCCCGCCTTTCTCTTGCGCGATCCACGGCAAAAGAAGGAAGCATGGAAGGACTTGCAACGAGTAATGAAAGAACTGGGCCTCAGGGTTCCCACAACGAGCCCTGCATAAGCCGGCATGAATAGTCCTCTGATCCGGGATTACATGCCAGAGCTCGATGTAGTACGAGGCATCGCGGTTCTGTTGGTGGTCTTTCTCCATGGAATGGCTCTACCTTTACATGGAGAACTCTCGACTTTCGGGCGAGTGCTTTACAACTTGAGTCAATATGGATGGGTAGGAGTCAATTTGTTTTTTGTTCTATCCGGATTCCTAATCACGGGAATCCTACTGGACAGCCGGCATCGACCTGATTACTTTCGTCGCTTCTATATTCGTCGAGCACTTCGAATCCTACCCGCATTGTATGCACTTCTATTGATCCTGCAGATTACCGGCTTGGCATCGTCTCCCTTCATCGCCGTAAGTTTCCTGTTTCTTGCTAACTTTGCAGGAATCCTGGGTATTTCTAAGGGATACGGGGTGTTGTGGTCATTGGCCGTGGAGGAGCATTTCTACATGCTTTGGCCTTTCATCGTACGCAAATGCTCTCTTCGAAAATTACTGACCCTGACCATCGTGATCGTTCTAGGCAGCCCGTTTCTCAGGATTTTGCTTCTCGTCAACCCTGTCCCCAGGCATTTCGCATCTTTTTATACTTGGTTCAATCTGGATGGCCTTGCCTTGGGAGCACTACTTGCAATCTGGCTGCGGATGCCGTCGTTTCGCCGCTATCAACTGGCCCGTGTCGCTTTACCAGCTATGCTCTTAGGTGGCGCTGCTTTCGTTATGTTTGCGGGTCATCCGTGGGCAGATGTAACCCTTGCTAAAACGGCTTGTAATCTCGCCTTTGCTGGTTTTTTGTCTTGTACTCTACTAGCCGGAAGTAGCAAGTGGAAGGCTTACGTTGATTGGTCGATTTTCAAATTCTTCGGCTTCATTAGTTACGGCCTGTACTTAATTCATATCCTTGCGTTTCATGTCACCAGCATTCTGCTCTCTCACTACCTAGCCGCCCCTTTGACAAG
>DATJVZ010000235.1:0-3364 GCA_035501575.1 Terriglobales bacterium | reverse complement strand
GATGGGAAACTCAGTCGCAACAAACGCGCTGAAGCCGGGCTGTGTGGCCCTGAGTTCGTAAAGTCCGGGCGCGACGGCATCAAACCGATAAATGCCGGCTCCGTTGCTTCTGGCGGTGCGGCGAACGCGAGTTTCGATCTGCGTCAGCAACACATGAACGCCGGCGACCACGCTTCCCGCCGGGTCGGTTACGGTTCCCGAAATCGCTCCCAGGCTGGTTTGGCCGTGAGCGCCGGCGGCCACGAATAAAGCCGCTACCAGTATGAATCTCGGGGTTCCCATGCTCGCCGGCATTCCACCAATGTTATCGCCCAGTCCAGCCACTCTGTCACGGACGGCAGCGCGCGTTATTGCACTCCGATCGTGACTTGGTTGCTGTGGTGGCCCAGGTAAATCAATCGGACCGGTATCGCAGGCCCGGCAGCCACTCCGCCGGGCACCCGGATGTCGATCTGGTTCAGGCCCGCAAACCCAGGAGCGTTTCCAAAATACAGAACTTCGGCGAGATGGCCGCCGACCGCAACTCGCGGGGGAATGACACTGTGGTCGAGCAGGCCTGTGAGGTAGATTTCCAATATCTCGCCGCTAACGGCTGGATCGGCCGCCGACACGATCCGGCTGGTTCCCGCGTGGAGAATCGCCCCCTGGCTGACTCCTGAGATAGACAGCAAGACCGGGGGAGGCGCTATCGATGGCGGCGTGAATCGCTCGGCGCTCGCAAGAGCGAGCGGCGGACAGCCTGAAGTACCCCTGCCTCCCGCCACCAGAACGGTTCCATCCTCGAGCAGAGTGGCCGTATGACCGCTCCGGGCCGCGGTCATATTAGCCAAGGAAAAGAAAGCGGCCGCCGCGGCATCATAGAATTCCGTGTTCTGCGCTCCCGACCCGCAACCGGCATCGGTACCCGTGAGTAACACACTCCCATCGGACAGAACTGTACTGGAGGGCCAATAACTCGGAACCTCCATCGGCGCCGTGTCTTCGAACAGCGCCGTGGAAACATCGTAAAGTGTCGCCAACTTGCTATCGAAGTCGCCTTCGGGCGGCTGCAATGTGAAGAGGAGCTTGCCGTTCGGCAGCAGGCTTGCCGAACCGGCGGTCAAGTTGCTGGAATGCCAATTCACGGCATGAAAGACGCCTCTCACGGGGTCATAGATATCGGCCGTCCGATAGTCGGGACCGTCGTCGCCCGGTGCTATGAACACTTTCCCATCGGGCAGGAGGGTAGCGATATGCCCTGTGCGCCCAATAGTCATATCGCCAGTCGGAGTGAACATCCCGGTCACCGGATCATAAATCTCAGCGCTCGCGATGGCGTATCCGTTGAGTACGCCTCCGGCGATGAGCACCCTTCCGTCGTTGAGCAGTGTTGCCGAGTGGCCCATTCGCGGTGTCGCCATACCGCCCGTCCCGATGAACGCACCGCGAGCTGGATCGTAGATTTCCGCGCTGGAGGCGACGGTGAAACCTTGATCTGCCAAGAAGTAATATCCACCGGCAATGAGCACTCTGCCGTCAGGAAGCAAGGTCGCCGTGTGGTAAGCGCGTGTGGCAGTCATATTGCCAGTGGGGCTGAATGTGGCCCTGACTGGATCGTAAAGCTCGGCGCTGGGAAAGGGAGTCACGCTTCCACTGAATATCGAGTAACCGCCCGCGATCAGGACGTTGCCACCATAGAGCAGCGTCGCGGTGTGCGCGACCCGGGGTACGCTCATACCACCCGTCACCGCAAATGTTCCCGGTAACTGTGCAATGCAGGCCGCTATGGGGTAGACCGCCAGCAGAACAAGCCTTTTCACGATTCCTCCAAATGTCGGCTGCCCATGATCACCGTACCGCCAGCGTGACCTCATTACTCGGGCGGCCCATATAATTCAGCCGCACCGGCACCGCCGGCCCTGGCGCTAGCCCATCCGGTATCTGGATGTTCACCTGGTTCAAGCCCGTGTAGCCGGGAGCGTTGCCGAAGAACAACACCTCGGCCAATCGGCCGCCGATGGCGACCCGCGGCGGGATGACGCTGCCATCGAGCAAACCAGTGAGATAAATTTCCAGAGCTTCGCCAGAATCCGCAGGATTATCTGCCGACACGATCTGGTGAGAGTTTGCGTGCAGGATTGCTCCCGGTCCTTGTCCATTTCCAGAGAGGGAGAGCAATGCGGGAGCAGGGAGAGCAACTGCAGGATGGTACACTTCCGCCACGGTAACAGCAACATGATCTTGGATGTTTTGGAGACCACCCGCGATGAGAACAGTGCCATCGTTCAGGAGAGTAGCCGTGTGACCTGTGTGGCCCGAAGCCATGTCTCCTGTAGCCCTAAATGTTCCAGACGCAAAATCGTAAACCTGGGAGTGAGGTCCGGCAAACGAACCGCCGGCGATCAACACTTTCCCATCGGACAGCGTGACGCCCTTGGGCCGGCATGCGCCATAAGCCATTGTTGCAGCGGCAGTGAATTGCCCGGTTGCGGGGTCGTAGAGCGCCGTGTGATCCAGGGTACCGTCACAATCCGGAGCGGTCAGCGTAACCAATACTCTGCCGGTCGTCAGTAAAGTCGCGGTTCCACCGATGCTGAAGGAGTTCACCCATCCCGTCACGTTGAAAAAGCCGGTTGCTCGGTCATAGATTTCGGCGAGCGAATCGCCATTTCCAGGCACAATCAGAACCTGGCCGTTCGGCAGCAGCGCCGGTATCGGGTCGCAATACGAAATAGCTGGCGCGCCGCCGGTCGGCGAGAATGTTCCCATAGCGGGATCGTACAATTCCGATGACGGTTCGGTGACCGTCGAGCCGCACAGGCTGCCGGCCAAGGGTCCGGTCATCAGCACCTTCCCACTATTAAGCAGGGTTGCGGCCCGGACGGCCGGGTCCGCGAACTTCGATCCCGTCGAAGTGAAACGGTTAGTGTAGGGGTCGTAAATCTCCGGGGAGCCCTCGGCCGGCGAAAAAAACAGTCCATTCCAGCCCCCCGCAATCAAGACCCTGCCGTCGGGAAGCAGAGCCGCCGTATGGCCAACACGCGGCTCGGTCATCTTGCCGGCGTCGGCAAACGTTCCCGTAGCAGGGTCGTAGAGTTCCGCGGTGGCTAGGGGGGGAGTTGAGGATGGAATATCCGTCGCCTGTCCGCCGGCTATCAAAACTTTGCCGTTATTGAGCAGCGTTGCCGTGTGCCCCCAGCGAGGCGTGATCATGGAGCCGGTCGCAGTGAAAGTGCCGGATGGTTGGGCAAAGCCACTGCTCAATTCCACCAATAGGAGTACGACAATAGACCTGAAACTCATCTCAACCTCCGATACCTCACTGAATCGCGATCATGACTGCATTACTCGGTCGCGCGATGTAGTTCATGCGCACGGGAACGGC
>DATJVZ010000234.1:0-3583 GCA_035501575.1 Terriglobales bacterium | reverse complement strand
GCGAAAGTTTTTGCGGATCCGGTCTTTCCGCGGCGCGGCTCGGGCTGGGAGTGAGCCAGACCGCGGCTACCAGGTTTTGGGAAAATTAGGCGTTGTAAGGTCGATATGGGTAGTTGGGCGTGCCCGCTATTGATCAGCTCGCCGCTTCAGCGTAGGGCGCTCATCCTGATCAGGCTTCTCATCACCTGTGCTCTCGCCGGTCGGCCCAGTCCCCGTGCCCGGTGCGCGGCGCAGGCGCGGACGGTTGGGATCGTCCGGCTCCGCCTTGCGGTGATTGTGCAGCATCGCCAGCCGGTTCTTCACATCGTTAAACTCGGATGTGCTCACCACGTATTCCGGCTTCGGCTTGAGGTCCTTTTCGATCTCATCCTGCGCCGCCTTGATGCGATCATCCGTCATCGGGTGAGTGGAGAAAACTTTGGCGACAGTGCCGGGCTTCTTCTTTTCCATGCTCTCGATCTTTTCGAAGAAATCCACGAACGCCGTGGGGTCGTAGCCGGCCTTATACATGTACTGCAGGCCTAAGTGGTCCGCCTCCCTCTCATTGGCACGTGAGAAGGTCAGAAAGCCCATGGGAATGGCCATGCCCGCGCCCTGCCGGATGGCGTAACCGGTCCAGCCGTAAGGGATGGCGATCGACATGGCTATCATCCCGATTTGCGCGATCTCGCCACGCGTGGCGTTCCGGGTGCCGTGCCTGGCGGCCACATGCGCAATTTCGTGCCCCATGACACCGGCCAACTCTGCCTCGGTGTCCGCCTTTAGAATCAAGCCGGTGTTGACAAAGAAGAAACCCCCGGGCAACGCAAAAGCGTTCACCTCTTCGGTATCCAACACCTTAATCGTGAAAGGAACCTTAGCATCGGAATTCCGAACCAAATTTTGGCCCAAGCGGTTCACGTATTCCGCGATGACCGGATCGTTAACAACCTTGGCTTGGCGCTCCACTTCCTGGGCCAATTGCTTGCCGAGGGCGATTTCCTTCTCCAGCGAGTAGAAATTCACGCCCTTTCCAACGTCTCGGTTGCCGATCTCATCGGGATCGTCCTTTTTGTCGCTGGCGTACCCGCTGCCAGCCAGCAGGGCAACAGTAATCAGAACCCCCGCTCGCGCCGCCACACGGCGGTTGGTTCTCCAGACTTCGCGGCCAGTTGAAGTGTTCATGACGGATGACCCCAATTAATCCTTATCGCAACCCAGTCAACTGTTCAACAGGATTATTGTGAACGGCCTCAAAAGGAGGCTCAGCGGACTATTGCGCTCTCCTGCACCCGGGCCGAACCGGTGTAACTCCTATCTCAAAGGACGCCCTGGAAGAGTTTGCTCACCAGCATCAGGCGATACACCATTCATTGCGTTTGCGCAACCGGATACTAATGATTCAGGCCGCTCACAAGATTGTTCTAAGTCAAGGTTACTCCATCGGCCTAAAATGGCATTCTGCGCGGTCGCGGCCCTCTATGGCCGAAGTCAATACTAGCGGTCCATGACACCATGACGTTCGAGCATCGAGGACAGGCCTTCCGGGATCGGTTTCCAATCATGAGACTGGCCATTGTCTTCATCCTCGTTCTCGTACTCCTCGGCGGCCTATTCCACCATCACGAGTCTCAGTCGGATTCCGCGGCCTGTTCCTACTGCCATGCCGGCGTTCAAACGCCTGTAATCGATCTGGCCAGCGCCCTGGCCGTCCCCTTCCTTGCGAACGTCGGATCTGTAATTCCAACTCGGCCTTCCTGCCTTCCCCGAGTTGTTCAGTTTTCGACGCTTGTTCCCCGGGCGCCGCCCGTCACTACCCATCCCGTCGTGTTTTGGGAGGGTTGTGATGGACTCGTCTGACTAACGCCTCCACTATCCCTCCTTAACCTGCCACCAGTTAACGCAGATTTGAGGAGATTTTTGTGAAGACCTGTCTCCGTTGGGGGCGTATTTCGGTGATGGACAAGCCACCACTCGATAACTCGCGCGCCGACCGCAGCGGGATGCTGATCGCATCCCTTTGTTTCGTGCATTGTGTTGTTGGACCAATTTTGCTTTCCTTTGCGGGGTTGGCGTCCTTGGTAAGGGTCTCCGAGAAACTCGAACCTCTATTCCTTCTCGGGTCGGCTGCGATGGGCGCGATTGCGCTTGTTCCGGGCTATCGAAAGAAACACGGCCGAGTATGCTGCCTGGCATTATTCGCGTCCGGCCTCCTCTGCTTATTCATACGCCGTCACGTCCAATGGCGCGATATTTCCATTGAACCGGTGGCGGTTTCTGTCGGAGCGAGCTTGATAATAGGCGCTCACGTACTAAACCTAAAGTTCTCGAGGCGTTGTCAGTGTTGCGAACCCGCGTCTGGCACGAATTCCAAGACGGCTCATCAAGGCCAAGATTCCCCGCCATAAGTGCCTACCGCGAAAAACCTGATCGTTCGTCCGTCTCGGAAACGCCCGACGTGGGTCTTTGCGCAACCTAACGTGCGAAGAATATAGGATCCAGCCGACTTCTATTGGCTGTCGCTTCCGCCGAGCGTCTTTGTCCGATCAGCAAGTAACCGATCCCGCTCACGCCGACGCATTACCCGCCAGCACAGATTTGGTTGCTAAAACGGTAGCTTGTGGTAATGTTGGAGGCCACTAAGTTCTCTGAGGAGCCCGGAATCGCCGCGGCGAAAGTGTCATGGAACTTACAAGGAGCAAGGACACATGAGACTAACCACGATTCGATTCTCATTTGCGATTCTCGGAGCGTTGGCCGTCATGGAAGTCGGCGCGCACGCCCAGGCGCAACCCGATTTTAGTAAGGTTCAGATTAAGACCACAAAAATCAGTGACAATTTCTACACACTCGAGGGCCAGGGCGGCACCATCGGTGTGCTAGCAGGCGTTGATGGGATCTTCATGGTGGACGATCAGTTTGCGCCGCTAACCGACAAGATTGTCGCCGCCATTCGACAGTTCTCCAACGCCCCGATCAAATTTGTCGTCAATACGCACGTACACGGGGACCACACCGGCGGGAATGAGAACCTGGGCAAGATGGGTGTCACAATTCTAGCCCGCGGAACTGTGCGAGACCGGCTCATGCACCCGGCGGCGGCCGCGAACGGAACACCAGGCAGGCCTACACAGCCCGTGGGGCTTCCCACAATTACCTTTAACGACCCGCTGACATTTCACATGAATGGAGAGGAGGTGCGATTGATTCCCATCCCAGCGGCCCATACAGACGGCGACACAATGGTTCGCTTCGTGCGAAACGACCTGATTATGACGGGTGATTTCTACCGTTCGATCCAATATCCCAATATTGACCGGGTCAACGGGGGCAGTCTGAATGGGACCATAAATGGGCTAGGACAGATTCTTGCGCGTTCCGGTCCGAATACCAAGATCATCCCGGGTCACGGGCCAATGGTAGATCGCAATGCGGTGATGGTGCACCGCGATATGATTCTGGTGGTTCGGGATCGCGTGGCAAAACTCATCGAGCAGGGTAAGTCCGAGGCCGAGGTGCTCGCAGCAAACCTCACGGCCGATTACGATGCAAAGGTTCCCAATTCAAAAGAAACCACGCAGCGTTTCATCACCCAGTTGTACGC
>DATJVZ010000233.1:0-54912 GCA_035501575.1 Terriglobales bacterium | reverse complement strand
ACCCGGAAGAACGATTCGGGTCACCTCTCTCCATGAGCTGAGTCCAACGTGATGCGGAGAGCGGGTGGCGATAGTCGGAAAAACGGCAGCGAATCAGATTACTTTCGATCTACCGCCTGAACTTGAACAGCACAAATGTGTGTACACTTCGAGAAAGCTCGCTGTATGGAAGGACAGCAAGCCGTCGCGCCAGGGCTTCTCCGAAATGGCGGAGAGCCAGACACTAACAGAAAGAAACGATGGCAAATACACTCCGATTGATCGTTGGATACTTACTGCTATGTCCCGCGGTGCTACCGCAGGACCAGCCGAAGGATTCAAAGGGCGGCGGCCATTTGCTCGGCGAGACCGCCGAGCAGTTTTTCTCCGAAGGTAAGGTTGGGGATATCGATCGGGCCTGTCAAGACAAGGACTGGAAAACCGTAAAACAGTTGTCCAAGGGACAAGACTATTCGTCCAAAACCAACGCCAAGGATATTTGCGCGAAGGAAAAGGTGGCCAAGCAGCAAGCCACCAGCGAGACACGCTTCGAATACAACGGCCGCGGCGATGACGAGACCAAGCGGGCAGACACGTTCACCTTCGACCATGACCATTTGGTCAAGATAGACATGGTCTATGCTGCTCCTGTTGCGAACGTGGAAGGCTCTCATCCCAAGTCCTATGCTGAACTCTTTGACGGATTGCAAGGCGCCTATGGACCACCTTCGAAAAGTTACAGCGAACCGGTGCAGGACATGTATGGCGTTAAGTACGACGCGCACCGCGCCGTGTGGGTGAGATCGCAGGACATAATCAGCATCGTCGAGCAGCCCGGCACGGATGGCCGGACCGAGATCGTCGCAGAAACACTGGCGGAACACGATCGCGCGGCACACTCCCCAAAGTCTCCGAATCCTCTTCAATAGCCAAGATTTCTTTGAATTCGCAGCCCTAGTTCCCCAGAGTGCCGGCACCATTTTGGCGGGATGGCGCTGTTACCTTCCTGCAGCAAAGTTTCGCCAGTGAAACTCGATCACCTCGTCGAAGTGGCGCAAGAAGTAGCTCGCACTGTGGTCTCCGGGATACAGGTGATATTCATGGTGGATGGACTCGGCGTCGAGTTGCCGATGGAGGGCTTCGGCGCCACGGGCAAATTCGAATTGGTCTTCGCGGCCGCAGTTGAAATAGATTGCGACTCGGCGGATGGCCCCCGGGTTTCGTTTAACGAGCACCAGAGGATCGTTGTCCCGCCAGTGGGCAACATCGATCGGATTGCCGAAAACCGTGCCCAGGAGCCGTCCGAGGGGGGTTCCGGAACGGATGGCCGAATTGAGTTCCTCGGGCGAGGCGGTCATCAATGCAGCACTCTCGGCACTCACGGCAGAAAAGCTCTCCGGGTAACGAAAGGCAAAGCGCAACGCGCCGTAACCTCCCATGGAGATGCCCGTGATCGCTCGCGACCGGCGGTCGCGACGGACTCGATATCGGCTTTCGATCGAAGGCATGAACTCTTCGAGGAAGAAATCGCTGTAACGGAATTGTCCATTGGCGGCGTTCCCATAGAAGCTGGCCCAGGCCTCGGGGGTAACCATTAGGAAATCGCCAATCTTGCCTGCCTGACGCAGGTCTTCTACCAAGTTCCACCCTCCGCTCTCGAGCAGGGCGCGCTCGTTTCCGCCGAGACCGTGCAGGAAGTAGAGCACCGGATAGCGGGACGAAGGGGCGGCGTCGTATCCGGGCGGCAGCAGCACACAGTAGTGGACGGGCCGGGCGAGGATGCGGCTGGCGAGCGCGTTGCACTCGACGCGGCCGTCGGCTGCGGCGGATGCGGCCAAGCCGAGGAGAAGGACCGCCAGACCCATTGCCCGCATCTGGTCAGTTTACTCGTAGCGCAAGGCTTCGACGGGATCGAGCCGTGCAGCCCGTCTGGCGGGATACAAACCAGAGACGAGACTCACGCCGATGGCAAAGACAATGGCGCTCGCGACCAACCACCAGGGGACGAACCAGATCTGGGCCGGCGGGATATGCTGGCGTTTCAAGTACAGATTCGTGCCCCCATTGATGATGTGACCGAGAGCCCAGCCGAGAGCCGCGCCCAGAGCGCCACCGAATCCGCCCATAACCCCGGCTTCGGCAAAAAAGAGTCCTTTGACGTCTTGATCGGTGGCCCCAATGGCTTTCATGATGCCGATTTCACGCCTCCGCTCGAGGATTGCCATCACCAGCGTGTTGATGATCCCAATCGAGGCCACGGTCAAGGCCAGGCTGCCAAAAATACCCAGAAAAAGATCGAGGACGGCAAAAAACTGGCGCAAGTTCTTGGTGGCATCGAGCAAGGAAAATGTGTCGAAGCCCATGTGTTTGATGGCCGCTTCGACCGCGGGAATGCTTTGCGGGCTGCCGACACGTACTTCGAGCGCGGAATAAGTTGGGCTGCGGCCGGGTACGTTTGTGGTATCCCGCAGGTTGGAGGGATCCATCACATGCAATCCTTCCGTCAGCTTCAAGGGAAGAAAGACCCGGGCCCGCGACTGGCCCCGCATGCTATCGGGATCCAGGTCGCAGATTCCAACGATCGTCAAATTCTCATAGCGCGCGGTCACCGAGTACGCCGTGTCAGTCGGGGCGGAACCTGCCGACGAGGACGGTAACGCTGTACGCTCCCCATAGCGCATGATCAATTGCTTACCGAGCAAGGCGGTGACTGGAGTTGAGTCGTTCGCCCCCGGCTTGGGGCTCTCCCCCAGCAACCGCTGGGCAAAGGATCTCTCGAGAATCGCCTCCTGGGCGCTGTCGGAGGAGAAGAACCGGCCTTCAATTCCATCAAAGGCGTCGTTCGCGCGGGCCGAGGAAGGCAAGGCGGCCACCACCGTCAGATGTGGCTGGTCTTCAAAGCGAAGTTCAGTGACAAAGCGGATCTCGGGATAGGCCTCGCCCACATTCGGCAGCTGGGCGATCCTCTGCCGGGCAGACTCATCGAGGGGCGGGCTGTCCGCAGCATCCGGCCCGTTTTCTCCCCCTTCGCGGCTGAGATTGCGCAGGTCGCGCCGGGAAGTGACCCTGACGGTGTCAAACAGCCCCGATTTCGCCAGCCGCCGGTTGGCCAGTTGCTGGAGGCCGATACCGAGCGAAAGCATGGCAACGAGCGAAGCCACACCCACCGAGATGCCCACCGTGGTGAGCGAATTTCTGAGCACCGACTCGCGCAGATTGCGCACGGCCAGCTCCGCTACATCGTAAGCCTTCACCGAACCTCCCCAGCGTTCCGCGCGGCGCTGCGGTCGTCTACCAGCCTTCCGTCGGCCAAAAAGATCAGCCGTTCGCTGTGGCGTTCCGCGAGCGAGCGCTCATGGGTAACCATGATCACGGTCATTCCCAAAGACTGGTTGCATTCCTCGAGCAGATTCATGATTTCTGCGCCCGTCTGGCTGTCGAGATTACCGGTCGGTTCATCCGCCAACAGAAGCAGCGGGTGATTGATCAGAGCCCGCGCCAGGGCGGCCCGCTGCTGTTCCCCTCCGGACAGTTCACCCGGACGATGATGCAATCGGGCACCGAGGCGAACTCGCTCCAGGGCTTTCTGACAGAGATCCCTCCGCTCGGCGCGATCGACTTCGGCAAAACGCAAAGGCAACTCGACGTTTTCGATCAGGGTCATGCTGGGTATCAGATTGAACGACTGAAACACCATGCCCACGGTTCGCAGGCGATATTTGGCCAGGTCGTTGCGTCCAAGCCTGGCCAGATCCTTTCCTTCGACCAGAACCGATCCAGAGGTGGGCCGGTCGAGGCCGGCGATGAGATTGAGCAGGGTAGATTTTCCCGAACCCGAGGCGCCCAGGAGGGCAACAAACTCGGCCGCGCGAATTTGGAGAGAAAGTTGATCGACCGCCGGAATCAGCGATTCGCCCATGCGAAAATGGCGGCACAGGTTGTCGGTGCGGACCGCAATCGACCCATTTCCCTTTCCTTCACGTGCGCCGGTCATAATCCATTAACGAATCTCGTCCCTCACCAGACGCAACGCATCGGAGAGCCCAGTTTGCTCCTCGCTCCGTATCGACGTCTGGCTTTGGTCCCCGCTCGACACCGGATAGGCATCCCCTTCGCCCGGAGCCAGGAACAGATTGCTCTCGAGACCGTATTGCCGGGTGTAGAGCTCGTAATAGCGGCCGCGCTGAGCGAAGAGTTCTTGGTGAGTTCCATGCTCCACGATTTGTCCTTGTTCCATGACCAGAATCTGGTCGGCGCGGCGGATGGTGGAGAGTCGATGGGCGATCACGAACGTCGTTCGTCCCTGCATCAGATAGGAAAGCCCCTGTTGAATCAGAGCTTCGGATTCGGAATCCAGGCTGGAAGTGGCTTCGTCGAGGATCAGGATTCGCGGCTCGGCCAGGATCGCTCGCGCAATCGAGATACGCTGGCGCTGCCCACCCGAAAGCTTGATGCCTCGTTCTCCAACCACGGTGTCATATCGATCGGCAAAACCTTCGGCAAATTCGTCCACCCGTGCGATGCGGCAGGCGCGCAGGATCTCATCCTCACGGGCATCCGGACGTGAGAACGCAACATTTTCCCGGATGGTGCCGTCAAACAGGAAAGACTCCTGCAGCACGAGTCCGAGCTGAGTCCGGTAGGAATCCAGCCGCACGGTGCTCAAGTCGACGTCATCAATCGACACTCGCCCCTGGGTAGGAACATAAAACGCGGAAATGAGCCCGATGGTTGTGGACTTGCCGGATCCGGAAGGGCCGACCAGGGCGGTCACGGTGCCGGGTTCGGCACGAAAGGAAACATCGTTCAGGACGTTGCGCTTCCCGTCATAGCTGAAGCCGACTTGGTCAAAACCGACGTGTCCCTGAATCGGGCCGAGGATCCGGGTGCGCCGCGGGTCCCGATCTTCGCGGCTTTCGCTCAAGATCTCCTGCGTGCGTTCGAGGCCGGCAAGCGCCTCGGTGAGCTGAGTGCCGATCTGCACGACGGACATAATCGGCGCAATCAGAAAGCCCATAAAAAGAGTGTAGGTAAAGAACCCGCCCAGAGTCAGCGACCCGGCGGCAATCTGCCGTGCTCCGGTATACATGATGACGGCGCCCACAACCCCCATCAGCAGACTGGCCGACAAACTCATGATCGAAGTGGCGGTCAAACTGCGCAGCACGTTCGCGAGCAGACGTTCGACGCCTCGCGTAAACGTGCCCTCCTCCCGCTCTTCCGCATGGTAGCCCTTCACCACCCGGACGCCCCCGAGCGATTCGGCAAGGCGTCCAGTCACCTCGGCGTTGATTTTGCTGCGCTCGCGAAAGATGGGGCGGATGATTCCAAAGGCTCGCTTGAGAGACAGAGCAAACAAGAGCAGGAAGGCAAAGGCCAGAACTGTCATGCGGGCGCTGATGCGAAAGAGCACGACCAAAGCGATGATGGCCGTCAGAAGTCCGCCCACGAGATCTACCAGTCCCGTCCCGATCAAATTGCGCACGCCTTCTACATCGCTCATGATGCGCGACACCAGAATTCCACTCTTGGTCGAGTCGTGAAAAGTGACCGACAATCGGCCCACATGCGCCTGCACCTTCCGGCGGAGCTCGGTGATCAGGCGTTGGGCGGCCTTCGAGAGCAATTGGGTGAGGGCAAACGAAGTCACTCCTTGGATAGCCGTGGCCGCAAGCACCAGAAGAACCAGCGGCTTCAAGAGCTCGAAATGCCTTTTTACAATGACGGTATCGATCAGGTATTTGGTCGAGTAAGGAAGCACCAGCCCGGAAACTCGGTTGACGATCATCAGGAGCAACCCGAGGGCAAGAACCGCCCGGCGGGGACGGAAGAGTTCGGCGAGAATCGGGAGCACGGTGCGCAGCCGACGCGACGCGGGCAGCGTGGCGCCGGCCGGTTTGCCATTGGAATTCACTGTTCTAATTAGAGCTTAGTTTACCCGCCCAGGGTTCATTTTGTGGCGCGTTTACAGGGCATTCGATTCGAAGCCCGCACGCACCGGACGTAGGTGAGACAGAGGCTTTTCGTGCAAGAGCAATTCCGTGGCCTGGACCTGGGGATTGCTGTGGAACCAGCGCACGACAATTCCATCGCAAAGGAAGTTGGCGATGGAGGCCAGACTCATGCCCTGATGATGGGCCATCCAACAACGTACCAGCTCGGGTTGCCGCTCGGAGCTCCCTTTCTGCGGGGTAAAATCAACCGCTTCGTAAAATCCATAGCGGCTGCACCAGCCTCGCCTAGCCATTTTGCGTATGTTGCCGAGCGCGCCCACCGGATCGACGAGCAGTGCCAGGAACGTGGAGTAGGGGGAAATGACCAAGGCGTCCAGTTCTTGCTCCCGCAAGGCCAGGTTCGGTACGCCGAAGGCGCAATAACCGTAGCTCCCGTCGGGCTCGCGTTTGGAATAAGACGACTCGGAGATACCCCAGGGGATGTTTTTCCGGATGTAGGCTTGCTGGGCGCGCATGGCGCCCACCTGGGCGCGATCCAGAATGGTCTCCGGGTAGGAACGCATCCAGATCGCCGGCATCAAGTATTCGAACATGGTGCCGGTCCAGGAGAGCAAAACCGGTCGACCGTGATCCTTGGTGTGGACTCGCCCGAGACGGAACCAAGTGTCCTGGGGAATCTCGTTCTTGGCAATGGCCACAAAGGTGGCGATGCGGGCTTCGGAAGCGAGCAGATCGTAGCAAGCAGCATGGAGCCGCTCGATGCCGGCATCGTAGCCGATGGACAAGAGCTTGCGCCGCGAATCGAGGAGGAAATTGAAGTCCATCTCGTTCGCCAGTTTTCCCGCGTCGTGAGCAACCGCCTTGAGCTGGTCGATGAGCTTCACGGTGTTGGAACGAGCGGGCGCGAGCAGGAGCCGCAAACGCTCCCGCAGTTGGCTCAGCTCGTTGCCGCCGTTGGTCGAGTGTGCCAACTCGAGTTTGGAGGTAAGCCGGTCAATAAAGTCGGGCACGACTTCGACGGGCATTCGGTCGGCGCCTTCGAGGCCGAGTTCCCGCCGCAGGGGGCGAAACTCGGGCAGCCGCCAGGGACAATAAACCGCCATGGCTCGGCGAAAGCTCTCGAGTCGCCGGCGAGTTTCCCGCTCGAACCAGCGCACGTCGGACGTCGATTTCACGCCGGGCAGCGGCTCAAGTTCTGAATCTGGCAACTCGAACAAGTCATCCAGCCAATTCTGTTCAGCCAGCTGGCGCTCAATCGCGAGCACCCGCTCGCGAGAAAGCACCTCTAAATCCGCGAGAACTCGCAAGTGATCCAGAAATCCCTCGGCCACGCTGTGCTCGAACAGCGGCCGACATAAGCGGTCCCAACATCCCTGCTCCAAGGTCCAGAGGGAAGCCACCAGATTGCCGTTGTCGACGGTAGAGACAAACTTGGGGTCAAGCGGGGCGAGAGTGCGGCCGTCATACCAATTAAAGAGGTGGCCGCGATGGCGCTCGAGACGCCCGAGCGTGTCCAGGGTGTGCTGCGATTGCTCGGCAAACTCATCGAGCTGCAGATACCCGAGCTCGCAGGCCACTTGCCGGGTGTTGAGCAGGAGCCCCGCGTTGGTAGTCGAAACACGAGCCACCACGACAAAAGGATCCGCCCGTACGTTGTCGGGAATGAGCCAATGATGCTCGGCGTTGCTGAACTCGGCGAAGTATCGCCAGGTGTGCAGGGCGACGATGCGCAGCAGAAGTTTTTCCTTCAAGCCCGGGGCCTGGTAGCGGGCTCGCGGAGGACGGTTCAGCCACAGGGAAACCATTTTGCTCGAAGCCCACAGCAGGAGAATGGGCAAGGCCGGAAAGATGGCTCTCGGGTTCACAAACCACACAATCAGACCCAGTCCCAAGGCCAGCGCCGGCGTCCATTGCAGGTAGATGTCGAGGGGCGTGCGCCGGTTGGTTCCCAACTCAACCTCAGCCGCGGTTTCCCATTGCAGCAGCCGTTGCCGCGTGAACAGGCGGCGCACCAGAGTTCTGACCACGGCGTCGAGAGACAGCAACATCTGATGGGCCATGAAGATCAGGTTCAACAGCACGCTGACGTTGGCGGCGAACAGCGCCTGCACGGCATCCTTGAAAATCCCGGACTTGCGCTCGATCACCGAACGGACGACCTCAAATCCGAAACGACACCAGGTGGGGACAAACAGGATGGCGACCGCGGCCACAGTCCAGCCCACGGCCGGCCCCGGCAGCACCGTCCAACCCAACAGGAAAAGCAGCAAGGAGGCGGGTTCCACCAGGCTGCGTCGCAGATTATCCAGAATCTTCCATTGCGAAATCAGCGAAATCGGATTGGGGACCAGTTGGCCCGATTCATCGTGCACGCGGGAGAATAACCAGGCAGTAATCTGCCAATCGCCGCGCAACCAGCGATGTTTCCGCCGGTTATACGCCCGGTAGTGCGAGGGATAATCCTCAATGATCTCGATATCACTGACCAGGCCGGCACGGGCGTAAGCACCCTCAATAAGGTCATGGCTGAGCAGGGCGTTGCGGGGGAAGCGGCGATCGAGCACGCGATGCAGCGTCTCGACCTCATAGATTCCCTTGCCTGCAAAGATCCCTTCCCCGAACAGATCCTGATAAACATCGGAAATGGCGCGCGTGTAGATGTCGAAGCCGGTCTCGCCGGAATAGATGGCTGCCAGGCGCGACTTCGCCGTGCTCTGCACGCTGATTCCCACCCGAGGCTGCAGGATGGCGTAGCCGGCGACGACAATATTCTTTTCCGGATCAATGATGGCCTGGTTCAGGGGATGGGCCAGGGCACCGATCAAGCGCTGGGCCGTGCCGCGCGGCAGCTCGGTGTCAGAATCCACGGTGATTACGAAGCGTACCTGGGATAGGATCGACAAATCGCCTACCTTCACCGGGAAGTTGTCGCATTCCTGACGCAGGAGTTGGTTCAAATCCAATAATTTGCCGCGCTTGCGTTCCCAGCCCATCCACACCTTCTCGCGCGGGTTGTAAACCCGGTGACGATGCAGGAGCAGAAAGGATCCCTTTGCTTGTTCGCGATACTTCTCATTCAGCTGATCGACCAGCGCAGCGCACAGGTCGACTAGAGGACTGTCCTCGCGAGGGCTGTGACGGGAATCGGGAAGATCGGTCAGGAGCACGAAGTGCAGATTGCGGTCGCGGTTCCCCAAAAAGCGCACTTCCAGATCCTGGACCAGACGGTGAACTTGGCTCTCGTTCAGCAGTAAGGTAGGTACGGCCACCAAACTGACGCAATCGTTGGGGATTCCCTTGGAAAAATCCAGTTTGGGGAGAATCTCCGGGCGCAGCAACGACGTCGTCAGATAATTCATCAATTGCACGGCGCTCTGCGAACAGGGCAACAGCAGCGCCAGCATGGCCAGGAAAATCAAACCGGGGGAACTGTAAGGCGGGGTTAACAGAACCACGCAAAGCGACATGATGGCCAGGGTAAGGATCTCGATGCCGGGCAAGTAGAACTCATCGGGATGGCGGCGGAGGAAACCCTGAATCCGCTGTCCGAGGTTTGGCCGGAACCGAACCTTGTGATCGAGCAGGTCCCTGCCCTCGGCCAGCAGATAGTAACCGATGTGGGAACGGCGAAGCGCCAGCCGGGGATTGTCATCTTTCTCCCTTTCGGCTTCTCGCGCGAGCTCGAGCGCCTCTTCGGCAACTGCCATCTCTTTTCGATCACTGCGTTGGGCGGTCTTGGCCACCTTCTTGCGATAAAGCTCGCGGCTCTCAAAATCCATGCGCGGGTAGGTCCCGGTAGGATCCTTGCGCAAGATGCCGTCAAAAGCTATCAGCGGCTCAAGCATCTCCTTCCAGCAGGTATGCGTCGTGTCCCGCAGGCTGGTGATTAACAAACCTACACTGTAGGAGCCATGCTGATCTTCTAAGATCTTGGCGGCCCGCACCGCGATTTGTTCGAGCAGGCAGAGCTTCAAGGCAGGAACCAGGGCGAACAACTCTTTCAGGTTCAATACCGTGACTTGCTGGAAGGATCGCACGTAGGCGGTGAAGCGCGACTCGCTAAATTGATACTGAACCAACGTCAGATAACCTTCGGCAACGGCCGCGGCTCGGGGAATGATCTGTCCACTCGGGGTATAGACGTGGGGGGTCTTGCGCAAGGGTTTCAGAGTCTCCCCAAGGTCGTGCAGTTCCATGTCGACCAGTCGGATATTGTCGTGGAGCCAACGAACATCGTCGGAGACGGGAGCATCCGTGGGCAGGGGTGCGCGAAACCGGCGAAGCAGCGGTTCAATGCGGGTGCGCAAGCGGCGACTGCGCTCTAGGACCGAATCGGAAGCCCGAACGCCCGGCATCCAGGCTAGACCGCGGGCCAGTACTCCGGCCTGCGCCTCGAGAGTCTTCAGGTCCTCGGACACGCCTGCTGAAATCTCCTCAAGGCGTTCGGCTTCGTCGGTGGCTATCTCCAGGTGCGTATTCTCAAACATGACGGAGTATGGTTAACGATAACTCGCGGCTTGCAATTCAAACATCTCGGCATAACGCCCGCCCAAGCTCGACAGCTTGTCGTGCGTTCCCTCCTCGGCGATTCTGCCGTTCTCTAGTACTACGATGCGGTCAGCCATGCGCACCGTCGAAAACCTGTGGGAAATAAACAGCGCCATCTTTTCGCTAGTCAGTTCGGCGAAGCGGCGGAACACTTCGTACTCGCTTCGCGCATCGAGCGCAGCCGTCGGTTCGTCGAGGATGAGAAGCTGGGAGTCCCGCAGATAGGCGCGAGCCAGGGCAAGTTTTTGCCACTCGCCACCGGAAAGATCAACCCCGTTTTCGAACCGGCGGCCCAGCATCTGATCGTACCCCCGCGGGAGCCGCTCAATCACCTGGTCTGCCCCGCTCTTCCGCGCTGCACGCTCGAGCAAGCCCAGATTGTTGAGGTCCTCGATGCGTCCGCAGGCGATATTCTCTCGTGCCGTCATCTCATAGCGCATAAAGTCCTGGAAGATAACGCCAATTTCACGATAAAGGTCTTCCAGGTTGTAGTCGCGAAGGTCGATGCCATCGAGAAGAATCTCGCCATCGGTCGGATCGTAGAGACGGGTCAGCAGCTTGACGATGGTCGTTTTCCCTTCCCCGTTTTCGCCAATCAACGCCACCCGTTCCTGGGGGTGAAGATGAAAATTAAGTGCATTGAGGACGAAGCGCGAGGTTCCGGGGTAGCGAAACGACACATTGCGGAACTCGAATCCCCGGAGGATGGGGCGAGGGGCAGGCACGGCATTGGGTTTCGAGCGAATCGTCGGCTGCATCTCGAAAAATGCCAACAGGTCGGTCAGGAACAGCGCCTGATCGGCGATTCCCGCCAGAGTCGAGAACACCTGCTGGATATTGAGGCTGGCTTGCTGAATCGCGCCCGCCAGAAAGGTCAACGTACCGATCGAGAGCGCTCCGGCTAAGGTACGCCAGATGACCCAAGCGTAGGCCGAATAGTAGCCCAGCGTGCCCAGGATCGACAGCACAGAACCGGCCGCCAGCCTGCGGCGCGCGAGGGCCACGTCTTGCACGTAAATCACGTCTGATAAGGCGGTGAATCGGGCCGTGAGGAAGTGGCTCAGACCAAACAGTTTGAGCTCCTTGGCGGCTTCTTTGCTGCCTCCAAGAACCCGCAGATAATCCAGCTGGCGCTTGATCGGAGTCTGACGAAAGTTCTTGGCGTAACCGAGAAAGGCAAAATGGCTCTCCCCGAGGAATGCGGGCAACACGCCGGCGATGAGCAAGAGCAGCAACCATGGCGAAAACACGCCAATCGAAATCGACATGGTGACCGCCGTGATGGCCTGCTGAATCAGCCGGCCGATCGATTGAATCATGGCCAATCGGTCGGTGGCCTGCACCCGAGCGCGCTCCAGACGGTCGTAGAAAATCGGATCTTCATAGGCCGTCAGGTCCAGCTCGGAAGCGTGCCGCATGACGGCTACGCTCACGTGCCGGGTGTAGCGGTCGGCCAGCAGGGCGTCCAGAAAGTCGATGGCGCGAGAGAGCACGCCGGCCACGATGGCCACACCGAATTCGCCACCCACCAGCCACCAGAAGCGCGGCGGGACGTGCTGATGGTGGGAGACCGAGGCAACAATTCCATCAATGATGAGTTTGGTGATCCAGAGCAGCGCGATGGGCAGTACGGAACCGAGCAGGCGGAACAGAAGCCCGAAGACCACGATAACGGGTCCCGACTCCCAGACTATTCTCAGTACGGGGGGTACATTGCGAAGCGCCGACAAGCGCTCGTGCCATGCACTGCGAAAGACTGGATTCGCCTCCATGTTTGGGCCCCGCGTCCCCGTTGGTTGAAGTCTACTACAGACCGCCTAATTCCCTTGCTTATTTAGGCCTACCGCAGAGATGCAAGAATCGGGGAAAAGGTTTGTCCTGACAATAACTTAGGAGTTCGTCAAGGGGAAAAATACGGGCTCACGAGAAAGGGGCTTCTGGCTTTAAGGTGTTTCCCTGATTACGGCGGTTATTCAGAAAACGACAAACTACTAGGACCGCCCGCGAGCCGGGTACTACGATGGGCTCAGAGGCTGTCGAAAGCAGTAGCAGCACGGGTTCCATGGGTCCTAGGGGTCATTGGTTGCTCGCAAGTTCTCTCGCCCGGGGAAAAGATCTACTGCCCAGGATTTTCCCCTGCTCAGCAAGCCAATCTGCCAGCCTAATCGAACCGAACTTCCTTGTCGATGCGTTGGGACAGGCGCAATTTTCTTAAGACTGCCGCGGCCGTGGTTGGGTTTCCCCTGATCGGAACCAGCTGGGCTTCGCCTCTTTTCTCAGCTCCAGAAGGGCCGAACTGTCTGTCGGACGAGGACCTTCTCGAGGAGCTGGAACGAACCGCCTTCGAGTTCTTCTGGAATGAAGCCGATCCTCAGACGGGTTTGGTGCGGGATCGCGCCAACGCCAACGGGGTTGACGCCCGCCTGACCAGTAGCATCGCGGCCACCGGCTTTGGCCTGACCGCCCTTTCGATCGGGCATCGGCGGAATTACCGCCCGCCGGCGGAGATTGTCGAGCGCGTGCGCCGCTCGCTTCGTTTCCTGGCCAATGACGCCCAGCAAGTCAACGGCTTCCTCTATCACTTCGTGGACATGAGAAACGGCATCCGCCTCGGGTTTTCCGAACTTTCCCCGATCGACATGGCCATCCTGCTGTGCGGTGTGTTGAGCTGCCGGGCGTATTTCTCTTCTGATGAGCAGATTCGCAACGACGCCACCCGAATTTATCATCGCGTCGAATGGCCCTGGGCGTTGAACGGCGCCGATACCTTCGCCATGCACTGGACTCCGGAGCTGGAGTTCAGTCAGCGTCGCTGGGGCTTTTACTGCGAATCAGTGATCCTCTACTTGCTGGCCCTGGGATCGCCGACGCATCCAATCCCTGCCCAATCTTGGCGATCAATCCGCCGGCCGTATATGGTCTACGAAGACTATCGCTACATTTCAATATCCGCGCCCCTGTTCATTCATCAGTATCCGCACGCTTGGTTCGATCTCCGCGGCAAGCAGGACGGGTATGCCAACTACTTTGAAAACTCGGTGGTTGCCTGCCGGGCGCATCGCCGCTTTTGTGAGCGGTTGAGCACGGAGTTCCCCTGCTACTCGAACCAGGTTTGGGGAATCACGGCGTCGGATTCGGACCGGGGCTATGTGGTTTGGGGAGGACCGCCGCTGCAAGGCCCCATCGATGGCACCCTTGTTCCTGCCGCATCGGCTGGATCTCTTCCATTTCTGTACCAGGAATCGCTCGCTGTGCTACGCAACCTGCGCGCCTCCTACGGACACCAGATCAGCAAACGCTATGGATTCGTGGATGCCTTCAATCCCTTAACCGGCTGGGCGAGTTCCGATGTGATCGGCATTGACCTCGGAATCAGCATGCTGATGGCGGAAAACGTGCGTACAGGGCTCATCTGGACGACGTTCATGAAAAATGCCGAAGCTCGCGCGGCTCTGGAGTTGGCAGGTTTCCGCCCGGCCGGCGCCGGTTCAGTCGAGTTCGATGACCGCCAGCCCTTCAGGCGGGAGGCGGAGGATCAGTTCTCCATTTTGTAACTCTCTTACTTCAGGAACCGGAGAGTCGGCGACCTTGCCAAGGTCCCGCAGCTGGCTCTCGGTTGGATAACGGGGCGAGCCCATCTTTTCGTACAGAGGATGCGGGTCGCCGTGATTGCGGTCGAGTCGCGAAATCGTAGCCCGCCGGAATCTGCCCGGCGGATTGGAACGAAGCGTCACCACCTTGTCCGTCCCCGTCTGCTCGGCAGGAACCAGATTCCAAACCGCCACGACCAGGCCTCCATCGCTGCGGCGGGTGAGGAGCGCCGAGTCGGAATCGAGCGCCAGACGCTCGCCTCCGAGTCGATGCAGCAGACGAAACGCGCGGTACGCGGGCTTGGGAATTCCCCCTGCCGCCACGAGTCCATATCCGCCATAGAAGGGTTGCTTCACCACACCCTGTTCCTCGAAGACATCGGAAAAAGTCCAATACGACATTTCATTGATCAGGCCGTCGCACAGCCGGATGGTATTTGCCAGCCACGGACCCATGTAGACCGAATCGGTAATCGCGGGCTCAGTCATGTAGCTGGCGTTGTATTCGCTGAAAATCAAAGGCAGATCGGGCAGCGCCGAGGCCTTGATCTGCTTATGAACTTTGTCGACCGCGCGCCCGACCATGGCCTCGCGCGGAATTTTCTCGTTGGTTCCGAAGACATCCGCCGCGCTGTCATTGCCATAGACGTGGGTGGACACGAAATCGACGGGGACATGGTTTTCGGCACAATGCGCGAGAAAGGCATCGACCCAGGCCGCCTGTGCCGTAGCCGGGCCCCCCACGCGCAAGCGCGGGCTGACTTGCTTCACCGCCCGGGCCGCGTGGTCATACAACTCCCAATAGGTCGCTTGCTTCGGTTCGCCCGCCCAAAAATCAATGTTGGGCTCATTCCACACCTCGAAATACCAGCGCGCAACCTCCTCCACACCGTAGCGATTGACGAGGTGCTCGACAAAACCATGCACCAGTTGTTCCCATCGGCTCCAATCTTTCGGCGGAGAAACATTGGGCTTGTACCAGAAAGCTTGGTGAAGGTCTTTGGCCGCCAGCTGGTTGGGCATGAAGCTCAGCTCCACGAAAGGCCGCACTCCGTTCGCGAGCAGACCGTCGTAAATCTGATCAACATAGGAAAAGTTATAACTCGCGTCGCCCTGCGCGCTTTCCTGGTAGACACCCACCTCATCGTGGAAAATGGCATGAAAACGGACATATTCGAGATCGGTAATCTGCTTCACGCTTCGCAAATCTTCCCGGTAGCTCTCGCGCAGCGACAGAATGGCGCGTCCCGAGCCAAACATGTGCTCCCAAAAATGGGGGAAAGCATGGGAGGGAGCCGCAGCATCGATCACCAGAACCGGGGATTGCGCGGTGGTTTGGCCGGTTGCGGAAACTGCCAGCACCAGGGACAGGACACATTCGAAGGCAACTCTCGCTCGGACCGCCATAAGCTCTCTCTCCTCGACTCCCTCAGCTCGATCGGGAAAACCTCAAGCTGTCCCCGTGCACCGGCCGCCGGCTTTCTTGTTTACCCCGCCGACCAGAAGGTTTTTTAGCCCCCCGGGGACCGCTCTGGATGCAGCATCTCCCCGTATGCTTTATCATGACATCGAATAAATGTCCTGTTCTAACCGCTACGGGGAAGCTATTTCATCAAAGGCGCCACCATGCAAGTCAACGCGAGAGCGGTTTTGGCGGTTACGCCGGGCTGCGCTTTTGGGGGTGCTCGGCGTTGGCTTGGCCTTGGGCCAGACCATTCCTGAGCTCCATCCCGCCGACGTGATTCAGCTGGTCCGCAACAGCTGCGACTGGTATCGCCAGGTTCAGCTTGACCTGCAGATCGCCGACGAGCCATTCGATCTAACCTATTTGCCGGATCAGCAGCGAATGGCCGATGATATTGTGCGCTGGGCATTTGACTTTGCCCGTCAAGTCGCGCCCCTGGTCGAGAAGGAAACCCCCTCCAACCAGCCTATCAACGCGGGCCTCGCTCTTGACCCTCATGCGCTGGCGCAAGTGGCCGCGGGTCTTGACCAGCGAGCCAGAGAGACCCAGGCCGAGCTCGATACCCTGGAGCGCGAGCGTCGAGCATCACCGGCCAAAAAAGCACAGCTTGACCCTCAGATCGAACTGGTCGAGAGCGAGCTTGCCCTGGTACGGGCCCGCCAAGACACCATCAACAGCGTAATCAGTTTCCTGACGTCCACGACGATTAGCGGACTGGCCACGACGGATCTGCACAGTGAGATCGAAGATTTAGCGCGAACCTTGCCGCCCTTCGTGAGCCAATCGCCAAAAGAGGAAAGGGGAGAATCGGTCAACGAAACGTTGGCAGCGAAATCCGCTCTCGCCAATCGACCTGCTCCTGCCGGCCTTCTGGGACTGTTGGGAGAATGGTGGCGGCTTTCTCACAAAGCAGGCCGGATCACGGAGGAAATCGCGGCGACCGAGGCGCTGGCAGCAAATACGAAGCAGCTCGCCATGCCCTTGGCCAACCGTTTGAGACGGCTGATGCAAACCGATCAGCAACCAGTGGGCCAGGAACTTCAAGGCGACCCGGCCGCGCTAGCGGCTAAGAAGGAAGAACTGGATGCACTCGTCCTCGAATTCAAGCAAACATCCGCAGCCCTGCTGCCCATCCGAAAACAGGGACTCTTGCTCGACTTATACCAGAGAAGTCTTAGCAACTGGCGCAGCTCGGTGATCCGGCAAGACCGGGATGTGATTGAGAGCCTGCTGCTGCGTCTGGCGCTCCTCGCCGTTACCCTGGGAGTGGTCTTGGGGATTGGAGAAGTGGTACGGAGAGGTATCCTCCGCTATGTCACCGATGTGCGTCGGCGGTATCAGTTGTTACTGCTCAGAAAAATCGGGCTCTGGATTGGGATCGGGGCGGTGCTGGTTTTCGCCCTTTCGACCGAACTTCGATCCGTGGCCACCTTTGCCGGCCTGATCACCGCCGGTGTGGCCGTAGCCCTGCAGAACGTGATCCTGGCCATCGTGGGATATTTCTTCTTGATCGGAAAGTACGGGATCCGCGTCGGTGACCGAGTTAGCATTGGCGGAGTGGGCGGGGAGGTGGTGGAGATTGGTATGGTGCGATTCTATCTCATGGAACTCGAAACCCGCGGCTCCGAGTCCCTGCCGACCGGTCGCATCACTGGGTTTTCGAATTCCATTGTCTTCCAGGCGGGCGGGGGACTGTTCAAACGCATTCCCGGAACCAGCTTCATGTGGCACGAAATCAAGTTCACCTTCGCGCCTGAAAGCGACTATCAGGAGATAGGAAAGCGCCTTAACGATGCGGTCGAGGCGGTGTTTCGCGATTACCAGGACACTCTCGAGCGGCAGCAGCAACAGATGCAGCGGAGTCTGAGTCCCATGACTCCCATCGAACTGCGGCCCACCGTCCGCCTGCGCTTCACCGCCGCCGGCACGGAGGCCGTCATTGAATATCCGGTTGTCTTGCGCCAGGCTGCCGATATTGACGAAAAGTTGATGAGGGAACTGATGGCGGCTATCGACCACGAGCCCCGGTTGAAGCTGATCGGAACCGAGGCTGCCACCGTCAAGCTGGTGGCATAGACCTCACTTGTTCTCGAGACCACTTCACTGCGACGGCAATCCGTCGATGTATGCGGCTCGATCGGGTGCGGTTAGCAGACTTACGGCCGAGGCTAGGTCCAAGGCTCGGGGCAAGCAGGCAAAGTGATCAAAGCTCCAATGAATGTTCAGTTTCTTCAGCAGCAAAACCCGACCATCGACGTTGAGGCTGAAGACGCGTACGTCTGAGCCGGGCGGGCTTGCCGGTTCTCGCTCCAGCAGCAGGCTGCCACCCCGGTTCACCTGGACCAGGATTCCCCACCCGAAATCGATCTCTCGGAATACGTGCGCCTCGAGTCTCATGATCCTCTTCTTCTGCTCATGAATGACCATGACCCCGGAAAGCCCGCGCATCAGCTCCATTTCGGTGCTGGGAGGGTGATAGTCGGGTGCGGGTTCAAAGGCCAAATGGATCAAGCGCCCGCCGTCGGCTGCCCTTTCGGCCTTGGTTTCGGTGTAACGAAACGCCTGCGGCATGGCTTGGATCAGCTCGCGAATGTAGTGTTCGACTCTCTGCTGTTTTCTTCGTTGTTGCTGTTGTGCAGCGGAATCGTTCAGCAGATGCTGGAGCTTGTCGTCTTCCTTCCGCGCCTCGTCTTCCGATACCGGCACATTGTCAACCCGAACCACCCTTCCCAAAAGCAAGCCATCGCTGCTCTTGACCATCAGCAGGGTCTCGTGTTTGCCGGAAATTTCCCGATGGTACTGGTACGTGCAATTTTCGGCTAGAAAAGGCTGCGTGAGTTCGTTCGCGACGGCCTGGCGGACCAGTTCCAGACGGTCATTCGAAGCCTGAGCAAAGACGACAGAGTTGAGTACGCAGGCTGAGATCACCCCCAGGCAATCGAAAATTCGCCGCCGAGGTACAAACGTCTTCGCTGTCGATCGCTTCATGGAAAAAACCACTTCGTACTTTGAGCACTCTTTCGAGATCGAGGTTGTTCTATGAATTCATTTTTTCCTTGCGGTGGTTAAGTTGGCCACGGTTCGGTCGGCAGCTCGAATCGAGGAGGACGTCGAAGACCCGAGAAGACCACTCGGCTGGCAGAGGTCGCGCTCCAGGGCTCGTTAGTGCCGTGGTCAGGAAAGCCATAGAGTCCAGACGGTATCCACCGCGCTGTGGGTGATGGCTGCGGCCGCGATCCGGTTGCGCGCGCGCCAGGCTCTGCCATAAAAGATTCCGGCAATTGATGCTAGCACGACATAGGGACCATTGAAGTGGGCTCCGCGTTTGTTGAAATGTGACAAGCCGAAGACAATCGCGGTCAGCCACAGCGAGCCGGTGCGGCCCAGTCGTCTTTCCAGCAGGTTTTGCATCCAGCCGCGAAAATAGATTTCTTCCGGGATGGCAATCAAGAAAAATGTGAACAGCAAGGCTCCTGCCGCCGAGCCCAGCGTCGGCAGGTGAGCATTTAGACGAAGAAATCCCAGGGCAAAACCCAGTACGATCGCGATCGGCGCATAGAAGAGCCATTCGCGCAACCCCACGATGACGTCTTCTCTTCCGATTCTCAGGTCGAAGCCGACACCCGAGAGCTGGCGGATCACCAGAAACCCATAAAGGCCGGCATCGAGCAGAATCAATTTGCTGACTACGCTGAAATGCGGCGGCCAGGCAGCATCAAACCAGCGCAAGTCCACCGGCAGTCCGAGCACGATCAGAATGGTGAAGTCGCGCCAATTGCCGTGCTGTTCGGGATCCACTCTTCGGGCTCGCCAGAGCAGCACCGCCATCAGAATCGGCAGGCCTAGGTAAATCATCATCCCGTAGCCGCGGCCCACAGCCCTTCCGGCCAGCAGGTAGGGGACACCGAACACCGCCGGCAGGCTGAATTGCAGCGCGGAAGGCAATCTCTGGCACTGCCTTGCCAGGCGATCTCCCAGGAAGCCGAAAGCCAACAGGGGGACAAGGCACCAAATCAGAGCCACGACCCTCGCGGTGGTCCAGGCGGGCACGCCCACATCCTAAACGGAACTGGGCAAGCAGCAAACCGGCAAGCTACAATATCTCTCGTCCGAAAGCGAAGACTCGAAGTTCAAAGGCTACTAGTGTTCTCTCCATCCGATCCCTCTAAACCCCTTCCTGTACCCTCCGACTCAGGCGAAGATGCCGAGATCGACCTTTTGCTCCCTGCGAGTTGGAATCAACCCCTATGGAGGCACTTCCTGGGGGAAGTGCGCGATCGGGTTGCACCCGAGAAATTGCCGCCGCTTTATCTGACGTCTCGACCAACCAACGTCGGGATGCTCATCGGGGACCGCGTCAGCCTGCCCTGGTATCGGACGGTGTTTACCAACCTCGGCGACGTGATTTCCCCCGAGACCTTGCCGCCCCTGGAATTGGAGTCCAGGCCCATCGACGTTGGCGAGTTGATTGCCGACCAGATGAGTCACCCTTGGTGGGCGTCGCTGCTCAGAAACCTGGCGGATCAGGTGGCGCCGGAAAGACTGCCGCCGCTCGAGTTGACTTCGAAGCCCATGGATCCGAGTTTCGGGTCCGGATCGATGCTTCTTCCCCTCTGGTCGTCGGTGATCACGACTCCCAAGGTATTTCTTCCCGACAAGCCGAAGCCCAAGCCGGAATATGACATCACTTTGCCGAAGCCCGATCCGGCCAAGGCCAAGCGGGACACCGAAGAAGTCGAGTTCATTCGGGGGGTCGAGGCCGATCTGAAGCGGGATTTACGCTGGTCGGCGTTCCGGCAGCGGGTCTGGATCGGCCTGTTTGGCTTGGAGATTCTGGTGCTCGCCGCCAGCTTATTCTGGTGGAGCTAATGGGGTCGGTCCCGCCTATTTCGACAGGGAAGCTGTGCTCCCGCCGGCTGCTGCCTCGACCAGCTTTTCGATCGAAGGAACGATGACCAGAAGCAACTGGGCCCGCTGTTTCCCACCATCCTCAAGCAGAGCCACCGTCTCGGATTTCCAGCCCTCTCGCGGCCGCGCTCCCCGGTCGAGGTAGTCGAGCGCCTCAAGGCCGGCGGCCGCAACCCGCGTCAGATTCTGCGAAGCAGGAATAACTTCCTGGAGGAGAAAGGATTGACCCTCGAGGGGCTCGAGGCTCGACTGGTTGTTGTGCCATGAGGTTAGCATCGCGCGCACCTGTTCCTTGGTTTGGGCGGAGGCTTGGCCGGCCAGCATGGCGTCCACCATCATCGAAAACTCTCGCCCGGTAGCACTCTCCGGGCGAGCCGCATCGATAAGACGATCGAGTGGCAAGAGGCTGTTGGGTTCGACGGGAGCGGTTTCCTCTCGTGTGTAGTCTTTGACCGGTTCGAGGACGTCGGCCAGGGTCTTGAGCGACGAAATCTGGTCGGAGCCGGCGATGCGGCGCAGCATGGGCGAGTAATTCGAGTTGTGGGTCAAGCCGAACCATTCGAGCCATCGGCTGGTTACCTCTATTCGCCGATACATGGAGTCAACGTCGACCACGCTCTGGGCAGACCACAGCCGCTCGGCAATCGCCGCCATCCGCGGCCAGATGCGGGAATCAATGTTTTCGGGCGAGACATACTCCGACCACATGCAGGCCTCGCCTCCGAGAATCAGTTTGGCCTCGTCCGGGGTGAGGTTAGCGGCCCCATCGCTCATGGGATCGACGGCATAATGGCGGGCCGTCGGGTGCATCAGGTCCAGGTAATAACCGTAAGAGAGGATTCCCCGAAATCCCATTTTCGCCGCCTGTGCCAGCGACTCCTGGCCGCGCCAGGACTGCACGACGATCTCCTTGGGCAAGGTGGGACGCAAGATCTCATCCCAGCCCACCATGATTTTCCCGTGCTTGGCTATGATCTTTTCTACCCGTTCGTTGAAATACGCTTGCAGATCCTGGTTGGTCTTGAGACCGTGGGCACGCATGAACGCCTGAATTTTCGGATTCGCATCCCACTGCTTTCCGTTTACCTCGTCCCCGCCAATATGAAAGTACTGGTCGGGAAAGAGCCCGGCCATCTCCCCAATAAATTTGTCTAGGAACCGATAGGTTTCCTCCTCGGTGGGATCCATGGCGGGATCGAAGATCCCCCATTTGCGTTCAATCTGATAGGGTCCGGGTGCGCTGGCCAGCTCGGGGTATCCCACAAACCAGGCCGTGCTGTGTCCGGGCATGTCGAACTCAGGAACCACGCGGATGCCGCGCTCCGCCGCGTAGGCAATCAGATCACGAACTTGAGCCTGGGTGTAGTAGAAGCCGTCCGATCCCATCTCTGCGAGCTTGGGAAATCTCTTGCTTTCCACCCGGAATCCTTGATTTTCTGAAAGATGCCAGTGGAAGACGTTCAACTTCACAGCGGCCATCCCGTCGAGGTTCCGCCGCAGCACATCGAGCGGCATGAAGTGGCGGCCCACGTCGATCATCAGGCCGCGCCAGGGAAAGCGCGGGTGATCCTCGATGGTCAGGGCGGGAACGGCAAATCCTTGCGGAGTGGTTTCGACCAATTGGAGAAAAGTGGCGAAGCCCCGCATCACGCCGAGACCGGTAGGGGCGCTGAGTTTGGCGGTGCTCGGTGTGATTTCCAGCCGGTAGGACTCATCCTCGCCCAGCTCCGGAACAACCTGGTTGGCCCGACCGGCCTCAACCACCAATTTGGCCTGGGAGGCGTCGATGAGCTTCATCAGCTGCGGTGGCATCGCGGTCTCGCGGCGCAAGTTCGTCAAAAAGAGCTCGACCGATCGTTCCAGGCGGGAGTCGGAATACCCTTTTAAGCCAAGGGAAAACGAAGCATCGATCGTCATCCACCCGCTTCCGAGCTTGAGGCTCGTGGGGATGGGCATAAGGTTCGGCATCGGCTGCTGGGAGAAGCTGGGCACGGCAACCGAGAGCATGAACGCGAGGACGAAGGCACGCAAGTTGTACTCCCTAAGTAAAAGTGAAGGATAGTAGAACGGATAAGCGGCATCGAATTGCCCAACCGCGAGCATTCGCCGCCGGGAACGAGAAGCGCAACCGGAAAGTCCCTCAGTCCAAGTCCGGCATGGAACAGGCCCCGGGGCCGCGCGGATCACCGCAGGTACCGCAGGCTCCGGTTGAAGGAGCGGGACTCGAAGAGGTCTTTCCCGCCACGGCAAACACGGAAAGCTGGGGAGTTAACTTCTTGCTGTGACACCGGGGACACTCGGCTCTGTCGCTGCCATAGACGAGTGCCTCGAAGGAGTGATCGCATGCTTGGCAAAGGTATTCGAAAATCGGCATAAATCCTATCCTTTCCGCCTGCCACCTGGCATTCCATTTAAAATCATAGCGTGGGAAGTTCGCAAATCGAACCGACCAGGTTCGTTCCGCGGCGCCGCTTGCGGGGCGGACATGTGCAAACTCTAGCCAGTTTCTTCCTCGTCCGGCAGATTCATTTACCCAGGCCGGAACCACGTCTCATCGAGGTCGAACCCGCGATGCGGGTTTTGTGTCACTGCCATTGGCAGAAAGACCGCCAGCGGGCGCTCACCCTGATCATCGTCCACGGCCTGGAAGGTTCGAGCGACTCGCAATACATGCTTGGCTTGGCCTTCAAGGGTCTGGCTGCGGGCATGAACGTTGTGCGTATGAACCAGCGGAATTGTGGGGGGACCGATGACCTTACTCCTACTCTTTACCACTCAGGGCGTTCCCTGGATGTGGCTCGCGTGGCCGAGCACCTGGTGGCTCAAGATCGCATCTCCCGCTTTGCCTTGGCGGGATTCTCGATGGGCGGCAATCTGGTGTTGAAACTGGCGGGCGAATGGGCGCAGAAAAGGCCCCCTGAATTTCAGGCGGTAGCCGCCGTATGTCCCGCCCTGGACCTTGCCGCCTCTGCCGATGCCCTGCATCGTCCCGCCAATCGGCTGTACGAACTCTATTTCCTGTGGAAGCTGCGGCGGCGGCTCCTGGCCAAGGCGCGGTTGTTTCCCGGGAGGTTCGACATTAGCCGTCTGCGCGGCATCGCCAGCCTGCGCGACTTCGATGACAAAATTACCGCCTATTACTGTGGATTTGAAGGCGCAGCCGACTACTATCACCGCGCGGCAGCCGCCAATGTCGTCGATCGGATTGGCGTACCGGCTTTGATTCTGCATGCGGCCAACGATCCTTTTATCCGGATCCTGCCCGAGACCCGACAGAAAATCCTCAGCAACCCCAACATTCGCTTCCTCGAAACCGACGACGGAGGCCACTGCTCCTTCCTGGCCGACCCCGACGGGGATGACGGCCGCTGGGCAGAGAGCGAAATCATCCGCTTCCTCCAATCCTTCTAGGCGTCCCTGTCCAGTTGGTGTCCGGCCGCCTTGGTTGTGGTCTATGATCATTCGGTGGAAGCCGACTTTGCCGTCGAACTGGGAGCCGAGGACGAGACGCTCGAGATGCCCTGGGCGGCCGGCGAAGATGGCCCCAGTTACTGCGATCTGAAACGCCATCCCGAACTGGTGGCGAAGATCGAAGAAGTCGATCGTGTACCCGAGCTAAGAGAGTTCTTGCTGGCCGCGAACTCGCCCTCAAGCCCTTTCGAGACGGCCAAATGTGACGCATGGTCCACAACGGAAATGAAGCCCGAGGAAGAAATCTTCCAGGCCGCCCACAAGTTCGGCTCCTATGTGGATATTCTGTTTTCCGGAGACGAGAACGTCTTCTCCCTGGCACATTACGAACAATTCGTCACCCGGCTCACTCAGCTGCTCAGGAAGGCCCCTGAAATTCCCGCCACCGCTGAGTTTTTGATCCGCCGATGTCACTACCACGTCGAGAGCGAACTGCGGGATGGCTTCTACATGACCTTTTATCTGTTCGGATTTGGCGAAGACGAGCCCCAGGCGCGACAGCGCTGGGCAATCGCCTTAAAGCTTGTGGAAAATGCAATCCGGCAGGCTTCGAGGTCCCACTAGCCAGGCGTTAAACCGAGTAGATACCTCAAGCGCGAGCCGGCTTGCGCAGTGAGGCGAGTATGGCACCGCTCGAGCCCTTTCCTTTCGTCCACACGACCGACAACAAAAGCATCGAAAGGAAGATGGCGAGCAGGCCGAAGGAGGCTTTGGGGATGTCGACAGCGTGTTTGGGCAACAGGGAGAAGCGTCCGTACACGAATTCAATGTGCGCCCAATAGACCAGAAGCGAGGTTCGACCCATTTGGATAAGCGGACTGAAGCCTCGCTCGCCGAAACCCCAGCGGCACCACAGATAGACGGCCGCCAGAATGACGGTCACGAGCCCCACGCGGATCAGAAAGAAATTCGGACTGGTGTGCCAAAAATCATAGCTGGCATAAAGTTGCTCAGGGCGGTGATCGAGCCAGCGCGCCAGATAAATCAGTAGTACTCCTCCCGCCCCGATGAGAAAAAAGGGTACGGCCCCAAGCTTTCTCGCCCAATCGCTCACGAGGAGAAATCCAATAGCCAAGCCGACGAAGGCAAATCCCGTCCAGGGAAACACGGGGAACAGCCAGGGTTGGGGCCGGCCCAGGTTGTGGGCGCCGTCAAGATAGGACTCGAGCGGCCAAGGCAGCCACAGCGGACGCCAGCTGGTCCAGATCATCGGCGTGACGAGAGAAATGGTGAGGCCTACGGCCGCCGCGCTAAGGCCCAAGCCAAGACGTGAACCGCCGGCCAGGGTCAACCCCAGCCACGAGAAGACCCCAACCAGCATCAGGGAAAGGCCGATCGTGTTAAGGATGTCTACGCGAAACAGGTCGCTCCAGGGTGCCCAGCCCCAGGCCAACAGAAATTCCTGCAACCGGAACAGAAGGCCCAGGGCGAAGATCTCCGCACCGCGGGTGATGGTGTGGCGGGCAATCGCCGCCGCTGGCAGCTCTTGCAGGCGCAACTTGTCGATTACCAGGGCGCTTGAGATACCGGCCAGGAAGAGAAACAGCGGTGCGGGCAGCGTCCCGCCCAGTTGCGACCACATGAATAACTTGGAGTTGCGCGCTCGGTCTCCGAGCCAGGCATCGTAGCAGTGGGTCTGAAACATCACCAGGCAAGCCAGCCCTCGCATCCAGTCGATATAGGCGAGGCGGGATCGCGAGGAGCGCATGCTATCGGTTAAAGCGTTGGCGGAGAGAGATAATCCAGCCGTGAGGCCGACCCGCCCGCCCGAGCCGTGGAGGTTGATCGCCTCCGGTTGCGAAATTTCTAACCGACGACTGCCGGAGCCGCTTCTTCGACGCTGGCCTCACGCAGGAATTTCGCGGCTTCCTCAGGAGGAGTCGGATTGATGTAAAAACCGGTCCCCCACTCGAATCCTGCCGTTTTGGTCAGTTTCGGCATGAATTCGATGTGCCAGTGGTAATGGTCGTTGGTTGGGTCCTGCACGGGGGAGGTATGAATCACCAAATTGTAGGGCGGATTATCGAGCACGCGATCGGCCTTGGTGAGCAGGATCTTGAGCGCCTGCGCCAGGTTTTCAAACATATGCGAGGATGAGTTCTCGAAAGCCGACTCGTGCTGCTTAGGAAGAATCCAGGTCTCAAAGGGAAAGCGCGGAGCGTAGGGAGCCAGGGTGAGAAAGTCCTCGTTTTCAGCCACCACCCGAATCCCCGATTCGCTTTCCTGCCGGATAATGTCGCAAAAGACGCAGCGTTCCTTGTAGATGAAGTACTGTTTGGCGCCTTCGATTTCTTCGGTCAAGTAAATCGGCAGCATGGGCAAGGCAATCAGCTGAGAATGCGCATGCTCGAGCGAGGCGCCGGCAGCCTCCCCGTGGTTCTTGAAAATAAGGATGAACTTGAACCGCCGATCCTTCTTCAGGTCAAGAATCCGATCCCGGAAGGTCCAAAGCACATCTTCGATTCTCTTTGAGGGCAAAGTGGCCAGGGTTGCATTGTGGTCGGGCGTTTCGATGATGACCTCGTGCGCGCCAATGCCGTTCATGCGGTCGAACATACCTTCGGCCTGGCGATTCAAGCTGCCTTCGATCCCCAGCGCGGGAAATTTATTGGGGACGACGCGAACCGTCCAACCCGGGGCATCGCGCTGTGGCGGAGGTCCGCCATTGGGATTCGGACGATAAGCCTGAATCTCGGGCGGAGTCTTGCTTTCGTTGCCGTAACAGAAGGGACAGAACCCCCCTTTGATTCTGACGGCATCCCGGGCGAAATCGGTGGGCCGCTTCGCTCGATCCGTGGAAATGATCACCCACCTGCCTACGATGGGATCTTTTCTGAGTTCGGGCAAGAGTGAATCCTTTCAAAACCTAAGGGCTGAGATTTACACAGGGTATTTTAGTCCACCAGGGAAACATTCCGAAATAGCTCGAACCGGGAGGGCGCACAGAAGTGCTAGGCCGATCGATTGGGCAAATCAAGTTGGCCGACAAAAAGGGATAGCTTGCCGTCGCCGGTCGACCTTATGGAGCCGGAGCGGAGCCGCAACCCCGGGGCCAAGGCTCTCGATGGTGGCGCAAGAACCTTAGCTCCGTGGCGGTCCGGTCCGGCAGAGTTTCGATGCCCCAATCCTCGAGGAGGTAGCCTTAGGCACGGCCCTCCACGACGGAAATCGCCTCTTCGAGGGCCTCGAGGGCGAGGTCGGCCTCGGCCTTGGTGACGATCAGCGGCGGCGCGATGCGAATCGTGCTCGGACCGCAACCCAGAAAGAGAATCCCGCGTTCGAATGCCTCCTGTACAATACGATCCCGCTCGGCCGCGGCGTATTCTTTCGTCCGTTTGTCCTTCACCACCTCGACGCCAAGCATCAGGCCACGACCACGCACATCGCCGATCAGAGGGTGCTTGGTCGGCCAATCTGCCATACGCTTCAGCATATGATTGCCGACCTCGCTCGAATTCCGCAGCAAGCCTTCCTGCTCGATCACCTCGAGCGTAGCCAAGGCGGCAGCAATGCAGACTGGATTGCCCCCGAAGGTGGAGGCATGGGATCCCGGAGCCCAATCCATGATTTCGGCCTTGCTGATGGTCACGCCGAGCGGCATACCCGACGCAATGCCTTTGGCAATGCAGAGGATGTCAGGCTCGACTCCGGCGTGTTCGAAGGCCCACCACTTGCCGGTACGGCCGACTCCGCTCTGGACTTCGTCGGCCACCAGGAGGATGCCGTGACGATCGCAGATGCGACGTAATTCTTGCAGGAACACATCGGGGGCCACCACATAGCCACCCTCCCCCTGGACGGGCTCGACAAAGATCGCGGCCACTTCCTCGGGGGGAAGTGTGGTTCGGAAAAGCTTGTCTTCAATAACGCGGGCACAAGCGAGGGCGAACTTGTCCGGGCTTTCGCTTCCGGCGTCACGATACAGGTCGGGATAGCGAACGTGGGTCACACCCGGGACCAGCGGTGAGAAACGCCGCTTCTGCTGCGGCTTGGAAGCGGTAAGCGAAAGTGCCCCCATGGTGCGTCCATGGAACGCTCCGAAGAAAGCAATCACGTTCTGCCGCTTGGTGTGATAGCGGGCAAGTTTGAGGGCGCATTCAACGGCTTCCGTACCCGAGTTGCCGTAGTAGACCTTGTGCGGCCCCCGCATGGGAGCAATTTTTGAAAGCCGTTCCGCGAGAGTGATCATGCTCTCGTAATAGAAGTCGGTGCCGGACATGTGAATCAGCTCGGCCGCCTGCTTCTGAATGGCCGCCACCACCTGGGGATGACAGTGGCCCGTCGCGGTCACGGCGATGCCCGCGGAGAAATCCAGGAATTCATTTCCGTCTACGTCGCGAACGACCATGCCCCGACCCTGCTTGGCCACCAGGGGATAGGAGCGGGTGTAGGATGGTGAAATATACTTCTCATCGCCTGCGAGAACGCGCTTGGCGTTCGGGCCGGGCAGCGCGGTCTTCAGTTTGGGTGCAATCACGGTTGTGGTGGTCGACATGGAATCCTCCTGAAATCATTTGCTCAGCGGTTGGTTGCCCGTGCGCGGGTTTCAGGAAGAGCGGAGCTGCCGCTGTGCCAGCTTGAGGTTGTCAAGCAATCGATTCTCCCGAACCCTGTGAGGATCGGGAACTAGTCGCTACCAAAGAGGTTGGGACGCAGGCGCGAAGGCAGAACCGCGCGGTATCGCCGGGGGCATACAAGAAAATCCAGCCAGCAGGCAGGCAGGTGCGAATTGTTATGCTGAATCCGCATGATCACAGTTATTATACAGCGTTATACCGCGGCCGCGTAACCCCAACTAGACAGTGACCGGCCGTTCTCGAGCCACCGCGGTTGGCTCGGCCCGTGGTCATGATCACGGAGAGACGGCAACGCCAAAATACCGAATCCACGCCCGGTACTGGTGTGTCTGATAATGGGCGAAAGCCTTTCATGAACGCCGGTTTACGCCCAAGCCGATCCTCGGTTGTCCTGGCCTTTGCGCTGGTCTACCTATTCTGGGGTTCCACCTATCTTGGCATCGACATCGCCGTCGAGCACATTCCTCCCGCCCTCATGTGCGGCCTACGCTTCCTGATCGCCGGCCTAGTCATGCTGGGATTCTGCGGTCTGCGGGGAAGGAAGGTTCTCTACGACCCGCGGCAGTTAGGCGAGATGGCCGTCGTCGGCACTTTGTTGCTTCTCGGCGGCAATCTCACCCTCTCCTACGCCGAACAGCACATTGCCACGGGCTTGGCGGCTTTGCTTGTGGCTATCACCCCGCTGTGGTTCCTGGTACTCGACAGCTTGCTCCTAGGCGATCACCACATTTCCATTCGCGGCAAGGCCGGTCTCGCTCTTGGCATCGCGGGTTTGGCCGTTCTGTTGTGGCCGCAACTGATGTCGGCGACGGTTTTCGGACGGCAGCAACTGTGGTGGTCTCTGAGTCTGATTGGCGGATCGTTCAGTTGGGCGTTGGGCTCGGTCCTAGCCAAGAAATGGAAATCTCCGGACGTGGACCCGTTCTCGGCCACGGCGTGGGAAATGGTCGCCGCCGGGCTGGCGAATTTCTTGGTCGCCTTCTTTACTCGAGATCTTTCGCGGGTGGTTTGGACGGCGCGAGGTGTGGCAGCCATGGGCTATCTGGTTGTTTGCGGCTCCTGGATCGGGTACACCGCCTACATCTGGCTGCTCGGGCATGTCCCTACCTCGAAAGTTTCGACTTACGCCTACGTCAACCCCGTGGTTGCCGTCTTTTTAGGATGGCTGATACTCAAGGAGCCGATCGACGCCTACATTCTCACCGGCAGCGCCATCGTAATCGCTTCCGTCATCCTGGTGACCAGCGCTCAGATCACCAGCAAGTCCGCCCTCGAAGAGCTTCCGGCGGTCGAGACCACGGGAGATTGAACCGAGCCTGCCGAACCGCCCGAGCTCCCTTAGTGACCGCGAGGGAGGAGCGACACGAAAAGCAACACGGATAGGAGGATGGCAGCGACACTACTGGTGCGAATAGTGCGATGACTCGCAGGCCAGGGGAATAAAAGCACGTCAAAGACAGGAACCAGCTTGTCCGGCCAGAGCAATCCTGCCAGACCGAACGCAAGCGCCAACTGAATCACCAGTGACACCGCGAGAGCGTGCATGGTCGACTCTCAAGGCAAAAAAATTGTAATGTTCAGACGGCTCCGACGAGTCTCGCGCGGATTCGAATCAGCGTCAACTAAAAAGATGATGAAATTCCGAATGGGCCCCGGAGTGATCAAGCCCGCCCCTACCCGCTCCTTCGTTCCCGAGTCCGCACCTGCGGCGAAAAGCTGTTATGCGTTTCGCGGGGGCAGAACCAGCCACTTGAGCAGCATGTTCACGAGTGACAGTACGATGCCGCCCCAGAACGCGGCCCAGAAATTCTGAATGTGGAATCCGCGTACGAAGGCCGAGGCAAGCCAGAGCATCAGTGCGTTGATCACGAACCAGAACAGTCCCAGCGTGAGGATGGTCAAGGGGAAAGTGAGCACTTTCAGAATGAGGCCTAGGGTTGCGTTGATGAAGCCAATCACGATGGCTGCGATCAGCGCTGAGCCTGCACCCTCCACTTCAAATCCCGGGACCACGCGCGAGGCAATCCAAACCGCCAGCGCGGTCAGAATCCAATGCAAAAGCATTAGCATCATGGGGGCTCCAATTCCTGTTGAGCAACTATAAAGTTCTCGTGGGCGTACGACAACTGGGCCCAGGCAACTCGGGCGAGGCGGCACTCGTGTCCCACTCCGCCCGGGAGCAGTGAAAATTCTCGCGGCAGTGATTCTAAACGTGTCTTAATCTTTCGCTGAATCTATTTTGCTGAGGCCTTCGGTGACGGGCAACGCCGAGGATCGCTGAGCGGTAGAGGCGGGCCGACGGAATCCAGCCGAGCCATGCTCTAGAGCATACCGAGATCTACGAATTCGCCCATGCTGGGCTCTAGCACTTCAGTTATTTGACCCTCATTGCCGGGCCTTCGAAAATGGCGCCATCCCCTACCCAGCCAATTCGGAGGTCGGCGTGCGAAAGTTTGTTTTCCTTCTTGCAGCCTCGCTCACCAGCTTTTACACGATGATTCCTGCTGCCGCTCAATCGGCAGTTCCGGCGGCAGCCGCGGTCGATCCCAATTCCGCACCCGCGCCAAGCGGCCTGATGCCAGGATCGAAAGTCGGGGTTGGGGTCAAAATGTCTGCGCTCGGCGTTGGCATCGAGGCGGCAACGCCGGTCACCTACCATACCAACGTTCGGGCTGGCTTCAACTTGTTCGGCTACAGCCGTGACTTTACGGTTGATGGTATCGGTTACAACGGAAACTTGAGCTTCCGCTCGTTCGAAACCCACTTCGACTGGTTCCCTTTTTCCGGCAGCTTTCATCTCAGCCCCGGGCTCATGCTCTATAACGGCAACCGCGTGAAGGCTAATGCGGCGGTTCCTGGCGGAGATCCATTCAGCTTGGGTGGAATTACCTACACGAGCGACCCTGCCGACCCCATCACGGGTACCGGAAGGGTCGATTTTCGCACGGTGGCTCCAACCATTCTGTTCGGTTGGGGAAACCTGGTGCCGCGCAGTGGCAAACACATCAGCGTTCCGGTTGAAATCGGAGCGGTCATCGAGGGAGCGCCCAGGGCAGCCATTAATTTGCTGGGAACCGCCTGCAATCCCACGGGTCAAATCTGTCAGAACGTCGTCGACAACGTGTCCTTCCAAAACAATGTGATTGCCCAGCAGAACAAGCTGAACAACGACATGTCGTTCCTGAAAGTCTACCCCGTCATCTCGGTAGGCTTCGGATACAAGTTCTAAGTTCCGAAGCAACCGGCAGCGGCTTCGCCTCTGATCCAGGCTATCGCCCGCTAGAACAGATTCCACAGGAACTGGTTGTACACGTCGTGATGATATTGCACCTCCGGGGCCTTTACGTAGGTTCCGAGCAGACGCGGGCAGCGGTCGGCCGAGGCCTTCTTCAATTCCAGGTAGCGTTCTTTTACGTCCTCGCCAAACAGCTTGGTGATCCAATCGGCCTTGCGGAAGTTGTCCATGGCGTCGTAGATGTTATCCGGCAAGTAGCGCTGCGCCTGGCGCAGGTTCTTGATCTTGGCAGTTTCTCCATCGAGGCCGGTCTTGAAAATCGCGTGCATGACCATATACGGATTGGCGTCGGGAGCCACGGCACGCACTTCCACCCGCATGCTCCGCTCGTTGCCGATGGGGATGCGGATCATGGCCCCGCGATCCGTCGGCGACGCCTTCAGCTGATTGGGAGCTTCAAAGTGCGGGTCCAGCCGGCGATAGGCGTTCACGCTTGAGTTCATGATTAAGCAAATGTCATTGCCATGGGTGAGAATGCGGTCGAGGAATTCCCAGCCCATTTTGCTGAGCTTTTCGTCGCCTTTCGAATCCCAAAACAGGTTCTTGCCGCCTTTGCTGACGGACACGTTGGTGTGCATGCCGCTGCCATTCACCCCCACCACCGGCTTCGGCAGGAAAGAAGCCGTACAACCCATCTTCGTGGCCACCTGACGGCAGACCAGCTTATACAGCTGGATCTGGTCGGCGGCCGCAACCACCTCGCCGTAGCCGTAGTTGATCTCGAACTGCGAAGGCGCGACCTCGGGGTGATCTTTCTCGTTTTGGAAGCCCATGGCGCGCTGCACTTCGGCCACGGTGTCGATGAAGCCGCGCAGCGTATCTCCGGGCAGAGAATGAAAGTAACCGCCGGTATTCACGTACTCAAACTTGCCGGTTTCGTGGTACCGGCGCTCGGCGTCGGGCCCGCGAAACAGAAATCCTTCAATTTCGTTAGCGGCGTTCAAGGTATAGCCGTGCTTGTCGTGAAGCTTCCCGGCGTAGCTCTTCAGAATGCCGCGGATGTCGGCCGGGTAAGCTTCCCCGTTCTTATCGATGACGTCGCCGAAGACCAACACTTTGCCCGGCCCGAAGATATCGGCCGGCCCCCAATAAAATGCGCCCCAATCGATACCCAGGCGCAAATCACTTTCTCGCTGCGCGGTGAAACCGCGAATCGAAGATCCGTCGAAAGTCAGATTGTCCCAACTCTTGATCAAGAATTTCTTGTCGTAGTCGAGCATATGAAGGCGACCTTCGAGGTCGCTGAACAACACCGTGATCGCCTTGATCCGCTTCTCCCGGTTCAAATAGTCCATACGTTCCTGTTGAATCTTTTGCGGGGCTACCCGGTTCCGGCGTTGCTCTTTCGCGTGCAAGTTCAGCTCTTCCAGCTCGTCGTAGGGAATGGCTAAAAAGTTTCGCAGTTCGTCTGACATGGATCTCCTTCAGTTCTCTGGATCGTGGAGCGTGAGGATGAGTTCAGGGGAACGTACGTTTCAGGGTACCGCGGAGGCTACATGTGTGCCAATCAAAAAAGCTGATGGCGGAAATAGAGCGAATTTATAAGCCTTGGCCGATCATGGACGCTCGCCACTCCTTGCGGGCAAGGGACTTCGAGCGCCGATCACCTGCTCCCGAGTCCAACCCTTCTCCCGCAAATGCCGGATGCTGAGCGCATCGTGCCGCTTCGCCAGGCGGACGCCGGCCTCATCGAACACCAGATCGGTGTGATAAAAGGCCGGCGGAGCCCAACCGCAGGCGCGGTAGAGGAGCAGTTGACGCGCCGTCGATTTCACGAGATCGGCGCCACGCACGACTTCGGTGATTCGCATCGCGGCGTCATCCACCACGACGGCCAATTGATAGGCAGGCACGTCATCCCGTCGCCAGACGATGAAGTCCCCGAAATCATGCCCGGCCAGGAATTGCTGCGGTCCGAGGTGGCGGTCGAGGAAGCGAACCATTTCCCCATCCGGCACTTGGAATCGCCAGTTCATGCCGGCCGGCTGTTCGAAGCGCGCCCGGTCGTTCCGCGAGCGGCAGCGTCCTGGGTAGACTGGCTCATCATCGAGACCGTTCGGAGCGCCGATCGCCTGCTCCAAATCCTTGCGCGAGCAGCTGCAGGGATAGAGAAAGCCGCCATGGTATAACTTGCGCCAAGCCGCCAGGTAGTGCTCCCGCCTTTGGCTCTGCGCGTAGGGTCCATAAGGCCCGCCGCAGTCCGGACCCTCGTCCCAGCCGATGCCCAACCAGCGAAAGTCCTCGATCATGGCGCTTACAAACTCCGGTCGCGAGCGCTCGGGATCGATATCTTCATTGCGCAGAACTAACGTGCCCGCGTGTTCTCGCGTCCGCTCGGCCGCGATCGAGAAGGTTCGCGCATGACCAAGATGCAACAGGCCGGTTGGAGAAGGCGCAAGCCGACCGCGATAGCCGCCCTCCGGAGTCGCCATGGCGTTATTGTATGCGGCGCGGGCTCATACAAAAGCACTAGAGCCGGAATCAAATCTGCGTCATATCATGTCGGTCATCGAAATTATGGTTCCCTCGAGGCGAGTTCTGATCCGAGTCTCGGCTGGCCTGCTGCTCGGATATGCAGGATTCATAGCATTCTTGTGGTGGACGATGCGCCGGCCGCCGGAACAATTCGGGCGAACCATGGCCCGTATGCCGGCTCCGGCCGTCTTTCTTCTCGCACCCTTTGAAACGCTTTGGACCGCGGCTCGCGCCGGGAGTCTCGGAATCGGCGATGTCGCGCCCGATTTTGAGCTCGACAAACTGGACAAGTCGGGGCAAATTCGGCTGTCGGAGCTAACTTCGCGGCAACCGGTCGTACTGATCTTCGGCAGCTATACCTGACCGCCGTTCCGGCGGGAGGTTCCCGCGCTCAACCGGCTTTATGACCAGTACAAAAACCAAGTCGCCTTTCTGGCGGTCTACATTCTGGAAGCGCATCCAAGCGACGTTTGGCAAATGGAAACCAACATTCGCGACCAGGTGGTCTTCGCCAGTCCGAAAAATGAAGAGGAACGGGGACTCGTCGCCGGAACTTGCGTCCGCAAGCTGGGAATCGAGTTCCCGGCTGTCGTCGACAAGTTTTCGAATTCAACCGAACAGGCCTACACCGGCTGGCCGGACCGCATGTACCTGATGGACGGCCGAGGAAAGATTGCGTTCAAGAGCCGGCCCGGACCCTTCGGCTTTAAGCCCGACGAGTTGCGCGCGGCGCTGGAGCGGTTGTTAGGAAAGAGGCCTTCTTAAAACTTACTGCACGCCATCGCGAGTAAAATGCCAGAGGGCTTTCATCGGTTGAGGCTGGCAGTGTGCCTGCCAGGCTGCTCCAAATCCTGCCAGATCCTTTGGGTTGAGAGCCTCGGCGCCAATCTGATATTCATCGGTTCCCGCCACCGGTTTGGTCCATACCACGCGAAACTCGGCTTTGTGTTGCTTGTATTGCAGGGTGATCAGGCTGCCGACTTCTAGCTTTTGATGCAGCGCTCCCAGACGAACACCGGGCGCACTGACGTCGAGAGTGTGCGCGATTTCGGAATAGGCTTTTCCGGCACTATCCTTTCCCGAAATTCGCACTGGTAGCACCGCTTTCACGCGATTGCGGCGGCGTGACTCGGCTTTTCCTGATTTCGTTGGCTTCATTTGAGGAGCGGCGGATGTTGGCTATTTCGAAGATAGCAATATCCGCACTGTAGAGTCTATCCGCCTGCCGTCGCTTCTCCAACGGCCCGGTAGGGCATGCATATACATCCCGAAAGTAATCTGGCTGCGGCAATGAGAACTGGCGATCTTCCGTAAGCCAATGAAACAGCTAGGAATCTCATCCCTTCTCCGCGTCGAGCTCTCTGATCGTCGTTCCCGCCTGGATGTCGATGCCCCTAATCATCGGTAACCGCGGGCTGATGACCTAAGGCTTCTTGTGCCAGTTTCTCGAGCAACTCGTTTGCCCAAGGCGGGTTTACACCATTGGTATGAGGCAAGGCAGCTGGTGAATTTGTAAACTTCAGGTATAGGGAACATGGCAAGCAGGGACAAGGGTCCAAGGAGCGGTAAGACAATGAAATCCTTCTGGCGATTGGTCTATGGGTGCGTATCGATCGGGTTGTTGGCTTCGAGTGTTTGGGCAGCCGATCAGGCGGATCAAGCCAACCAAGCAGGTCAAGCGGATCCTCCGGGCCGGGTGGCGCGGGTGGATTATGCGACCGGTGAGGTCTCGGTGCAACCGCATGGGACCGACGAGTGGGTGCAGGCGGATTTGAATCGGCCGCTTACCCTGTCCGATAACGTGTGGGCGGACAAGGATTCTCGCGCCGAGCTGGATCTTGGCACCGGCCGCCTGCGGATTGGCGCGGAAACCAGCATTACCCTGACCAACGTCACCAACGAGGATGTACAGATCTCCCTGCATCAGGGAGCGTTGAATGTTCACGTGACGCAACTTTATTCCGGCGAGGTATGGGAGGTCGATACGCCCAATCTGGCCTTCACCGTCTCGCGCGCCGGCGATTACCGTTTCGATGTGGATCCGAACGCCGATACAACGCTGGTAACCGCCTGGAAAGGTGAGGGCGAGGCCACGGGCCAAGGCAATGGAGTTGAAATCAAGGAGGGCGAGCAGGCCCAGTTCTCAAGCGGTAATTCGCTCACTCACCAGACGCGCGCTGCAGCCAATCCCGACGGTTTCGATGACTGGTGTCGCCTGCGCGACCAGAGCGAAGATCGCTCGGCCTCGGCAAAGCATGTGGCTCCCGGCGTAGTTGGCACCGATGATCTGGATACGTATGGCACCTGGCGCGAGACTCCCGATTACGGCTGGGTCTGGGCGCCAACCGCAGTTGCACCCGGATGGGCGCCCTACACCGCTGGTCAGTGGGCCTGGGTAGCGCCGTGGGGTTGGACTTGGGTGGACGCTTCTCCCTGGGGATTTGCGCCATTCCACTATGGACGCTGGGTCGTATGGGGTGGAGGTTGGGCATGGGCGCCAGGGCCTTACTGGGTTCGCCCCTGGTACGCGCCTGCGATGGTTGCTTGGTTTGGCGGCCCGCACTTTGGTGTTGGTTTTGGTTTCGGAGTGGGCTTCGGCTGGTGCCCGCTCGGCTGGGGTGAGCCGTTCTACCCCTGGTATCACACGTCTGCCTTTTATTTCAACCACGTGAATATCGCCAATACGCGCATCGTCAACATCACCCACGTCAGCAATGAGTTCTTTCACAACGGTGGTTCGCCTCTCTATGGACACGCGGGCTACGGAATGCCGCGGTTTGCCTCAAGACCGGGTGCCATGACCGCCATGTCAAGAACCGCTCTCGAGCACGGTTTGCCGGTTCGGGGTAATTCCGTGAGGGTTTCTCCCAATCAGATCCAGGGCGCATCGGCTCTTGGCAGAATCGATGCCAATCCAACCCACGCCACCATGGTGGGTGCGCGAACCGGTCAAACAGCGGCACGGCCCTCGGCCGCAACTTTGTCGCGACCGACGGTAAGCAGGATGGGTTCCCCGGCAACGCGGCCGATGGGTAGCCAAGCAGGCATGGCGCCCGGAAACTCATCGCCCCGTCCAAACGTTGGACAGCCGGCCAGAGGCAGCAATGCTCCTGGAGGCATCGGCTCGGCAGGCAATCGAACCGTCTCCGCGCCCGGGTCGCACTACGTACCGCGACCGCCGCAAAGCCTGGGAACGAGAAATGAGTCATCGACGGTGGCGACGAATCACAGCGATCCGCGCCCCGCAACCGGAGCCACGTCTTCGAACCGCATGGGGACGCCCAGCCGCTCGCAGGTTCCACGCCCGAGCGGTCCGGTGGCGCCGAGCCGCTATTCGGGGTATCAGGGCAGCTACTACGGCCGCTCCACGCGAGATTATGCCTCGAATTACTCGAACCGGGCGTATTCGAACTACAGCGGCTACGGTCGTCCCGGGACTTCTACTCCTCGTTACAGCGCGCCTCCTTATGCCACCTACGGAGGCCACAGTTCCTATTCCGCACCCTCGCATAGTTCGGGCGGGCACAGTGGATATTCCGGAGGCTCCCACGGCGGTGGCAGTGGCGGTGGCGGCCATAGCTCCGGAGGATCGCACGGCGGACATCGCTAAACGGATCTCGATCGACCGCAAGGACCGACGCCGCTCAACTCGAGCGGCGTTTTTCCTGTTGCAAAAGGCGTATCGAGATCGATACCCGGCCCGCAATCGGCCATAGTTTGGTGGGCGGCCGCGTGGAAGAATAAAGTAATGAACCGGTTCGCCCTCGGCCGGAGTGCCATTCGGGAGCCGTCCTCGCTTGTCCCGCGAGCGACTGGGGGGAAAGAATGGCCGAGCCGGCTTTATCATAAAAACGGTACACCAGCATCGCCCAGTGGGCTGAGGTCGCGATAGGGCAGGAATGATCGGTGATAAACGGATCGCGGTGGTATTGCCCGCCTACAACGCGGAAAAGACTCTGGAGGCAACCGTGCGCGAGTTGCCCGAGCTGGTCGACAGCTGCATCCTGGTGGATGATCACAGTTCCGACCAAACCATCGCGGTGGCCAAACGGCTGGGCTTGCGATTCTTCGTGCACGACCGGAACTACGGGTACGGGCGCAATCAGCAAACTTGCTATCGCGAAGCGCTGGCCTCGGGCGCAGACGTAGTTATCATGGTGCATCCCGACTATCAGTACACGCCGCTTCTCGTCACCGCCATGGCCAGCATGGTGGCTTACGATGTGTATGACGTGGTTCTCGGTTCCCGGATTATTGGCGGGCAGGCGCTGCGCGGGGGCATGCCGATCTGGAAGTACGTTGCCAATCGCTTCCTGACTGCCTGCGAGAACTTCTTTCTGCGGGTGAAGCTTTCCGAATACCACACCGGCTATCGCGCCTTCAGCCGCAAGGTGCTCTCCACCCTGCCCTTGCTCGAAAACTCCGACGATTTTGTTTTCGACAACCAAATGCTCGCGCAGTGTGTGCATTTCGGCTTCCGCATCGGCGAAGTGTCCTGCCCCACCAAGTATTTCGCGGAGGCGTCCTCCATCAATTTTCGCCGCAGCCTCAAGTACGGAATGGGCGTCCTCCTTACCACACTGCAATTTGTGCTCGAGCGCTGGGGCGTGGCACGGTTTCGCATTTTCAGTTCACAAGGGCGGAGACTCGAGACATCGGCTTACTACGCGAGCGGCAGCGAAGTCGCACCGGGAAGGCCCGGCTGAGTCGCCAGCGCCCGGCTCCCTCCTATAAATTGCGCCCCCGGTCTCAAGGGGATAGCATCTATACAACCATGGCAACCGCCACCGCACAGGCGACCAGTAAGCAACCCAAGCTGGTGCTAAGCGAGATTCTGAGCTTTGCCTACGACACGTTTTGTGCCAATAAGGTACGCTTCGCGCTCACCGCCCTGGGCATGATGATCGGCACCGCCTCCTTGATTCTGGTAGTCACCATTGGTATGACCGGCAAGCAGTATGCTCTCAACCAGATTCAATCGATTGGGGCAAACATGATCGATGCGGAATATCAGGGTGGCGAGCAACGGGGCACAACTCCGGACCTGCTGACCATCGACGATATGAACGCCGTGCTAACCCAGGTTCCGGGAATTGTGGCCGCCTCCCCGGTGGTTCCGCTCGACGACCGCATCCCGCTTGGCGGTGGCAAGGTCAGCGATTTGCGCATCCTCGGGGTCTTCCCCGAATACATCTCGGTGCGCAGCCTGCTGATCCTTTCCGGACGGTTTTTTGACGCCGAGGATGAGCAAGCGCGAAACAAAGTTGGGGTCATGCAGCAAACGCTCGCCGAACATATCTACGGCTCGGTGGAAAATGCGATCGGCAAGGTGGTCAAAGTGGGCGGGCTGCCCTTCACGGTCATCGGAACCTTCCGCGAGCGTGTGAATACGTTCGGGACTTCCGAGGTGACCGACAATACTCTGCTGATACCCTACACGGTGTCGCGGTTCTTCACCGACTCTCCCAACGTCCGGCAGCTTTACTTTTCCGCCGCCGAACCATCCATGGTGATTCCGGTGACGGAAAAGGTAAAAAAGGTTCTGCAGTCGCGCCACCGGCCAGAATCAATTTACGACGTACGGAATCTGACCGAGGTGGTTGCCGTCGCCGATCGCATCGCGAACGCTCTTACTTTGGTGTTGTTGCTGATCGCCGCCGTCACCCTCGTGGTCAGCGGCATCGGCATCATGAATATCATGCTGGCGACGGTGAGTTCGCGAATTCGCGAAATTGGCATTCGCAAGGCGATCGGCGCCACCAATCGTGAGATCCGCTTTCAGTTCCTTTCGGAAGCGATTCTCATTTCTCTCATCGGAGGCTTGCTGGGGGTGGTGATTGGTCTGGCGCTGCCCTTTTCGGTTCGCTTCCTGACCGAATACCGCATCCCGATTTCCGGGCTATCGGCGATCATAGCCATCGCCGTCTCTTCGCTGGTGGGTATTCTGTTTGGAACCGTCCCCGCGGCACGGGCGGCGAAGCTTGATCCGGTCGAGAGCTTGCGCTACGAATGAAACACGGGAACTCTCTGTCGGGTAGACGTTGGTGTCCGCAGCGCGGGCTCCGCAGAAACGAATAGCCGGGCTGGTTGACCCGGCTTTTTTTGTTCGCCTAGGGAGCAACTTCGCCCCCAAAGATCTAAAGCTACATCACCAGCGCGAGGTTCTCTAGCTCGTGCTGCAGCACTGGCATCGAACATCCGGACATTTCCACACGACCGGCGGCGTCCATCGCTGCCTGGGGAGAAACTCCGTAACCGCGCCCCATCAAAAACACCTGCAGCAGTTCCGCCGCATCCCGGGAATCGACAATTCCGGCTTGCAAAAGGTCATTGCGCAAGGCGGTAAGTTCAGTCACCGAAAACCGATCTTTCATGGCCGTCACCCCCGACCCTTTACTTGCTTAGACTCCATCAAAGCCGTCTACGATACGTGCAATTTAGATGCCGCAACCCAAGACCGCTTTCTGAAATCTCCAGCTAAATCCACTAAGTGCTTAAACCCCTTTCGATGCGACAAGTTGCGAAGCTCGGACCAGAAGAGCGATGGCACCAAAGTGGGGTCTCCGATGTCTCATCACGTGACACTCTGTGTCTTTCTGAGGCAGCAGGAAAGGGCAAGGGTGCCCCAAGGGGTCCGGTGCTTCCGTATGGCTTAGGAGGGTTCGGTCACAGCCTCGTCGACCAACAGAATCGGAATGTCGTCGCGCACGGGGTAGACGCGGCGACATTCTCCGCACCGTAGGCTGTCGCCAGCCGGCGAGATCACCAGCGGTTTCTTACACACGGGGCAGACCAGAATGTCGAGTAGATCCTGGGAGATCATAAATTCATTCTAAACGAGTCCGGGCGCGCGTTGATGAACTGTCGGCCGGCGGACTCAGGAGCAGTGACGTCAGTCGACCCTTGCCCGCCGGTTTGGCCGGGAGGGTTTGCCCCTCTCGGTCGTCGAGCTGGACTCCGAGAGGACCGGGTTCTGCCGCTTGGGCGAGTTGCCGTTGCCTGAGCCGAAGTGGTTGGCCAGAGGAAGCGGAGCGGTAGAACTAAATCCCTTGTATCGGCTGCGCGCCAGGACCAGTTTCTCCAAAGCCTTTTCCTCGAGAGGTTCTTGCCGCCCCAAAATGTGGGTCACCAAGGTGATTTCGGCAAAGTGCTCCACGGTTTCCATCTTCATGTAGGCGCGCTCTAGGGTGTCGGCGTAGGTCACCACTCCGTGATTTGACATCAGAATGGCGTCATATTGGGGAACCAGCGGACGGAGAGTTGCCGACAATTCGGGGGTTCCCGGAGTACCGTATTTGGCTAGCGGGATGGATCCTAGTCCGATGACGACCTCGCAGGCCAAGGGCTGATCGAGGGCTAGCCCCGCCGCCGCAAAGCCGGTCGCCGTGGGCGGATGCGCGTGCACGATCGCGCCAATATCGGAACGAAGACGGTAGATCAGCAGATGCATGGCGATTTCGCTTGAGACGGGATGACGTCCGACAAGGATTCGCCCTTCAAGATCGGCGATCACCAGATCGGAGGGTCGCAAGGCAGCTTTGCTCATCGCCGTGGGTGTCGCCAGAATGCGTCCCCCCTTCAGGCGCACGGAAAGATTGCCATCTGTGGCGGCGACGTAGCCGCGTGCGTGTAAGAGTCTGCCAAAGTGGACAATATCGCGTCGGTACCGAGCTTCGTTTGCCATGGATTCGATTACAGCCGCACAGCCCCAGTGGGCGTAATGTTAACCTACACAGAACGCGAACACAATCCATTGTTCTGCTTAGACGTTCTTAATCCTTTCGGAGCCGTCGCGGCGGCTACCCGGGGATAGGGATCGAATCTCTATAATGAGATTCCGTGCGGCTCGCCGAGTTTCATTACCATCTTCCCCGAGAATTGATTGCCCAAGAGCCGCTGCCCGAGCGAGCCGCCTCCCGCCTGCTGCACCTCGAACGCAGCTCCGGGGTTCGCCGGGACCGGTGTTTCCGGGACTTTCCCTCCCTGCTTCGATCCGATGACCTGGTGGTGTTTAACAATACCCGGGTATTTCCGGCCCGGCTGTACGGGAGGAGAAGCGGCCGCAAAGCCCAGCCGATCAGCCCACGCAATCGGGCCGCAGGGGACTTTTTGACCGGTCGGGTCGAGGTGCTGTTGACCCGCCAGATCTCTCAGCAGCCGAATGAATGGGAATGCCTGGTTCATCCGGGGAGAAAGATCGATATCGGGGAACAGCTCTATTTTGGAAGCCATAATGAGCTCCAGGCCGACATTGTCGGCCGGGGTAGTTTTGGCAAGCGCCAACTGCGATTCCAGCCCGTTCTGGACTTCGACGCAGTGATCGAACGGATCGGCCACGTGCCCCTGCCGCCCTATATTGATCGGGAGGATCGCCCCTCCGATCGGGACCGTTACCAGACCATTTATGCCCGGCAGACGGGTTCGGTGGCCGCCCCAACCGCCGGCTTGCACTTCACTAAGGAGATCCTAAACCAAATTCGCGAGCGAGGGATTGAGACGACCGAAATCACTTTGCATGTGGGCCTGGGCACCTTCCAACCGGTGCGGGTCGACCAGGTTGAAGATCATCGGTTGGACCGCGAGTCCTACGCGATTTCTGAAGAAGCGGCCCAGAAGATTAACCGCGCCCGGCGCGAGCGGCGACGCGTGGTAGCCATTGGGACAACCACGGTTCGAACTCTCGAGGACTGGGCGAAGCGAGCCCGCGAGGGCGGCCTCGAACCCACCACGGGGGAAGCGGATCTGTTCATCTATCCCGGCTATCGCTTTGCGCTCGTGGGAGGGCTGCTCACGAATTTCCACCTGCCCCAGTCCACCCTGCTCATGCTGGTATGCGCGTTCGCAGGGCGGGAGGCGGTGCTCGAGGCCTACGAGCATGCCGTCCGCGAAAAATACCGCTTCTATTCCTACGGAGACTGCATGTTCGTCGATTAAGCTCCTGATTGGGCCGGCGTTGGCCTATGGCTTTCCCGGCCGCGCCGGCAGCCAACGCGCTATACTGGTCCAAAAACCGGAGTGCAACATGGGTTCACAGGCGGTGTCCAGGCGCGTCTCCATACAGGATTTTGTTGCTGAATTGCGAAAATTTCCCGAAGCCAGCTTCGACCGGGCCGACTCCATCACCCGGTTCCTCCTCGATACGCCGGTTTCCCCCGACACTCTGGCGCCCTATTTAGCCTGGGACCCCCAGCACTACACTCGCAATCTGATTGACAAGACTCAATCTTACGAACTGATCGCGATCTGCTGGGAGATTGGACAGATCAGTTCGGTACACAATCATCGTGACCAGAACTGTTGGATGGCGGTACCCACGGGCCGGTTAATGGTGGAAAATTACCATGTGATTTGGCAGGATCTGAAAGCCGGTACGTGCCGGCTCCAGCCTGCCGACAGTGTGGAAATGAACCCCGCCCATCCCTGCGCGGTCGATCCGCGCGAACCGGTGCATCGGGTGTCGAACCCTCGCGAATTCGGCGAGCGTGCCGTCAGCCTCCACGTGTATTCGCGGCCTTTCGATACCTGTGTCGTTTATTCTCCCGAGCAAGGCACTTGCGGAGAGATCAAACTGCACTACACCACCCAGTACGGAAAACCCGCCAAGTAAGCTTCGTACTTGGTTTCTGAAGCGCCGCCAATGGGCTCGCCGCTTTCGGCTCCTGGTTTCGCGTCCTTATTAATTGGCAACCGGGGGGTGGGTCGCACAGACCCCGAAATCCCGGGTCGCTGCTAAACTTTAAGTTTGCCCAGCCGAACGAAATCCGCCGTGAAAGCCGACAGAGTGGTTTCGAGCCAGCCGTCGTCAAGTCCAACGCGACCGCAAGCGGCCAGCGCCGGACCAGGGCGTATTTTCCTGATCGATGCCATGTCGTTCATCTTTCGGGCCTATCACGCCATGGAGCGGCAACGGGGGATGTCCACCAAGAAGGGCTTGCCCACGGCTGCTACTTATGTGTTCGTCAACATGCTGCGCAAACTGAGGGATGACTTTCGACCGCAATATCTGGCGGCGGTCTTTGATGTTGCGGCGCCTACGTTTCGCGATCAGCAGGCGGGCGCCATCTCGACCGTCCGCAAGTTCGACCTGAAAACGCAAACCTTTCAGGAGATCGCGTACCGCGGTTACAAGGCCAACCGCTCGGAGATGCCCGGCGACCTGGCGCAGCAGCTGCCTTACATCCGCCGGGCCTTGGAAGCCTACCGCATCCCCATCCTTGAGCTCGCGGGCTACGAAGCCGATGACGTGATCGGAACTTTGGCACAGAAGGCCGTGGAGCAGTCGTACTCGGTCTACGTGGTATCGAGCGACAAAGATATGCTGCAGCTGGTGAACGACCAGATCCAGGTGCTCAATCCACCCAAGGACAATCTGATCTGCGATCGCGCCAAAGTGGAGGAAATTCTCGGGGTGCCTCCGGAGCGGGTGGTCGACGTGATGGCCTTGCGCGGGGACAGCATCGATAATATTCCCGGCGCCCCGGGTATCGGCGACAAGGGTTCGGTCGAACTCATCCGGCGCTTCGGCAGCGTCGAGCAAGCCATCGCGAGCGCCGCCGAAGTGGAAAAGAAGACCTATCGCGAGTCGCTCGCCAATAATCGGGACGTCATCCTCCTCAGCAAGAAGCTGGTAACCATTGACTGCGAGGTGCCGGTCGAATTCGACGTAAATGCCATGCAAGCCGGCGAACCCGACCTCGATGCTCTGCGCACGCTCTTCACGGAACTGGAATTCACTTCCTTATTGAAGGACCTGCTTCCCATCGGAGAGCTGGGCGAGGGGCGATATTCGGAAGCCAAGACGGCGGAAGATGTCGAGGCCCTGCTTGCGGCGGTGACGCCGGATTCCCCACTTTCGCTGGCGCTTCAAAGCGCCACTCCCGCGGAGCCTGATCGAGAGGACGATGCGGAAAGCGACAGGTTGCCGCTCGAACAGGAATCGGCCGGCGAGAACCCGGCTTTGACCATTGCCATTTCCTCAAAATCGGGCGAGGCCGTCACGGTCACGGCCCAGACCCAAGAAGCGATGGCCAGGCTGAAGTCGATCCTGGCCGATGCGCGGTGGGTCAAGGCGATTCACGACTGGAAGACCACCAGCCATCTCTTGGAACGGCAGGGGATCACGCTGCGCGGGGTCGACCACGATCCCATGCTCTATTCCTATTTGCTCGATCCTACCTACGCTTCGCATGGTCTAGCCGATGTGGCCTTGCGGCGATTCAACCTGCAGCTCAGGGGGACTTTGCCGGAAGCGGCGGATATCACCGGCAGACTTAGCGGAGCGCTTCGCCGTGAGGTCGAAGCCGAAGGGCTGCTCCGGCTTTACCGGGAGATTGATTTGCCACTGGTGCCGGTGCTGGCGCGCATGGAGCGAACCGGAGTCAAGATTGACCGCCAAGCCCTGGCGCAGATGTCGGCGCGACTCGAAGAGGCCATCGACAGAAAAGCCAAAGAGGTCTACGCTTGCTGCGGACAGGAATTCAATATTAGCTCTCCCAAGCAACTGGGAGACGTTCTGTTCAACCGCCTGAATCTGCCGAAGCCGGTGAAATACGGCAAAGGTAAGACCATTTCGACGGCCGTAGATGTGCTCGAGGGGTTGGCGGCGACGCACGAGGCACCGCGGCTGGTGCTCGAGTACCGCCAGCTCAGCAAGCTCAAATCCACCTATGTGGATGCATTGCCGGCCCTGCTGAATTCCTCAACCGGGCGTCTGCACACCACGTTTAGCCAGACCGGCACCACCACCGGCCGATTGTCCTCCGCCAATCCCAATCTGCAGAACATTCCCATTCGTACCGAACTCGGTCGCGAGATTCGGGCGGCGTTCACCGCCGAGCCGGGTCATCGCCTGCTCGCCGCGGATTATTCGCAGATCGAACTGCGGCTGCTGGCGCATTTTTCGAAAGACCCTTTGCTGGTCGATGCCTATGCCCGCGGGGAAGACATTCACACTTTGACGGCCTCGCAGATCTTCGCCGTTCCTCCGCTCATGGTGACCCCCGAACACCGGCGCCGCGCCAAGGTTGTGAACTTCGGAATTGTCTATGGGCTCTCTCCCTTCGGGCTCTCCCAGAGTCTGGGCATCGAGACCGGAGAAGCCAAAAGCTTCATTGATGCGTATTTCGAGAGGTACCGCGGGGTGCGAAAGTTCATCGACCGGACTCTCGAAGAGGCGCGTCGTGAGCAGAAAGTGAGAACGCTCTTTGGACGGGTACGCCCCATCCCCGACATCCTCAGCAGGAATGCGAACCAGCGCGGCTTTGCCGAGCGCACCGCGGTCAATACACCTTTGCAAGGCACGGCCGCCGATCTGATCAAGCTGGCGATGATTCGCATCGATGACGCTATCCGACAACGGGGACTCGAGTCCCGCATGACGCTTCAAGTCCATGACGAGCTGGTGTTCGAGGTACCCGACTCCGAGATCGAGGAGATGAAGAGCTTGGTTCGCGAGCAGATGGAAAAAGTGCATCCCCTCGAGGTACCGCTGGTGGTCGAGATCGGAATTGGGCCTAGCTGGCGAGATCTGGAGTGACTTCGGACCCGATTAACTACGCCAAGCCAGGGTGGTCAATGAATTCGCCTTCAAGGGAACCGAAGCCGTCATTGGCCCCAACTTCAGTTCGATGCTCCTTGCCTGCTGCCGGTTCGTCACCACCAGGACCTGTTGGCCGTCGGGATTTTCTAGAGCAACGTGCTCCAGGTCCACGGCCCCGCTTTGCGAGTCGAAACGGCGAGCCCCGCGATGGATGACACGCGAGTAATGAGCCAGCGCCCAGTATTGTCCGCTGCGCGTGATCTCCCTGGTCTCGGAGTCGATGGTCACCACCCCGCCGCAAGGAAACGGCCCGATGTTCGGCCGACCATGCTGGTCAAGAGCCAGGTTCCAAGCCGTGATCGAACGACACCAGTGGCGCAGGATGGCACTGAACGTTCCGCCCCACTTGCACCAATCCGTGCGATATGCGGGATCGGTATGGTCCGGACCCCCTTCGGTCCAATGCATCTCCACTTCCGGATAGAGGTCATGAACCTTGCTCATCATGTCGGGGGTGCCGCGGTAGCCGTGCCAGGCAACGCCACCGGCGTATTGGCGAAGCTCTTTGTCTTCCAAGGTACAGATAGCGCGTCCCCACAGGTTGTAGTTGTGATCGAGAATCCAGATCTTGACCGCCATCCCGCTCTCGGCCAAGAGCGGACCAAGATGGTCGCGGACAAATTCTACTTCGTACTCCTGCGGCCAGATACAGGCCGGCATTCTGCCATCCTGGTCCGTATCCACTTCGTTCTGCGGGGTCAGGGCTAAAACCGGCACGCCTTCGGCGGCATAGGCTCGGAGAAACTTAAGGTAGTATTGCGCGTACGCCGGCAAATAATGGTTGCGCATCGAGCCACCCAGCATGCTGCCGTTGAACTTCATCCAGCCGGGTGGACTCCAGGGAGAGGAAAAAACAAACAGGTCAGGATTCACCTGTCGCACTTGGCGCAGCACGGGAAGAATGTATTCCCGGTCGTGCTGGATCGAAAATCGCGTCAGCTGTGGATCCGGTTCGCCCTCATCGCAGCTGTAAAGCTTGGTCGCGTAGTCGCTCGCTCCTACGCAGACGCGGCCAACGCTCAATCCCATCTCGGAGGGATGGAAGAGTTCGTGAAACAGTTGTTCGCGAGCGGCAGGAGCGAGTTGGCGGAAGGTGTAGCAAGCTGCATCGGTAAAGGATCCGCCAAAACCCAGGATCTGCTGAAACTGGTGGCTGGGATCAAGCCGGATCTGATCGTCCGCGGAGGTCTCCGCCGCCGGCTTCCAGGAGGAACGGGGGGCAGGTTGAAAGCGCTCCTCTTCCGAGGTCACCCAGATGGAAATCTCCGAGCCGGCCTTTGGGGTCTCCTGGCCCGGCCTGATCTCGGCGGGGGCTGGCCGCACGAGCTCGGGAGAAGCCAGGGCAGCTACCATGCCCAAGGTGGAAATGCCGAGAAAGTCCCGCCGCGAAGTTTCCTTGGTCATTGCCGCTTCCTTCCATCCTTCTTGGCTCGAGGCCCGGAGCTCTGAGGGCGGTCGTTCTCTAGCGCTCCTTGTCGCCGCCGGCGCGCTCCGCCGCTTCGCGAAGCAGCCGCCGTTCGCGGGCGTTGGCTATTCTACGGGCGCGGATCAGGCGTCGCAGGAAAAAGTAAAACAAGAACCAGGCAAGGGTTCCGGCGACCAACAATAACAACAGGAAATTGCCCATGGCAGCGAAGTTCTCGACCCATGCCCTCATGACGCAGGCCTTGGTAATGGGAGTCCCGGCAGACTAGCTGCCCAACGCATGCTTGATCGCGCCAGCGATGTTCTGAGCTAAGGCTTGCATGGTGTCAGCCGACTCGGCTTCTACCATGACTCGAGCGAGTGCTTCCGTGCCCGAATAGCGGACCACGACACGTCCATTGCCATCGAGCACACGTTCCGCAGCTTCGATGGCTTGGTGGATCGACGGCACCTGAGAAAAAGGAACCTTTTCCCGCACCCGCACGTTCTGAATCATCTGGGGGAACGCCCTCAGGTCGTGAATCAGATCGGCCAGCGGCTTGCCGGTTCGGGCTAAGATCTCGATCACCCGCAAAGCCGTCAGCAAGCCATCGCCCGTGGTCGCCTCACCATCGAGAAAAATAATATGTCCGGATTGCTCGCCGCCCAAGATTGCTCCCGTCTTCAGCATCTCTTCGAGCACATACTTGTCGCCGACATTGGCGCGCAGCATGCGAATACCCGATTTTCGCAAGGCAAGTTCGAGCCCCATGTTCGACATGGTGGTCGCCACCACGGTCGAACCGACCAGCCGGCCGCGCGCGGCCAGGTCGCGGGCCACCAACAACAGGACGCCGTCGCCATTCACCACCTGGCCACGGGCATCGCTGAAGAGGGCGCGATCGGCATCGCCATCGAAGGTCACCCCGAGATCAAATTGCCCGGCTCTCTCCCCCACCCGCCCGGCTAATACGTCGGGATGCAAAGCGCCGCAATTCTCGTTGATGTTCTTGCCGTCGGGCGACGCGCATTGAAAGGTTGCCTTGACTCGGCAGGCGTGAAATAGTTCCGGGGCTTCCGCCGTGGCCGCCCCGTTGGCGCAATCGACCAGAATCTTCAGACGGCTGAGATCGGTCTTGATGTTCCCTTGAAGCCAGCCGATGTAGGCCTGGCGCAGGCCGGCATCGCCCGGCAAACTGCGCGGCTGAACTTCACCGGGGGGCTCGGCCCGATTGGGATCCTCGAGCAGGCCGAAGATCTCCTGCTCGATCGTAAGTTCGTGAGCGTCGGGCAGCTTGTATCCGTCCCCGGAAAAGATTTTGATACCGTTATCGGTCCAGGGATTGTGCGAGGCAGAAATCACCACGCCGGCGGTAAATTTCCGCGAGCGGGCAAGATAGGCGATTCCCGGCGTGGTGATGACGCCCGCGCTCTCTACCTTGCAACCGCAGGAGGTCAATCCCTCGCTGACTCGGTCGGCAATCCAGGAACTCGACTGCCGGGTATCCTGGCCAATCACCACCCGCGGGTCAGGATCGATGCGGAGCAAACCGTGGCCGAGGGCCCGCCCGATCAGATAGGTGCTCTCGAGGGTCAGGGGGAATTCGCCGGCCACCCCGCGAATACCATCCGTCCCGAAAAGTTGTCGCGTTGCCGGCCCCATAGCCTATGAAACTTAGCCTCCGTTCTTGGTAGCGGTCTTTTCTATCGTAATGGTGATGCGCACCGGATCGAGGTTGTTAACTTGCACCAGAGGATCGGCCACGTAGGCATGCCGCACCAACGCGATGCGATGGTTCGCCCCGCTGATGTCGACCGGATCGGTGGTCGCTGATTCGACCGCTTCGACGTGTTTCTCCGGACCCACGATCAAGACCTCGGAGGGTTCGACGATGATCTGGCCGATCTCATAGCCGGGCGCGGAGGTGCCCACCAACCGCGGCTGAATGGGGACCTGGCGGGTCGCACGAACATCGAAGGCCAGCCGCACCTGGCTGGGAATAACTTGCACCACTTGCAGCTCATGCGGTTGGTGCACTTGACGGGCAGTGAGGTCAAAGGTACGCTCGCCCGGTTTGGTCACATCCAGCCAGAGATCCACACTCACCTGGGAGTTCTGCAATCGTTGGATCGCCCGCTCCGAACCGCGCAACCGGATCTGCGCCTTGGGAATGTCCACGGAACTGATCTCCAGATTCCCCGGCATGTTCTCGAACGCGATCGGCACTTCCACGGCGACTTCCGCCGTCGGCTGCCGGGTCACGGCCAGCCATAATCCCACCGCCAGGGCAAGCGAGACGAGCTTGAGCCCGAGATTGTGAAACAGGGGACGAGCGAAAGAACCGTATATGCTTTTAGACATCGCTTTCCTGATTGACTCTTGCGTCGGCAGAACGGGCCGCGCGAGAGCGCGGGATCTCGGTCTCCTCGTTTTCCAGGACGGCGTTGCCGTTGGCCATTTCCGTCGGCAGGGTGGCGGGCGGCACATAACGCTGCAGCAGTTCTCCCAGTCGATCCCGCAGTTGATCGATGGTTAGTTCGCGTTCGATTTTACCGCCGACCGCCAAACTGATGCTGCCGGTTTCTTCCGATACAATCACGGCGATCGCGTCGGTCTCCTCGGTGACCCCGATTCCGGCACGGTGGCGGGTGCCCAGTTGGGTCGACAACACCGGATTCATGGATAAAGGCAAGAAGCAGGCGGCAGCGGCAATCCGGTCCTTCTGAATAATGACGGCGCCGTCGTGAAGCGGAGCGCTCGGTCGAAAGATGGTCGCCAGCAAATCGTAGGAGAGCCGGGCGTCGAGGGGGACTCCGCTTTCAATGTAGGTTCGCAAGCCGATCTCACGCTCAATTACCATCAAAGCCCCAGTCTGGTTCTGATAAAACAGATTCGCCGCCAAGACAATATCGTCATAGGCTTCCGCCGCGGGATTGGCGCTGCTGCCGAAGGCGAGCTTTCTCCCCAAGCGCGTCACCGCCAGCCGAAGTTCTCCGGCAAAAATCACAATCAGGGCAAATACCGTGTACGGCAAGAAGGTGCTGACCAGCCAATTGAGCGTGGTAAGTTCGCCGAGCTCGGACAAATAAACAGCCAGTGCGAGTGCCCCAACCCCGACCAGCATCAGCGAAGCACGCGTGCCTTTGATCAGTGCCAGCAGCTCATAAATAATGATGGCGACCAGAAGAATGTCGAGGACCGAAGTGATCGACACCTGAGGTCGGGCCGCTAGGAACTGCATTACTCCTCCAAGGCAAACTCATTGTAATCGAAGATTTCAAGATGGCGGCAGACAAGAAGCCGTTGCCTAGGCTGGAAAAACCCGGCTATTTCCGCGAATTGGTGGAATCGGAAATTTCGATTTCGGTTCCTTCGGCGGCGGCGCGCACCCGAGCGTAGTAGTTGCGTGCCTCCTTTACGGCTTGGTCGATGCACGAATCGTTATGGTCCGGATCGTGGTGAAACAACACCAGCTCCTTGGCACCGCTTTCCATGGCCACGTTGACCGCCTCGCGCCAGTGACTGTGGCCCCATCCCCGCCGGCGCGCCGAATATTCGTCGGGAAGATACTGGGCATCGTAAATGAGCACGTCGGCACCCGCGGCCAGCTGACGAACATTGCGGTCGAATACGCTGTCCCCCGGCTCGTTATCCGTGGCGTAGACCATGACCCCGTCCGTGGTTTCGAGGCGAAAGCCCATACATCCCTGAGGATGGTTCAACCACATGGTTTTGAGGCGCGCCTCACCAAGATCCATCTGACCTTCGTTGAGATTGTGGAAGTCTTGGCGAGCCTGCATTTGATGCAGTCCGACGGGAAAATAGGGAGAGGCCATTTGCGCCTCGAATACTTCCTTCAGGCTGCGCGTACGGTTCGAACAGTGAAACTGAAAATGATTCTCCCGGTTGTCATAGAGTGGCCCAAAGAAAGGCAGCCCTTGAATGTGATCCCAGTGGAAATGGGAGACAAAAATGTGGGCGGAGACGGGAGAGCCGTTGAACTCCTTGCGCAGGGCTTGACCGAGGACACGAAATCCGGTGCCGCAGTCGAGAATATAAAGCTGGTCGCGGTGGCGCACCTCGACGCAGGAGGTGTTGCCTCCGTACCGCATATTCTCCGGCTGCGGAGCGGGCGTCGACCCACGAACTCCCCAGAACTTAACCCGCATAGACCTCCGCCAAGATATATGGCCCAGCAGACCAATCTTGCGGCCTGCCGCGGGATAACGTCAATGAATTCGGTGGTTACGGTGGTCACTTGCCAGCCTGGCGTCCCGGGGGCAGACGGCCGGGGAGGTTAAAATCCCTGGGGGAGGAGGTCCCTTATAATGGGGAACCTGGTGGCCAAGCCGCATGCTTCGTCCCGAGTACACGGAATTCTCAAACCTGGCCCAAGGGGCAACCTTGGTGCCGGTGGTCAAATCGGTCATGGCGGACCTGCTGACCCCGGTGTCGGCCTTCCTGAGCATGGCCGATGGGGAACCTGCGGCGTTCCTTTTGGAGTCGGTCGAGCGGGGGGAACAGATCGGGCGCTACACCTTCTTAGGGGCCCAACCCTACATCGAACTGCGAGCCCGCGGCCAGGAAATCTCCCTGCTCAACGGTACCCGGCTCGACCGGCGTCGTGGTAACCCCCTGGAAATCCTTAAAGATCTGCTGCGCCGCCATCGGGCGGCCACCATCCCGGGGTTACCCCCGTTTACCGGCGGAGCCGTCGGCTATTTTGCCTACGATACGGTTCGGCACCTGGAAAATATCGGGGAACATGCCAGGGATGATCTGGCTATGCCGGATTGTGTGTTGATGTTCTTTGACCGTGTCCTGGCATTCGATCACCTTCTGCACCAGATCCATATTATTGCCACCGCCGATGTGTCCGGCGGGAATCCACGAAAAGCCTACGACCAAGCCGTCGCCGACATTACCGCTATCGAGAAGAAACTGGCCGAGGGCCTCCGCCCGTCCCAGTGGCCAAGGGCCGCGGCCAAGACCCAGGGAACCCTGAAACTTCGCGCGGCAACCAGCCGCGAGGAGTTCATCCGATCCGTCGAGCGATCGAAGGAATACATAGCCGCCGGCGATATTTTTCAGGTGGTACTCTCGAACCGCTTGGAGTTTACGCCCGAAGTGTCCGCGTTTGATATTTACCGTGCGCTGCGCACCCTAAACCCCTCGCCCTACATGTATTTTCTCCGGACCGGTGATGAGGAGATTGTCGGTTCCTCCCCCGAGATGCTGGTTCGGGTGAATGGGCGCAAGATCGAATATCGGCCGATTGCCGGGACACATCGCCGCGGCCGCGATGAGGAGGAAGATCAGCGCCTGGAAAGGGAAATGCTGGCCGACGACAAAGAGCGCGCCGAACATGTGATGCTGGTTGATCTCGGACGCAACGACCTCGGCCGGGTGTGCCAGTACGGGTCCGTCAAAGTACGGGATCTGATGTATGTCGAACGCTATTCCCACGTCATGCACATCGTGTCTGCCCTCGAAGGCAAATTGCGGGATCATCTGGATGCGCTCGATGCCTTCGCCGCCTGCTTTCCGGCGGGCACCCTGACCGGGGCACCCAAGGTGCGGGCCATGCAAATCATCGAAGAATTGGAGCCCGTACGCCGCGGAATCTATGGGGGGTCGGTGCTCTATGCCGATTTTGCCGGGAACCTTGATTCCTGCATCGCCATTCGTACCATGCTCATGAAAGGTGAACGCGGCTATTTGCAGGCGGGTGCAGGCATCGTGGCCGACTCCGACCCGGCGGAAGAATTTGAAGAGTCGATGAATAAGGCGAAGGCGGTGTTGCAGGCGCTCGAAATGGCAAGGGGTAGCGACTCGTCGATCGAGGCCGAGGTGGTTGCCCGAAAGAAATAGGCCGTCACATCTGGAGGAAGTTGCGAATCAGCTTCCTCCCCCCTAACGTCAACACGCTCTCCGGATGAAACTGCACGCCTTCCACCCGAAATTGCCGGTGTCGCAAACCCATGATGACGCGCTTGCCATCAGAATCGCTGGTATAGGCGCTGACCTCCAAATCCCCGGGCAGGGTTGTCTCCTCCACCACCAGCGAGTGATAGCGGGTCGCGACCAGCGGCATGGGCAGCCCGGCAAAAATCGTCCGGTTATCGTGAAACACCTGACTGGTCTTTCCGTGCATGAGTTTCGTAGCCCGTACAACGTCGCCCCCAAAAGCCGCTCCAATAGCCTGGTGTCCGAGGCATACTCCTAGGATCGGAGTCTTCGCCGCCAGTTGCCGAACTAACTCCACGCTGACCCCGGCCTCTCGCGGGGTGCATGGTCCGGGCGAGATCACAATGCGCTCCGGGGCCAGAGCTTCGATCTCCGCCACCGTGACCTGATCGTTGCGCCGCACCACGACTTCTGCGCCCAGTTCGCCCAGGTACTGGACCAGGTTGTAGGTGAACGAGTCGTAGTTGTCGAGGACCAACACCATACTTAATTCGCTGTGATAGCTTATCTCAAAGGCCTTTCCCCGCCGCGCCGCCGAGACCCTGCCAGGTAAAGTATAGGTAAGTATAGGGCTTGACAGTGAACCCGCGAAGGGCCATGCTACACTCACCGTGGAGGGCTCATGCCGGAAATCACCCAGGAGAACAAGCGGGCAACACGCCGCTTTGCGCTGCGGCTAC
>DATJVZ010000232.1:0-10184 GCA_035501575.1 Terriglobales bacterium | reverse complement strand
GTGGAGAGTATCCATGTGGAAGAGGGTCTGCTCGGGAGGATGCTCGGATACGGAAGCGTGGTTGTGCGCGGAACCGGCGGAACTCCCGAGCCGTTTTACCGGATCGCACAGCCACTGGAGCTAAGACGCCAAGTGCACCATCAGATCGAGGTATACGAGGAAAGCGCCCGCGCAACTCTGGCCCCTTACCAGCGAAGTCAGTAACGATTGCCACGGCCGAATTACAGACTGATTCTTCGGTCGTACAAACACCTGTGAACTGGGGGTCTAAATGTGCCTCGCACTTGCCTCCAAAATCCCCTCCCCACATCATAGCGCCACACGAACTGGCCAAAGCAATCCTCGGAGTCGTGAATCAACTTTCGGTTAAGCGGACAACTCGGGAGCTGGCAATCCCAGAACTCTGCGCCGTCGATGAGCCACGTTCTCAACTATGGTTAACCAAACTGAAAATAGTCTTACCGGTGGCCACTTATTCCGTCTTCAGGGCTCAATTTTGCGATAATGTGCAACTGAGCCTGGCCAATGCAGACCCGTGGAGGTCGACTGTGTCGATTCAAAAAAGGCTGGTTGTCGGATTGGACGATATCCTGGCAGGGCAGTGCGCTTTGAGTGCAGGAAATGTCGCGCATCGATTGGATTACCGTCCGGCCCCGGCAAGGCGGAGGAAGCAACGTCGTCTCATGCGAGCAGTGCGGCGATAACTAGATTCCTCCACTCGAAATCACAACAGTGGAGAAGTTGCTTCAGAACATTGGCACGCTACGTTTTCAGAAAGACCGCTTCGGATGCAACCTCTGGTTGGAATTGGACCAATGACGGGTACCTAATGCCTTATCGAAACCCAATTTGTCGCCTTTGCTCACTGAACGATTACCAAACGGGCATGACCTGCGACGAGTTTTCTGAGGCCGAAGGCGTCGAACCTAACAGTTAATTTCGCCTCATCCCCATCTCCCTCTCGCTCGATCACCGTACCGCGACCAAACCTCAAATGGGAAACCCTGCTGCCTGGAAGAATTGGCGGAACCGAATGCTGCGCCATCGGGAAGGAGAGCTGATGTTGATCGATTTCTATTAAACGCTCTTGCTCGGTTGCTACAGATACAGTTTCTACGGTCTCAGCAACTGATGCGACAGAGGGAGGCACTCCCTCCTCGGCGTGGAATTCTGCCACGATTGCTTCGAGTTCCTTAGTCAGGGAGTCATCTTCAATAGAAACCTCATCACGCAGACCGGGTGCAATCCCGAGTTCTCCCAAACGTTCGAATACAGGGTGCATGGCCTCCTCCTCATTTCGAAAGAAGGCACTTCCCCTAATTCGAACGAATTTCCACCCCAGCCGTTCGAGGACCGCCTGCCTGGCCATGTCGTCAGCGAGTTTTTCGATCGGATGCCACCGATCACCGTCGCATTCCAGTGCGAGGCGCTTACCCTCACCCTCGATTACCATGTCAATGCGGTAATACCCTACGCTCCATTGGCAGCGGACCTTAAAGCCCTTGTTAACCAGAATGCGAAGCACCTGGCGTTCGAACTCAGATTCGGTTCGAGGCGCTTCTTGCTTGAAGAGCCTGATGGTGGATGACGGATTCTGTGCGTGCAGGATCAACTCTAAACGGAGATCGTCTGGCTTCAGATCATGGCTAGGATCTAAGGAATGGATAATCCACATCTGGTCCTGGGCTCGGCTCGCGGCAACATTATACCGTTTTTTTATGGATTCCCACGCGCCTTCGCCCTTTTTCGCAATTGGGCCGAGTCCAAATTCCTTGCCGCTGTCAATCATCGAAAGGAGCATAACATTTCGCTCGTCGCCTTGAAATTGGGCCGAGTTGCCACAAACAATTCGTCGACGCTCATATTCGATGGGGTCTAGCTCCCTGCGCAATCTTGCGTCAATGAGATTGGCTTGACTTTCACCGACCATTGAAATGACGCCTATGGTTTTACCGGAGTATCTGGGATGACGGCACATTGCTTTGATCAAGTCGACAATCGTATCGGCTTCCTTCTGATTGACTTGGTTTTGTGCAACGCCGTTCACCGGATAAGCAACGCATGCTGGCTTGATCGGAGTGGAATTCGATTCGCGGAGTGCCTTAATTCTGCCGTCGTAGGACAGTTTATTACTAAATGCTATGATCTCCGGGACGCAGCGGAAATGTTCGAGAAGGCAAATGGCATCTCCAAACGATTGTCGTCCTATGTCATAGATCGAGAATCTGTTGTCAAAGAGCCTTGAGTTGGGAATGTCACGGATGTGAGTGTCAATTAGATTATGGACCAGAGTCTGGTCCTTGCCGACCGCCTCTGGCGTGACTTGTTCGTGATCGCCAACAATGATCACCTTGTCTGCTTGGTATATGGCTACCAAGGCGTTCAGATCTGCTTGACTAGCCTCATCAATTATGACCACGTCAAAGCGCGTCGCGACGGGATCAAAATTCTCGGCTGCGACTGAAAGCGGCATAATCCATACGGGAACGGCCTTGGCAGAAAGCTTCATTAGATTGCGCGCTTCAGCCTGGAGCCTCCACACAAGATCTTTCTTCTGTGTTGATTTGAGCTTCTTGATGGTGTCTAACCAACCAACGAGCGCCTGTCGGACGGAATGATTATTCCGGACTCGTTCCAATTGACTGACCCAAGCCCGAAGCTCGATCAGCGAGAGGGTCACCTCGCGGAGGAGCTTGCGAGTTTTCTCGATTTCACCCTGTAGCGCCTGCGGGTCGAGCAAATGTCGCCGCTCCAGCTCCTCGGCGAGCTGCCGCCATTTCCACGCTTCTGCGGGGTCACCCGGCGGGCTTGGCCCGTCATGCGGTGGTCGACGGTGAGCGATGGCGGATGCCCATTCGGCCGCCGCTTCCGCCAGTTTCTTGAGAAGTTGCTGGCGACAGATTACCTTTGGTGAAATCTCATGGAGGCGTCGGTTGTAATCATATGCCCGGCGGTAGGCTTGTACATCCTTCTGGCGTATTGCTTCAAGGAGGTGAGAGTCGCACCCACACTGCTCGTAGTGCATCAATACATCGATTTGTCTCGCGAGTTCTGCCTCACATTCTTTCAGACGGATTCGGCGCACTTGAGCTTCAAGAATAGGCGGAAGGACTTGAACTGCCGCCTTCTCGGCGCCTTCATATTCGGCAACTGGGCCTGCTTCACGGGGTGTGGACGCCAGAGCCTTTTCGTAATCGAGTCCGCAGGCTTTAATTCTCTCGACGATGGGCAGCCAGACGGTCCGATGCCAGTCGAGACAGCGCCGGATCTCCTCAAGCATCGGGCGCGCTGATTGCTCGGGCTCCGGCCCTAATTCGTCGAATCGTTTGCCGCCGTTTCGGGCAACAAGGTTGTCCCAAAGGTCTTGGATCTCTAGCCGGAGTGTCTCCAGATTCGCCAGTAGTCGTAGTGCCTGGAAATGTTCCTTCCGCTCCGGCCTACCAGCCGCTACCGTGGAGGTCTTGATTGCCTGGCGCCATTCCGCTCGAATGACCAGCTGAACCAGACCCAACTTCTTGCCTCTACCGAGGTACGCCAGGATTTCCTCGAAGATTTCACACTGTTTAATTGTTGGGATTTCCGTTGATAATTTTGCTCGGTGGTGCAACATCAATGAGTACTGGCCCGATAATTCGCTCGCCTTCAGAATCTTAGTTATCAGCGCCTGCCAAACCTGTCGCTGAGTTCCTCCCCGGATTCCCGCGACAATCGCGTGTGGGCGCCATGTCAGTCTGCGGTAATCCGGGGAGAATTCCCGAGCCAACTCTTCCAGCAAGCGACTCAGATCCTCGCAACTTCCGGCTCCACCTCGCCAAAGCTCAGATTTGAACGCTGTGTCGGAACTCACTAAATTACCGATATCTGCGATCAGGCACTGGAAGTCCTCGACAGGCATTAAGCCATCAACGGGTGGCAATCTGTAGGACGCGTCGTGCTCCTCGCTGGCGCTAAAATCCGCGTTCGTAGAATAAAGAGTTGAAAGTTCTTCCACAGACAGGGGTGGTGAAACTCGCTCTGCCAGGGGACCGGGTATCCAGGAATTCACGGACGTATGCTTCCTAACATACCTGGCGGCATCAGTCGGCGTCACGAGACTGTCCCGAGTCGCGATCTCCCGATATTCGCTTTCCAAAGCCTCTCGCAGTTTGGTTGTAAGGAGCCTATTTTCCTCAAGAAGCCTGCGTCGCTCCTTTAGGCGCTGCTCAATTTCAAGCCGCAGTGTTTCTATTGGCTTGCGAGCTAATCTTGCGTTGATCTCCGTTATAGCCGCTTCTAGTTGACGACGTGACTCGCGATCCCCGCCCACGGCAGAGACACATAGTGGCTTCAGCTCATGGGGAATCTGATCTCGCAAAACGCGCAGTGCCTTCGGCGTATGGCTGGTCACCAATACGGTCTTACCCTGGGCTAAGAGGTGGCCAATAATATTGCCGATGGTGTGTGTCTTGCCTGTTCCGGGGGGTCCTTGGACTAGTACGCTACCGGACGCTGAAAGGCGCCGGATAATTTGCATTTGCTCCTCGTTGGCCTCTTTTGCGAGGAGAATTTCGTCGTCAACGATGCTCGTCGGCTGAAAAGCCGCAGATCCTCCCAGGGAATTTCTTCCATCGTCCGTCGCCTCAGATTCGGCAGCAGTTTTCCATTCAGTCGCCATACCAACGATCTGGCCGAACGCTGGAGGAAACACTTCCTTGCGTTTAATGTCATCAATAATGCGCAAAATTGCGTTTGTGACACCCTGAACCCGCCTCCGAACCAACAGCATGGGTTCACGCCAAAGGCGAGGGTGCGGCTCGTAACCACCTCGACTGTCTTCGAAGTACTGCCCGGTTGTTGGCGATATCGTCTGCACAAGTGCCTTTAGGAATGCCTGAGTGTCAGCAAATCCCATCGGATGGTACTTAGCGCTGGACAACTCGCGTTGCCGTGCATCGATGCCCGCTGCGTTGAGACCGTCGAGGTCGATGAGTAGCGATGTGTATAGCTCGCTATCTCGCTCGGCGTCCGTCACCCTAAACTCGGGCTTCGAGGCATCGAATGTCAGTTCTACGCGTTTGAGTAGTAGCGGGTGATGAAGACGAACTTCGACGAGCTCCATGACCGACCGAACCCGCCAGTTAAGAATGCCATCGGCCACTATAAGTTCAAGTTGTTCGCCGTCTTTTTGCAAGAGAGCGTAAAGTCCGTAGAGTTTCTCGAAAAAGCCCAGCGCGTTGCGCGCCCGGCACTCCGGTTCGGCCCACGCTTTCCGGGTGGACGTCCATTGCGCCCAAGCGCCTGTGCGCTGCGGGTCGGCGGCGAAGCTAATTGTGACGGATTCGCCCTTTTCATTTTTTCGGTTAAGGCTTTCAGAAAACGATGGTTCCTTTGTCGGGTCATCCCAACCGGAGATCAACCAATCGCCCAAAACAGCGGGAGGATCAGGACAACGCGTTGTGGTTGCCCGAGCGACCTTCAATTCGAATCCGCCGGGCGGCTCACCTTCCGTCGCGACAGGCCGAAGCATCTGTATCGACGGGTGTTCTGGTAGGTGGGTCAACGGAATGGAGGATACCTGCTCGTCCAAGGTCCGCTCCGGTCGGTTGCGGAGACGGTTGACTTCATAGAGGAACTTAAACAGACGGAGGATCCGATCTTTTGGCGAGCTTTCAGCCTCGTGACTATTCGATTGAGCCATAGAGCTGACTTCCTCAGTCATGGCAAATCCACCACAGTTTACCTGCAATCTCTGGTTCCGCTCATAAATTTTGTGTACCCAGAGTCCCCAGGACTTTGTATGTCGGCTGTACATGCGAGTTTAGGACAGGAATTCGATTCAGCGAAGATAAGGGCTGCACCGTTTGGCGTACTTATCGACGAAGAAGGTTCCGACCGGTTCTAACGCACTACTCTGAAGTTTTCCGGGAACGGCTCCCGTCGACCATTTCAGCAGCGCCGATGGCGGTTCGCATGGAATCTCAATTATTTAGACCACATTAAAACCGGCAATATTGCCGGTTAGAACATAAGCCAATAAGAGGAGGAAAAGTGTTTGGAGAATTAAGGGTCAGGAAAATTCTGTCGTTAACTAAAATTGAAACAGCCTGCCAAGCAGTCGACAGGCTGTTGGAGTTCGCAGACTATCCGCAAATCCTTCGGTGGTTCCAGTTTCCAACGGCCCTCGTGATCTTTGTGGGTCACTCTGACTGCCCCGACTGCGGAGCGGTTTATGTTTACGACCGGAAACACTGTGCCTGGTTTTGGATCGATTTCGACGATCAGAACTACGGCGGGTACAGTCCATCAGAGTTCGATCTTTTGATCGAGCAATGCCATTTCTTCCAGCTCGCGGAATCCCCCGCGCTGCTTACCTCACCCGTCCAATGGCTGGTGACGCCGGGACAGGCACCCTCGGTCGTCAAAAGTCTCCCCGCCTGAAGCGCCGTGCTCTGCGACCAGCCAAAGAAAGCCGACGAATTACGCCCTTCTGTAAGTCATTGACAACATTACCATGCCAAAGAGCACATCGGTCCATTTGACTGAAAATATTTCTCGTTTTATCACCAGTCTATATGGAACTATGGCGCCCACCAGGATTGACGGAGGAGAAAATGCAGCGGCTTCGGCTAGACGTGCCGGCCGACGTTGCGGCGGAATACCTCCGTCTCTTCGTGAACCGGCGGGCATACACCCTACAGTCCGACCGTCCCCACCCGGGAAGTGACCGGCACTACTACTACCGTCCCACGGACAAGAAAACCGGCGAGGGCCTCAGCCTCACGGCAGACACCATCCGGCGTCATCTCGAAGGAGAAATCACCGCGGGCCTTTACGCGATCAACCCGGAGACCCAGCGGTGCAAGTGGCTCGCGATCGACGCCGACTACCAGGGCGCCATGGAGGACTTGATCAAGCTTCAGTACTACCTGAGCAAAGATAAGGTCCAACCCGCGCTCGAAATGAGTAGCCGTGGGGGGCACCTTTGGATCTTCCTCGAGACGCCGCTGCGGGCGCGAGATTGCCGCGTTTATATCTACAACTTGGCATTAACGCTCGGCGTGCCGGTCAAGGGAAATGGGCTGGCCGACGGAATCGAAGTTTTCCCGAAGCACGATGAGCTTGGGCCCGGTGAGTTCGGAAACGCGATCCGCGGACCACTGGGCATTCACCGTGGAGCGTGCCGCCGGTATTGGTTCTACGGAGCTGATTATGGCCTGGAACTGCAGATGTCGTATTTGAGGCGGCTCCGCAAGGTCACGGAAGAAGAGATGACACGCTTCATCGCCGGGAAAGCTATGCCGGCGGAGTTTCAAAGCAAGCCGCGTCCTCCTGAATCTGCACCGCGGCGTGCAGACCCAGTACCGAACGAATTCAAGATCCTTGAGCACGTGGGGAAATCCCGCAAGGTGGGGCGAAATTACATTACTCGCTGCCCCTCATGCGCGGCCAATGGTCATGACCGTGGCGGGGACAACCTGGCGATTCGAATCGACGACCCAAGGTTCTACAAGTGTTGGGCGGGTTGTACGAAAGAGATGATTCGCGAGGCATTGGGCTGCCCGATTCGATTTCAACAGAAATCCTAATAGTGGAGGACATTCATGCCAGTAGATCCAGGGGGGGCGCTTCGTCGCGGGCTTAGCCTACCGCACCGGGCGGTCCGCCGTTTGGCGCAGGTCGGCATTTTCGCCAAGCCTGACGTGAGCCTCGAACACCAGCATTTGGCGCGGCGGTACGTAATCCGCGGTGTGGAATCCGGTGGCGCGGTCGAGGAGATTGGACGCTACGTATCCTTCGCAGGCGAGAAAGGGGAGCCGCTCGCTTATCTGCACCCTATTGATGCAATTGGAGTGAACGGTCTTCACGCCGTGGTCGTATCGCCGGTCCTGGTGCGGGTCGAAATGTTCCGGGCGGGCCGCACGTGCGAACTGCTCATCACGAAACACTGGCTTGGTTCCGCTGAGGTGGGGAAAAGGCCCACTCTCGAATCAAGTCCCTTGTTTCGGGGAGTCCATGGGTATCTGGAAATCGACCCGGGCAAAAGAGGTCAAGGCATCAATAGCTCTCGCCCGCCAGTTTTCTACTCTCGCGGGGGTGAGCCTAGGGAGATCCCTGAACCATTTCGAGTCGTGGTGGAAGCCGTGACCAGGGGAACTGTTTGCATCGGGTGCACCCACGGTCATTACTTGCTAGCGCCGAAATCAGTGGGTCTCGGTGCACAGAGTTCAGAGAGCGGAACTTTCCCTGAACAGAGCTTGGCGCACAGCGGGCAATCACATCAGCCGTAGCGCGGCGGTGCGCCGGGGTGTAGCGGCCCGAGCCCGTCAGCATTAAGGAATGGTTTTCTGGAGGTTGAGATGTCAGAAACAAAGACTGAAAGTGCGGTCATCAATGGCCGTGCCTCGGAGTCGCCAGTTACGCCCTCTCGGCAGGGCTTGAAGTTCAGGCGCTTCTTCACGAAGGCAGGCCAGCATCCCTTTGATGAGCTTGAGTGGGAGCTGCGCACCGCCTCCATCCAGAACGAAAAGGGCCAGCTGATTTTCGAACAGCCGTATGTGGAGGTGCCCAAAGAGTGGTCGATGACGGCCACGAATATTGTGGCCTCGAAATATTTCCACGGGAGATTGGGCACCGTGGAGCGGGAGTCGAGCGTCCGCCAGCTTATCAGCCGTGTTACGGATACGATCACCCGTTGGGGCGTGGAAGGCGGCTATTTTCGCACCCAGGAAGACGCCGAGTGTTTTCAGGATGAACTGACGCACCTTCTGGTTCGCCAGAAGGCGGCTTTTAACTCGCCCGTTTGGTTCAATTGCGGTCTGTGGCGCCAGGACGGCCGTCATTCTGAGGGTGGAGGCTGGTACTGGGATCGAGCCACGGGCAGCGTGGAACAGGAGACCGAGGCCTACCGTCACCCGCAGTGCTCCGCCTGCTTTATCAACTCCGTCCAAGATAACCTCCCCAGCATCCTCGACTTGGCGAAGACCGAGGGGATGCTCTTCAAGTATGGTTCGGGCACCGGCACGAACCTCTCGCCTCTTCGATCCTCTCTGGAAGGGCTCTCGGGTGGGGGTATGGCTTCGGGTCCTCTGTCCTTTATGAAGGGATTTGACGCCTTTGCTGGCGTGATCAAGTCGGGCGGCAAGACACGCCGCGCGGCAAAAATGGTGATCCTCAATATCGACCACCCTGACATCGAAGATTTCATTGAGTGCAAGGCCAAGGAGGAGCGCAAGGCCAAGGCACTGATTGACGCCGGCTACGATTCCTCGCTCGACGGCGAGGCGTACTCTTCGATCTTTTTCCAAAACGCCAACAACAGCGTGCGGGTAACCGATGATTTCATGAGGGCTGTGGCGGAGGGCCAGGAATGGACCACGCGCATAGTCACTTCAGGTGAACCTGCAAATACCTACCGGGCGAGGGACCTGATGCGCAAGATTGCGGAAGCTGCCTGGCAGTGTGGCGACCCGGGGATCCAGTTCGACACGACCATCAACAATTGGCATACCTGCAAGGCGACAGGCAGAATCAACGCTTCAAACCCTTGCAGCGAGTACATGTTCCTCGATGATTCCGCCTGCAACCTGGCCTCGCTGAATCTCATGAAATTTCTTCTGCCGGATGGGAGATTCGATACGGACGCCTTCTGTCAGGCCGTCGATGTGATGATCACGGCGCAGGAAATACTCGTCGATAACGCTAGCTACCCAACCGCGAAAATCGCTCAGAATTCCCACGATTTCCGCCCGCTGGGTCTTGGCTATGCCAATCTGGGCGCGCTGCTGATGGCGAGGGGCCTCCCTTACGATTCAGATGGGGGCCGCAGCTACGCCGCAGCGATCACCGCCCTGATGCAGGGAGAAGCGCACCTTATGTCTTCGCGAATCGCCGAGGTGGTGGGGCCGTTCGCGGGCTTCAGCGAAAACCGCGACGCGTTCTTGGAGGTCATCGGGATGCACCGCAAGGCGTTGGAGGAGGTCACCGGATGCGACGTGCCACCGAGCCTCTGGTTCACCAACCAAGAAGTGTGGAAGGAGTGCGTGGCTTCGGGCGAGCAGAACGGCTATCGCAATGCCCAGGTGACCGTGCTCGCGCCCACTGGCACCATTGGGTTCATGATGGACTGCGATACCACCGGGATTGAGCCTGACTTGGCGCTGGTGAAGTACAAAAAGCTCGTGGGCGGTGGCCAGATGAAGCTGGTC
>DATJVZ010000231.1:0-10720 GCA_035501575.1 Terriglobales bacterium | reverse complement strand
CGTCGTCTCCACCACGAATCGAAGGAACCGGCTCATCCGCGGCGAGTTTACAAAGACCGGACTGGCGAGGATTTTGCCGAGCTGTGCCCGGACAGCGGAACCGTCTGCGACGGGCATTCCCCTTTTATATCAGAGATGTTGGCGGGGTTGTACAACCGCCCAAAAACGTCTCTCTGACTCCTGAAACTCGATCGAGAGGCGCAAACTCCTGGTGTGAGAAATCGCGATTGGAGGATGCTCCCATGACTTCAACGAGTAGAACAGTTCTGGTACCTCTTGCGTTCGCGGTATCGCTCTCCGGGGCAGGACCGGTAAGCAATCCGCCGAACACGGGAATGGCCGACCCAGTTGCCCTCATCGATGCTTTCGATAGGTTTCTACGGGGCGTACCCGCCGGCGGAAACCACGTCCTCACCATGTCTCTCGTCGCCCTCCGAGGCATCACCAACGAGGCCATGAATGCCAAAGGGCAGGTCACAATCGACCTGTCGACCGGCTCAGTCACGTCGAAGGTGCGAGGACTGCCGGCAAACGGCGCGTTCACCCTGTGGCTGATCGAGAACCGGCCGGCACCCGGGCACACCACGTTGGCCGAGCCGCAGGACAAACTACTAAGGATCGGCGCCTACCAGGCACAAGGAAACACACAATCGCTTTCCATTACGCTGGGCGCCGGCAGCTTCGCAGCCTTCCTTCCAGACCGTGCATTCGTCGTAAGGTCTGACCAGAGCCCGCTGACCGCCTTCGTCCTCACCGGCTCCGAGACGATATTCGACCGACTTATGCGGAGGCAGGTCCGGTTCGTCGATGATCCCGGAGCTGTGCTCGGCTTCGATCCCTCGGACCCGGCCACACGAGCAGCGCATTTCGCGAAGCTCATCGCTGAAGGCCGCCAGCTATTCGTCAATGAGCAGTTCAATGGGAATGGGCGCCGATGCGGTACATGTCACGTCGAGAGTCACAACTTCACCATCGATCCGGAGTTTATCGCCACGTTACCGCCCAGCGACCCGTTGTTCGTGGCCGAGAGTAATCCCGCCCTGGCAGTCAATTTCGAGAAGCCCGCCCTGATGCGAAAGTTGGGCGTGTTCGTCGAAAACGCTGATGGCTATGACGACCTGGCAAACAAATTCACCCTCCGCTCGGCGCAAAACGTGCAGGCCCTGGCCAACTCGACCGTTCGCCCGGATCCCAGCTTGGGCATGGATTTCAGCAGCAATGGCCTTAACGCCGATCCGCCGGAACGCCTGGGCTGGGGCAACGATGGCGCGCCGCTACGTGAGTTCGCCAGCGTAGCTATTGGGCAGCACGCCACCCGAACGCTGAACCGAAGAGCGGGCGTGGACTTTCGCGTGCCCACCGACCAGGAATTGGATGCACTGGCGGCATATCAGCTCGCTCTGGGACGCCAGGAGGATTTCAATCTACCGACGCTTCAGTTGAAGAGTAAAGTCGCGACGAAAGGCCAAATACTTTATCAGGACACCGGCAGCATTGGAGAGGCGGGCCATAAGAATTGCAATGCTTGTCATTTCAATGCCGGCGGCACATCCGCGGTGTCATTCAACTCGCAATCACCCGGATTTCCGAGACTCGACAGCACTCCACTCGGGTTCAATATGGGTGCCCCGACAAACGTCAACGATTTGCCGCTCGCACTAGAACTTGGTCTTCCGCGCGACGGCGGGTTTGGAGTACTCCCGCTGCCAAATGGCGCGTTTGGAAATTTCTGTCCTGTTGCGATCTGTGGCGTGCTCGTTCCATTTGAGGAATTCAACACGCCCCCACTGGTCGAGTCTGCTGACACGGCTCCGTTCTTCCACAACCACACAGTAAAGGATCTCGAATCCGCGATTGCTTTTTATGGCAGGCCGGAGTTTCAAAGTCCGAAAAGCATTGGCAATCCCAACGCAATACCGATCCAAATCAGTGCGGACCCGAATGACCCGGAGGTCCAGGCGATCGGCGCATTTCTTCGAGTCCTGAACGCGCTGGAAAACATCCGGTCGTCCATCAATGTCGCGGAGCGAGGACGAACGATGGCTAGCGAGGCTGACGCGCACGATCTTGCGCGGCTCGCGTACTCCGAAGCCGCCGACGCGATCAAGGTCTTATCCGAAGGCGGGCTGGGGAAGAACGTCGAACCGGCCATTTTGTCGGCGCGGGCAAACGCGTTGGCTGCGGGCGTGTTGTTGCAGGTTGCTCAATACGTGCCACGTGCTGCGATCGACAATGTGCTTCAACAGGCGACGAGCAGGCTGCGGGCCGCGCGGTCGGATCTGGCCGACAAGACCACCCTTCCCGCTTCCTTTCAGAACTGAGCGGACTATCGCCGGTCAGGGAGCGAAAACGATGCGGACATGGATCGCAGGCTGTATGGTTGCGGCGGGATTGCATGGGGCAGGTCTCGCGCTACTTCGCCAGGATCTCCAACTCACCCAAGCCTTGGCCGTCGGAGGGAGCATCGCCGTCGGCGACTTCAATGGCGATGGACGGCCAGATTTGGTCGTCGGCATGGCAGGCGGGCTTGCGGTCATGCTCAATCTGGGCCACGGCACTTTCGGACCGGCGATTTCCACGGGCATTTTGCAGCCAGCCCCGGCCGCGATTGCAGATTTCAATCACGATGGAAAACTCGATCTTGCCGCAGCTGGCCAGATCGCTTTAGGCCGTGGCGACGGCACATTCGAGCCGCCCCGCCCCATGTCGCCAACTTGGTTTGTAGCCGAAGCCGCCGATTTCAATGGCGATGGCCTGCCCGACCTCGCGGTAGTGCAGACGGGAGCTTGCGGGAACGGCGGTCCGGCGTGCTCCCTGTTGTTGATCGTTCTCGGAAATGGCGACGGCACTTTTCGTCCCGCGGACCGAGCCCAGATTTTAGGCGGGTACAAGCCGCTTGCCGCGGACTTCAACCATGACGGAAAGCCGGACCTGGCCGTCAGCTTCGGGAATGCGATTGCGGTCTTTCTGGGTGACGGCGCCGGCAGTTTCAGAGCGCTCGCTGCCATCACTCTGCCGGAGGGAATCTTCACAGGCACGCCGCTGGCCGCCGATCTGAACGGCGATGGAATTTTGGATCTGGTGTCCCGATCTCACGTACTCTTCGGCCTCGGCGACGGCACGTTTCAACCTCCTATTCCTTACGCCCCAGTGGCTGGCGCGAGCACGCCCGTTGCTGAGACCGCCTTCGCCTTGACCGACCTCGATGGCGACGGCCGCATCGATCTCGCGACCGTGGAAAACGCTCCCGATCAGCCGGTGACCAACAGACTGCGCATTTTCCTTGGGCGGGGCGATGGGATCTTCTCGGCTCCGGTGGAGCTTGCGGTGGGATGGGGGCCAGGAGCAGGCATAGCGGCGGATTTCGAGGGCGACGGACGCGTTGATCTGCTGGTGTCGAACTGGCGATCCAACAGCCTCTCTTTGTTATTGGCGAAAGCTGGCACGCAAGGGGCGTTGCGCGCAGTTTCCGCCGGGGACGGAACAGCGGTCGTCGCACCCGGCTCGCTCGCGACGCTGTACCTTCCGCTCGGCGTGCCTGCGCAATCGGCGACTTCCCCGTGGCCAAGCGCGCTCAGTGGGGTGACTGTCCAGATTGACGATGGGCAGTCCAAAGGACTCGCGAATTTGCTCTACGTTTCGGAAGGACAGATCAACTTTCAAGTCCCGCCGGAAACCAGGCCTTCAAACTTGACGGATGCTCTGATCGTGGTCACGCGCGACGGCGCGGTGGTCCAGACAGGGTCCATGCACGTTGCGTCCGTCGCCCCTACCCTGTTTATGGCGGATCCTTCCTGGGCAATGCCGGCGGCGATCAACACGATCATTGACCAACAAGGACGGCAGTCATCGTTACCGGTCTTCGACTGCACGGCCGCAGGCGCCTGCAATTTCCATGCGGTTTCGCCCTCCACCCAGGCCTCGTATGTCTCGTTCTACGGGACCGGCTTCCAAGGCGCGACAACTGCCAACGTCCAGTGTTGGATATCAGGCAAGGCTATCAAGGTTGAGTATGCAGGCCCGCAAGGTACGCCAGGACTGGACCAGATCAACATTCTGCTGCCCGGTCCCGACGACGACTTTTGGGAACCACCCTATGTGGAGGCCCACATCTCGATCAACGGGACCCTGGCGAACACGGCCGTGCTGACTCTCGCGAGGTACTTCTAGGCCATAGAAAATTCTGGTGCTTTTTATCCTTATGGAACCGATGCGAAGAAACCGTCTGAAGCGCTCCCGGACGTGCTCTATCCCTCCGGCGCAGGTTCTGCCATCGCTCGGCATCCAAGATTTCGGCAGGCTACTTTTGCGGTTTTCGCAGATCCGCGGTTATCCATCGAAAACCCTCGGGAAACGCTGACAGCGGGAACAGCTAGCGATCGCCTGCAAATGTGTGACCATAGTTGGCTGGAAGATTGTGTATAGCGGAGCCACGCTAGATGCCTAAACGCGCAATAGGACTGGGCCGGATCGGTTTGGGGCTTATCGCGTTCGTCGTAATTCTCCTGGTGGTCACGACAGTTTATGGGGCTGTGGCGACCGCAAATGAGCGAGCTCGCTTCCGGCACCCTGGCCGGCTTGTGGATGTGGGCGGTTATCGACTGCATCTCCGCTGCGAGGGTCAGGGCAGTCCGACAGTCGTGCTCGAAAGCGGCGCCGGAATGACTTCCAATGAGTGGACGCTGGTTCAGCCCAACGTAGCAAGATCCACCCGAGTCTGTTCCTATGATCGGACCGGCCTGGGGTGGAGTGAGAGCGGCCCCCCATCGGACCCGGTCGAAGTGTTGCACACACTGCTGCGAAAGGGAGAAGTTTCTGGTCCTTATGCGATCGTCGGACACTCTTACGGCAGCGGTCTCGTTCTTAGGTTTGCCTATCGGTTTCCGGATGAAGTCAAGGGAATGGTGCTCACCGCAACTTCTTACCCGGATGAAGAGGTACAGCGAATCGCCGCCGAAATGCGCGTGCGTAGTAGGGCCTATTTCAAGATGTATACCTGGTCCACGCGCTTAGGTTTGATACGTATTACGCCCGAAAGGTACTTACCCGATATATACCGCACGTACGTTGGCTCTCTTCGTCAATACCTTCCGCCGAAAGTTGCCGAGTGCGAGATCGCATTCCTCCATCAGACCAGACATGTTCAATCCTTCGCTATTGAAAGTGGACGCCAGGCCCCGGACGAAGAGAGCGAGGAGGTCGCAGCTTGCAGGCGCGGTTTTGGAAATATGCCCTTGGTTGTCCTTTCCGAGAGATGGGTTTATTCGTCTGCTGCTGATGAACAGGAAAAGCAGGCGGCACGGCGCGAAGATGAGCGGCTGACGAGACTGGCGGGACTATCATCGCGAGGACAGAAGATCGACCTTGAGAGCGGTCACCTTATTCCGCTGGAAGCCCCCTCTGCGGTCGTCGATGCGATCCGGCATGTAGTCCTCAGTGCTCGTTCCGGACCACAAGCCGAAATCCGGCTTCCTTGAGGAACGTTCGGAGAATATGCACAAGCCAGCGAGTGATTCCTTGCAGAAACGGCGGTTTCCGCGATGGTTCGGGGCCATCTTGCTTTTGATAGGGTTTCCTGCGGCTCATGTGGTTGCACCCTGGCTGCTCTCACGACTTTCTGTACATCATGGCTGGCAAGCCCAGAGGCCCGGATTCTGGAACCTGATCGGTTTACTCCCGCTTGCCACGGGCACTTCGCTTGCGGCCTATTCTTTGGCTGCTCACATGTCTTCCTGGCCCCGCCGCTTTGAGTTTCGTAGAACGCCGGACTACTTATTGACATCGGGGCCATATCGATTCAGTAGGAACCCTCTATACATTGCCGAGGGTCTAATGTGGCTCGGGTGGGCCGCATTCTACGGAAGCGCGTGGGTATCGGGCGTGGTGACGGGGATGATCGTGTTCTCGAAGTTTCTTGTCGGCGCGATAGTCCGCCGCGAAGAGCGTGATCTGGAGGCGCGATTTGGGGAGCAATACCGCGCCTATGCCAATAGCGTGCCGCGCTGGATGTAGAGTAATCTGCAATTGCGCTGTGTGTCGCATGGGCTAGTTGGTCAATCGGCGGCCGAGGGCGGGCGCCTCTGGCATCTGTTTGCAGTGCCTCGTCCTGAGGCACAACAAGCCGACGGGATTGGCACCTTGCACACGCGAGCGGTTGAGGTGAGTATATGACGTAGGCTCTCAGTCAATTAAGGACGCGTCGTTCCACGCGCATCCTGACGGGACCACTCGGCCTGAGCGTCACGAGCTGAATCGGCTTCACCGTCTCACCAGGCACTAACGATAGCTTGTAAGACTGCGCCACGGTCGCCAGAATCAGCCGCGCCTCCATCATCGCGAATCCGCTGCCGATGCACGCGCGCGGGCCAGCGCCAAACGGCAAATAAGCATAACGGGGAATGCGCTCTTCCCAGCCCGCGGCGAACCTGTCTGGATCGTACCGCTCCGGATCCGGAAAGAAACGACCGTCGCGATGAATTGCATACGTGTTGGCGCTCAGGAGACTGCCTTTGGGAACGCGGTAACCGCCGATCGTCACATCCTCGATCGGCTCTCGTGCGAGTCCTGGGGCTGGCGGATATAGCCGAAGGGCCTCCCTAATCACCATCTCGGTATAAGGTAGATTCGGGAGATCGCTCACCGATGGCACACGCCCAGCCAGAGCACGGTGTAGCTCATCGAATAATTTCGCTTGCACGTCCGGATGACGCGATAGAAGATAGAACGTCCATGTCAGCGCAATTGCCGTCGTCTCGTGGCCTGCCAGAAACAGCGTCATCATCTCATCGCGCAGTTGCTGGTCAGACATGCGGGCGCCACTGCCTTCATCCACCGCGGCAAGAAGGACGGATAGCAGATCGCCAGGGCTTTTACCTGAGGCGCGGCGGGCCCGTATCAGCTTCTGAAGCATCGCATCCAGTTCGGCCAAGGCACGCCTCTCGCGCAGATTTCGTCTCGTTGGGATCCACGACGGAATCCGCAGGACCGAACTCAGGCGCTGGTTGGCGGCATCGAGGATCGCAAGCATCGACTGGGTGACTTCGCTTGCTTCACGCGGGAGATCCGCCCCGAACAGCGATTTCACCACGATGCCAAGTGTCAGCTTGGTCATCTCGGCCGCGATGTCCCGGATCTCCCCGTCAACGAAGGAATTCATCATACCGGCGGCGTGTGCCACCATCACATCGGCGTATGCCAGGAGTTGATGATGATGGAACGCGGGCTGAATGAGTTTTCGCTGCTGCTTCCATAATGCGCCGTCGCTGGTGACCAATCCCTCACCGGCGAATGGTCCAAATGCGCGCTTGATCAACCTCGCTTTGTGGAATTTCTCGGGTTGCTCGACCAAAATCTGCCGCAACAATTCGGGGTGGTTCAGTTGGTAGACGTGAAGAGGCCCCAGCTTGTAATGGGCGATGTCGCCGAATTGCCGTGCGATCTCAAGACCGAAGGCCAACGGATCGAACGGGAACCTCTTCGGCATCATCTGCCCTATGAGGATGAGCGGGAGCCTAATCCGAGGCCCGTTCGGGTAGTTTCGCTTCATCGGATACGCTGCCGGCGTTAACTAATAAACTGGGGATACCCTTTCTGTGGCCGCAAAGGCCTGCTTCCTTTCTTGCCCAGCGCTCCGATACCGATGTAGATTCCGCGATGCTCTCGAAGGATTCGGCATGATGCCAAATCAAACCAGCGATTTCGTCGCTCTCAACAGTCTCGCCGCCGAACCTTTCCCGCAATTGCCGGAATCCGTTTTCGACCCGACAGTATGGCAAGCAGGCCGACACCAGCAGCCACCAGCGTAACTGACGCCGGCTCAGGTACCGTAGCCGAGGCCATTTGCTGCGCGATTACCGCATAACCTTGCGGCGTGGGATGCCCATCTCCGGATGCGATATAGGTCAGCTCGTTCTCGTGTCCGCGAAACGCCGTATTGATATCGACCACGGATGCATGGAATGGGCCGGCAAGACCGGTGATGAGGCTGGTATGCCCCTGATCGAACATCATGTTCGCGATGTTGAAAGGATCGTCAGGGGCCAAGCCGCCAAGCGGGTTGTAGTAATTGAGCAACAATATCCGGGCATCGGGCAGTGCGGACCGCACCTGACTCAAAACCAACACGTAATTGTCGCTGAGCACCCCGAAGAAAGCTGAGATCAGTTGCTGCTGTTGAGCCGGTGGCAGACTGAAAAAATCCGGGTGTAAGGCCTCGAAGGCGAGCAGGTCATTGTCGCCAATCGCAAAACTGACGTTTGTGATGGCCCGCCCGGCGGTCGCTTCGGCCGCGAGCGTATTCAAAAGCAGCCCATCCTGACTCAAGAAGCCAGTGCCGTTGTAGTTCAGGTTAACCGACGCAAGGAGATCGTGCGGAGGGAGTCCGGGAGGGGAAACGGCCGTAAAGAAACTCGTACTGGTTTCACCGGGAATCGCCAGGTTGACAACATGCGGGCGCATGCCATTCGCCTGCGTCGCCAGGAAATCCGCGTACAGGCTGACGTAGCCCTGGTCGCCAAACGAGACCGGAAACACATTCGTCACGCCAAATGCGATGGAATCACCGAGTGCAAGATACGTTTCTATTGGGTCGGCTCGAGATACACCCGCCATGAAGAGAGGCAGGATGACGAATGCGATCCTGGTCTGGACTTTAGAGTCGTTACGTCCCATGAAAGATCTTCTCCCAGTGCTGAGATTCGCGCGAAAGCGCTCGGAGAACCAACCGACAACTGGTGCCATCGCCTGTTCGGCGGCATTTGGTGGCGAGTGACAGTCTCGTCCAAGCCGGCAAACGCCATTGTTGCGTAATCCATGGCAATCCGGAAGTCAGAACTCCGTTGCTCACGGTTGTACAACCGGCGCCAACGCTCTGAACTCAATCTATTCCGGCCAGCTTCGGCGCGTTCGGCCAGATTCGACTCCGGCAAACGCTCAATTGCGGTATGAAGCCGGAAGAGTGCTCGGGACAGCTAAATCCGACCGCGCCGCCCGCAGCTTGCCCCTGGCCAACTGGAACACATCGTCGATTGCCGGATGTCTTGTGTGCTGCGCGGTTTGCAACAACATCCTGGCCAAGACCAGGTTTGCCCGGGCGGACAGAATACCGGCTTCGGCATTTGCCGCCAGCGCTCCCTCGGATAGGACTTTGATGGCGTCGCCGGTTTCGGCAAGCGCCAGCCCCGCAAGATCGCTCGCGTCTTCGTCCTTCTTCATCGTTCGTCCCCTCTCCGCGACATTAATAGATGAGCGGATATTCTCCAGCGCATTCAGAACTCGAAGGAATGCGGCGATGGCCTGAACTTCCGGATCGTTCGGGTCTGCACTGATCTGGATAGGTATAGCGTTGTTCGCGGGGTTGCCGATGCTGAACCGTCCCTTCTGAAATGCGTCAGTTCCGTAGAAAGCAACGGCTGACTCCAGGTCCTTTACAGTGTGGTTATGGAAGAAGGGCGCCGCGTCAGCGGACTCGACCACGGGCGGCGTGTTGAACTCTTCGAACGGGATCCTGGCACTGCCAACCACGCGGAAGTTACCGAATCCGCCGGCCGGCATCGGGAGCACGCCGAATCCGCCGTCGCGCGGCAAGCCCAGAGTCAGCGCAACTGGTGTCTCGTTCGCGTTTGTGGGCGAGCCAATGTTGAAGCCTGACGGACTGCCATCCAAACGCGGAAAACCCGGCTTCGTCGGATTGAATGAGAATGCGGCTGCACCGCCGCCATTGAAATGGCATGCATTGCAGTTCTTGTGGCCGGGTTCGCCAAGGGTGCCCGTATCGAGGTACAACGTCTTACCTTTGGTTGCGATATTACTCGTCAACACGAGCGCCGGCAGGTCGAAGTTCTCCTGGCGCCCCAGTGCGAGTTGATAAGCGGCCAGTGCGTCCAATTCCTCATCCGTCGGCACTCGGAAGTCGATCCCCGGCCGCCGGTTCAGGGTTTTGGTCGCATGTTGCACAATGGCCACGCCGGCGAACTCACGAAGCGGTGCGCCGTCGTTGCCCCATCCGAGGCGTTCCGGCGGATCGGCATTGAGGCCATTGCTGCTGAAATCCAATCCAAAGCTGGGGTCCGGGCGGGTGGTCGAATTAAGCAGTGCCTGCACGTTCTGGGCCGAGCGGAGCACGAACTTGTGTGCCAGGTCGTCAAACCCGTCCACGTTCTCAACGAACACGCCGAGCTTTCGCATCAGATCGGGTTTTTCGAAGTTGACCCTGAGCGCCGGACTGGTCTCTGCCACAAACAGGGGGTCGGTGGGCGGCAGCTTGGAGATAGACTCCGGGTCGATTGTGAAGTTGTGGCTTTCGACGTGACAAGTCCCGCACGCGCGCCCGTTGCCACTGAACTGCTCCTTAACGAACAGCCGCCGGCCTTCAGCGATGAGCTTGCCGAAGTACGCGGCTCTTTTTGCCGGGGCCATGGGATCGAAACCGTGCTCGTCATCTGGCTCATCTCCGGCTTCATGCACGAGCCGGACTTGCCCATGCAGAAGCCGGTCGAATATCGTGCTCGAACCAGTGAGCACGAACGAGCTCAACGGAGTCTGGTTGGACCGTACGACGAACGCGCGGTCCGGAAGAAATTTCGCAAAGCTGTGGGCGCCCAACGAGACGGAAAGGCACAGCAGAGTGGGCTCAGCCGCAGGGCAGGCTTGTGCCTGGTAGGTGCCGATCCTCATTAATGTGTCGTGCGGCTCGGCCATAGTCGTGTCACCAGGCCCAGAA
>DATJVZ010000230.1:0-32344 GCA_035501575.1 Terriglobales bacterium | reverse complement strand
CAACCTTTTCCGTGATCCCTGACCAGATAAATGTTCTCGGATCGATTTTTGCCACCCACAATTCAAGGCTGCCGCACAGCGCCGTGGCGCGCCTTGCGACGAGCAGCGAACCGAAATACCAGGCTTCCAGTGAAACGAATATCGTTTTGCGGCTGCACGGTAAGATTCTCGCTCATAAATTTCGTTCGTAGATAATCGACATTAAGGCGAACTGCGAACGGGCGGGAAATGTCGCGTTCCACCCCGACTCCTCCCGCCCAAGAGAAGCGCAACAACCATCCTCGGTAGAACAGTTGATCCACGGGAACCGAGCCATCCACCAAGGACACCCCGGCAAGGGCACGAACGAGCAATCGCGTCTTTTCGTTCTGTACCGGAACGAACACCGGACCTGCGAGAGCACTAAAGACATAGCTGCCATGACCGGATTCCGGGTCTCGGCCAGCGAGAACGTAGCTCAAATCCAGAGTCGCTCCCCAACGTGGGTTGAAGTAGATCGTTGCGCTCGCATCAGCTCCGTTCAGATTGACGGTCGGTTCTCCTGAAACATTCAGCATCACATGGCTGTAACCGACACCGACGTCAAACGCAGGGGCTTTCGCCGCTGGCGCAGGGCCGCTCGGAAATTCAGACTGCGCGAGTAACGGGCTAGCCCACAGCAATAACAGAGCAACCAATCTAAATCGCAAAACACTCATTCGATCACCAATCTCGCGCTCTTCAGTACGGGCCGACCTTCCTACAATCATCGGCACGTTTAGCACCGGATATCGATTCACGGGAGCGCATGTACTGCCCTTGAGGGCCACTTGCTACTGTCTATCAGTGAACCGCTAGAACAGCTGTTCCGTTCAGATCATTCATGGGGGGTGTGAGGGAGTTGTTCCGCACTTTGTGTCGCACCGGTGACGGTCAAAGTTGCCGTTCCAACCTGCCCATCAAACAATGCCGTGATGGTCGCCGTTCCGGGTTCGAGTCCTGTAGCCCGACCCATTGATGCCGGTAAGTCGCTGATGCTCGCAACCGATGCCGGTGAGGCCGTCCACAAAACCGCTGTCGTGAGGACCTGGGTATTACCGTCTGCGAATGTGCCTACGGCTACGAAAGCCACTGCAGTTTGCTGAGGTATCGTAGCAATCGCCGGGGTAACTTGTATCGACGTCAGCGGGGAAGCGTCGACCTCGATAGTGGAGTCCCCTTGGAGCGCGCCGAGTTGTGCGGTAATGGTCGCATTTCCTCCGGACAGTGCGGTCACTCTGCCGCCACCGGTGACACTTGCGACCTGGGGTGCTGATGAAGTCCATGTGACGAGGTCGGTCATTACCTGAGTGCTGCCATCGCTGAATGTTCCGATGGCGACGCATTGTACGAAGGTAGTTGGCGCGAGTAATGCAGTTGCCGGTCTGACGGAGATCGAAGAGAGCGTTGCTGAGCTCACGGTTAGCGGCGCCGAGCCCGTGACTCCTTCAAAAGTGGCCGAAATGTCGGCCGTGCCCGGGCCAATCGCCGTTGCCGTGCCCCCGCCGGCGACGGTTGCCACCATAGGATTGTCAGACGCCCACGTGGAGTTCCTAGTAATGACCTGTCTAGTGTTATCGCTGAATCGGCCGGTCGCGGTGAAAGCCAACCTAGTCAGCTGAGCAATCGTGCGTCCTGCGGGGGTGACGGTTATGGACACGACTGTCGCATTCGTCACATCGAGTGTGGTGGAACCGCTGATGGAATCAAGTGCCGCGGTGATGGTCGTGGTTCCCGGAGTCAGAGCCTTGGCTAGGCCCTTGTTGCCGATCGTGGCCACGGCGGTGTTGGAAGAAGTCCACGAAACCTGCCCTGTAATATTGTGAGTGCTGCCGTCGGTGTAAGTACCAATTGCCGTAAACGGCTGGTCCGTAAGTTGGGCGATTTTTTTGTTTGCGGGCTTGACCGTGATAGAAGACAAAACGGCAGACTCGACATTCGCCGTCGTGCTCCCGGTGACGGAACCGGAAGTAGCGGAGATCGTAACCGAGCCTAGAGCCCGAGCCGTTGCCAATCCGCCTGCGGGAATCGAGACCACACTGTTGTTCGATGAGCTCCAGGTAACGGAGGCAGTAATATTCTGCTGGCTTCCATCGGAAAATGTACCCGTAGCCGTGTATTGTTGGAGCGTAGCCAGGAGCAAGTCTGCATCGGCTGGCGTTATAGTGATCGAAACTAAAACTACTTTGGTGACAGTAGCCGTGACAGTGAGAGTGGCGGTGGAAGAAACGTTGCCTGAGCTTGCACTGATGATTGCGGAGCCAGTTGCGTGGCTGGTAGCAAGGCCAGAGCCCGAAATTGTAGCTACTCCCGTACTGGACGAAGCCCAGGTCACTGAGCCAGTAATATCCTTAGTGGATCCGTCGCTGTAATGGCCGGTGGCGGTGAATTGCTGATTCTGGCCAAGGGAGATCGAAGCTTTGGACGGGTTAATTTGGATGGATTGAAGTACTACTAGTGGTGATTTTCCAAAGCCCGGACCGAGGGTGCCGCCGCCGCAAGCACTCAAGAAGCTGAGACACAAGAAGACCACTAGAGCTAAATCCAGCTTCTTGTCTGTCTTTGTGCTTGGTATTGTTGCCATGCCGGAAGATCGAGAGTGCTCGAGTCGAAGGATTGGATCGCAGATCGGATCGTAGACCATGGCGGTTAGGTACTACTGCAGGACGCCTTCCAACTGGATGACCGTCTTCTAATGCAAATACGGTGCCAGGATGTGGATGGCGGGGCCGGTCCTCAATGGCAAAGTACAACTGCAAAACTTTCTTCTGTATCCATATTGCGAGAGAAAATCAGCTCTCCGGGGAGTTTTTGACCGATTCGCCCAGCCGTCTTCCCAACCATCCGACATAGTCTGAATGCTCTCCTCCCCCTTGTACGGACCGGATTCAAGAGGAGTACGTAAACTGTTAGTTCTGCGGCTGGCTTGCACCCGCATTCTGGGCACTGGCTCCGTTCAAGGCAGGCGCCGTTGTGCCTTCATAGCGAGTCAGGCGCGGGAAAAATGGCGCTAGTCCAAACGGCATTTTGTCATGCACGTAGACAATTGCAACCTGACCGGTCTTGAGCATTTCCACGCGATCTGTCCACGGGTTCACTCTGATTCTTCCGCCGAGCGGTAACGCTGTGATTTGATCTAACTTGTTGTCGTCTATTTGAGGCGACGAGTTCAGCAGAGCGTTCAGGCGAACAATTTGCCCCTTTTCATTGCTGAAGGAATTGCCGATATGCGCGGTCAGCAGGGCGGGAAGCGCGGGCGCACGCACCTGAAGCTGTCTCAGATAGAGTCCGGCCGAAGCCAGCTTCGGTCCGTACGGAGATTTATTGAGCAATTCAACCGCTTTTGCATCGGCCGCAGCTTCCTCTTCTTGAGTGTGTCGGAAACCAAAATTCTGGTACACGGATTCATCGGAGAATAGCATGCGATCGCTGAACGCGAATTTCTCGCCCCTATTTTGTCCCAGCACAATGTGCGCTAGCTCATGAGCAAGAATGGCTGCCAGGCTGGCCTCATCCGGCAAGGTGTCAATCAAACCCCGGCTGATAACGATCGTGTTGTAGACGCTAAAGGTCTCAAGCGGAGTGGTCAGCATCACCCGGGCACGAACTGTCCATGGGAATTCGATATTATTAGTGATCAGGATATTATTCACCACCGTCTGCAGAACCTTGTCGACATCCCCGGGCGGTGCTAGCAAACCAGCCGCCTGTAGCCGGTCGAGGACATTGTCCTCTGCCAGCTTCTCCCACTGGCGTTCGGCTGCAAGCGGTGATGCGTCCTGGGCGGCAGCGCTCTCGTCTTTTGCGGCATCGACCTTTACCTCGGTGAACTCCTCTTCACGGCGGTTCTTGGCTAGGTCGTAGCCCCACAAGCGAGTCTGCGCTCGAAAGGAAAGGTTGCCTTTTTTCATTCCCGGCCCCAAATCCCCTTCTTCGCTAAAAATATAGGCCGGGAGCCAATAACCTGGAGCCACATTCAATCGCCAGCTGTCCATATGGAAATAGAACGCACCGCGGGGATCGGGGGCATATGTCCCATTCAGGCGCACGATGTTGTAGTTTTCATCCTCAACCCAAATCCGTCCTTCGAACAATGCCTTACCCGCATGTGGCTTGGGTGTGACCTGAAACACCAGGCAGCGAACATCACCCAGGAACTCGCGACGCAGGTACTGAAAGTCGTAATGATTACGATCAAAGTTCGTGCGGTCAGCGAAGATCATCCACGAAAATCCCAGGGGTTCGTAACGGAAGCGGAAGGGTCTTGATAGCCCCCCCCATAAAGACTCTTGCATCTGAAGATAGTCGCGGCGTTCAACAACGCTGCTCACGTCCAATCGGCCCAAGAAGTAATGATCTTGTGCGGGGACGGTCTCATACTTGCTATCACCCTTGAGGTTCTGTAAGTAGGTCTCGACTAACGGAGTGCTGCCCTTCAAGAAATTGATCAGAGCCTGCTCTCGGTTGATGACCCGATCCACGACTTGATCGATGCTGGCCGGTGGTTTTGTGGCTGGCTGTTCGACGGCAGCAGGGGTAGATGAAACTCCTGGGGTGGTGGTATCCGGCGGTGTCGAAGATGGCGTAGCGACCGCTGGTTGCGAGGGAGGTGCAGCGGGGTCAGAGGTCTGTTGTGCGCCCGCACTGACCGAAAGAACCAGTGCGGCGGAAAAAAAACATATCGAACGTTTCATGTTGGCAACTCCCCGGAAAACTGTCATGAGGCAAGCCGAAACAAGACATGCACAACGGCCGTCGAGTCTACTGGCGTGCCATTGCGCTGCGCCGGCTTAAACTTAATTTTGCCGGCGGCATTCACCGCGGCATCATCGAGTCCGTGTCCAAGCCCGCGGAGTACACGGTTTACTGTTAACTGGCCGTCCGCCCGAAACATCACTTCAAGCAGAACCTCACCCTCGAGATTAAGCTTGCGTGCCTCATCCGTGTAAACCGGAGCGGGTTTGTAAAGAATCTCGACCGGGGTCGTCGGCTGCGTGCTGTTGTCGGCGATATGCTTGCCAGGATTAGCGGCAACCTGTTGCGCCGGAAACCCGGCAGATTGAACGCCCTCTCCGCTCCTTCTTCCATTGCCTTGTCCGGGCTGTGCGATGCCGTTGCCGAACCCAGTGCTTGCGACCGTCCCCGCGATGCCTTTTGCTCCGCCGGTTCCGTTGCCCACTCCTGGACCTTGCGGCAGATCAAAGGAGCCAAGTGCGTTGGCGGTCAATCGTGCCCCTTGTTTCCCTTGTCCTGGCAAGCCGAGCGGATCTCCAAATCCGCCGGTTTGCACCTTTTGAATCGGTGCATTCACCGTAGGAACTGCCGAGCTTCCGAATGACCCGGTATGGATGATCTTGTTCGGCATAGCACTTGCGACCGGGGGAAGGTCAGGAGCCCCGACATTGGTCTGAACCTTCGGGGGCTGCGGATCGGAATGCGGCAAATCATTAGGAACCAATAATTTAGGTTTCTCTGCAGCCACGGGAAGTGGTTTAAGCTCAGGAGCTTTGGGTGGCGCATGGGGTGGTTGTGGAGGCTGTGGGGCTGGTTTAGGGGTACTCGGATCGAGCGACAAGACAAGATCGATCACCCGGTATGCCAGACCGCTGTCAATACGGTCTGGATACAGCAAGTGTGCAAAAATCAGCACTAAAAGGAGAATAATGCAGACACCGTAGCTGAATAGAAACGTGCCATAGGCAGGCCTTGCTTTGGGGAGTAACCCGAGGGTCATAGCATTTGACGGCATCGGCATCCCGGCGGCTCGAACTTTCCCTTGATCAATGAATACCGGGGAAGGGAGAAAGCTTGGCGTTAAGTTGGAACGGCTCACAAATCTAAGTACTTCCTGACGAAGTGCAAAATCTGCATATCCGTTTGACTCAAAAGTGCATCCAGGGCTGAATCCCGGGGATAATCAACTAGATAATACCCAGGCCGCTCAAAAGCACCTAAAAAATGCATAACCTCCGGATCTGTGGGAATCCGGATCTGCCATCTTCTCTATAAGAAGTACTCCGCAATCCGATTTCCAGCCCGACGCCTCTGATGCCCTTCCGTGTCCACCGACAGCTCCGATCACGCCGTGCTCCCCAAAGCGCAAACCGTCGATATAGATCGTCTCCTCTCCCTGCACTGGACCTCCCGCCCGAAACCAGCTATAAAGAACCTCCGATGCCACACCCGAAAAGGTCGATTTTCGATCCGCAGTTGTTCAAACCCGAGGCCATTTCCGATGAGACCCGCGCCTTCAACATAGGCATCATCGCGCAGTTTAGCCAGGTAAGTAACTGGTGGGAGGTGGGCGCACAAACCATCCGCGACGCTCGTGCCCGTGGCGAAGGCCCATTTCCTGCCGTTCCCAAATCGCAAAAGGCGCGGACGCTTGTGATTGATGGCAAAGGCGGCCACAAGGTTGCTTTGCGCGTGATCGCTCCCGATCATCCCCGGGGCGTCTATGTGCACATTCACGGAGGCGGTTGGGTGTTGGGAGCTGCTGACTTACAAGACACAATGCTGGAGCGCATCGGCCGGAGCACCGGGCTGGCCTGCGTCAGCGTGGAATATCGGCTCGCCCCGGAACACCCCTATCCCGCTGGGCCAGACGATTGCGAGGCTGCTGCCCTCTGGCTGGTCAAGAACTCGAAATCGGAATTCCGCTCCGACCTGCTGACGATCGGTGGCGAATCAGCGGGAGCACACCTTTCTCTGGTTACGTTGCTACGCTTGCGCGACCGCCACGGCTTCGCAGGGTTCAAAGCCGCAAATCTAGTCTTTGGCGCTTACGACCTCTCCATGACCCCTAGCCAGAAAGCCTTCGGCGATCAGCGGCTGGTGCTGCGAACGACTGACATCATCAAATTCTCTGAGGCCTATCTAGCAAACGTAGACGCGAAGGATTGGCGTGATCCCGACATATCGCCGCTCTATGCCCATCTGACAGGCATGCCCCCAGCGCTGTTTACGATCGGGACATGCGATGCCCTGCTGGACGACAGCTTGTTCATGTATACGCGCTGGATCGCCGCAGGCAACCAGGGTGAGTTGGCCATTTACCCGGGCGGAGCACACGGATTTACTGCGTTTCCGTTTGTCCTTGCCTACGCGGCTAATAAGCGCATGGACGCTTTTCTGGCGAGAGCCGGGCGGGAGGATATTCCGCTGGTTAACGGAGCGAGCTCGTTACCGTCTGGAGCTGGCTCGTCCCGCATTACGGATAGCCTCGCAACAGGATCATAGAAGCGAGTCGTTCTGAAGCAATGTAGGCCCATCTAAAAGCGAATCAAGGCGTTCTCCGGAATTGAGCGTACGGCACGGCTCAAGCTTGATCGTTGGGAAGCAGCCGACAAGCTCAAAGATCTCAGTGCCCTGCCTGGAAACCGACTCGAAGCTTTGAAGGGCGACCGGAAGGGTCAGTGCAGCATCCGCATCAATGACCCATGGAGAATTTGTTTTGCGTGCGCCGCGAGAGGCAACCGGCCCGTTCATTTGCTTCCGTCGGTCCTCCGTCAAAATCGGGCGCACCTCGACCGGCGCACGGCAGGCGACGGCAGCCTTGCGCCTCCACGCAAGTGTCCCGTTCAGATCAGCGGCTTCCAGCACCCAAAAACCGCCTATGTGCTCCTTGGTCTCTGTGTACGGCCCGTTGGTGACGAGCACCTTACCAATTGCCCCGCAGTGTTGAACGTGGTCTCCTCCTTGGTTCGCCTAACCTTCTATCGCGCGCATCTTCCGGAATCAATGCTCGAAGTGCTCCGCGATCCACTCTATCCAGCGGCGGTAGACGTCGCGCTGGCGGATGGGGCCCACGGGCAAATGGCCGGCCGTTGGATAGGCCACGAAACGGGTCTCGATCCCATTGTCCTGCAGAGCGCGAAACAGCTTGTAGGTTTGGGTGACCGCGACGCGGGCATCGCCGGTGTTGGACAGTAGCAGCGTCGGCGTCTTGATCGTCGCGGCACTCGTGAGCGGTGATTCACTCCGAAAGAAAGCCTCTCGGCCCTCAGTCCAGGGAGAACCTGTGATTGCATGGCGGTGCATCACGTTGAGATCTGACAGAGCGTACATGTCGGTGAGGTCCATCGCCGCTGCACCTGCCACTGCGACGCGCCACCCGGGGTAGTGACCAATCATCCAGACAGTCATAAATCCTCCGTAAGACCAGCCAGAGACCGCGATACGAGCGGAGTCCACGTAGCCGCGGGCCTTCAATGTCTCAACCCCAGCGATGACGTCGCGGCCAGGGCCAGAGCCGGCGCCGGGGACGATGCCGAGCTGGAAAGCGTTACCAAGGTTGTCGCTGCCGCGGTAGTTCGGCTGCAAGACGATCCAGCCGCGTGCGGCCATTAACTGAGCGAGCGGGTCGAAGCCCTCGTTGGACGATCCCGTCGGACCGCCGTGGATGATCAGCACGAGCGGCCAATTCCGCACCGGATCGAAGTCCGGGGGGAAGGTCACGATACCGTCCCCACGAATGTGGTCCGCCGCCGTCCACTCGAGCGGCTCCGTGCGGCCTAGAAGTAGCCGTGTAATCTTTGCGTTGAGCTCTGACAGTCGCCGAGGTGGGCCGGCCGCACCCGGCGACATTACGTAAACCTCTGGCGGGCGCTGTGGCTCGCTAGCTATGAACGCGATTGTGCCGTCTGCCCCGACACTCACATCCGTGATCTCGGAGACCGATCCAAGGTCGAGCCGACGCGGCTTGCCAGTCCCGTCTACAACCCAAAGGGCCATTTTCGTCAGGTCGTTCGCACCGAGAAGCAGTGTGCCATCGGGGAGCCATTTGTTCCACAGGAACGAGCGATCCAGGGATGCCGCAACCCCCTCGTCTGGTCCTCCGGCTAGAGGAAGCACGCGGACGTCGCTCGCCCCGGCGGGATTGCCGTCGTGAGGAAAGAGAAATGCCACGCGCCGCCCGTTCGGCGAGACCGTAGGCGACGACTCGAGCGCAGTCCGATCGGTGAGTCGTCGCAGGGCCCCCGTCGTCACGTCCACGGCTTCGATGTGAGACTGGTCGGCGTCTCCGCTGTGAGCAGAGACCGTGCGCGTGACTACGATCAACCGTCCGTCGGGCGACCATGCAACGGGACTCGCTCCCCAAATAGATGTGCCGAGGCTGCCGGGCCCGGTGGTTAGCCGCCGGGGCGCACCCCCCGAGAGCGGTACCAACCAAAGGTGGAGTGGGTCAGGCGGCCGGATGGTGAGGTAGTCGTCGTGGCCCACTTCGAAAGCGTCGTTGAAGCGATCAAGTCCCTCTCGTGTGGCTGGCGCCTCTGCCGCGATGACCGCAAGCGAGTCGCCGTCCGGGCTAAAGGTCAGCCCCTCGACACCTTGTGGGAAAGCCGTCACCCGACGGGCTTCGCCCCGGCTCGGAAGCATGAAGGCCTGAGTATGGCCGGACGCATCATCGTGGGCGAGGAAGGCTACTCGGTCGCCGTGGGGCGACCAGCGAGGACTCGAGATGTCGCGCTGTTCGGATACAGTTCGTGCCTCACCGTTCGCGACGTCAATTGCGACGAGGGTTCGATCATAGCGGTTCTCAGCGGGGTTGGCCCGCATGATGACGACCATCACGGTGTGGCCGTCGGGTGCGACCTGCACATCCGACAGATGGGAGAGTGACCACAGGTCGTCGAGCTGGAAACGCTGGCGTGGGGGTGTGTCAGTCGGAGCGATGAGTCGTTGGCCGGAATTCAATGCAGGCGTCCACTTTGTGTCTGAGAGCGTTCCGCCAACTGAACCTGTAGCATTTTGACTCCAAGCCGAATGAGACAAAGGGGCAATCACAAAAATGGTGAAGAGGAATCGACAGAAGCGAGACATGGACGCGCTTCTATCACACTCGACGCGACCGCACAAGCAGACTTGACCGAAGGCAGCTGGCTTGGGCAAAGGCCCAAGGGTGGCGTTACCCTCCGAGCCCTTGGCACATTCTTCTGCCTTACCGCGGTGCTATCGAACCTGGTACCAATAGCGGCATCGCATGATGGAGGCGAATCCCGCTTTCCGCTATTGAAAATGGTCAGTGCGATCACGCTAAATTAAAGAAGTCAGGGCCTTATCGAATTGGAGGATGGCCATAGACCTAGTCGCTCTCCTGCTGCGCTGCCTCGACACTTAAGTACGTCATACCGCGGAGATCAAGGAAAACGCGCCCTCGGACATTGGTGAATCGCAGGAGTACATGCCCGCAGAGCGCGCACCGCGCAACGAGGCCAGGACATTGCATATATAAGTGTGCTTCGGCAAACCGTCTGTTTGCGCCGCAATTGGCACACTGTCCCTCTGCGCTCGTAACATCCGCCGCGAATATCCTGCTCAATTCACCGGCAGCAGCGTTACCGTCAAGGTAATTCATAGATGCATTCATTTCTGTTCTCCTGTGGCGCCGAAGCGCTCTGTCCTAATCCTTTCGCGATCATGGCCGACGGCTATCAGAAGGTCGGTCGTATGTTCAACGAATGATGTCGGGCCGCAAACGTAGCTAGTCGGTCGAAGGTTCGATGGCCACGTGCCGCTCGCAACTGACTCTGCGTCGATGTGGCCAGCGGGCCGTGGCCAATTCTTCGGAGTCACACGGGTGTAGGCATAGGTGACAATTACTGAGTCGCCCTGACTTGATAAGGCTTGTAGCTCGTCGCGATAAAAAACCGCTCCTGGTTCCCTCACGGAATAGAGCAATCGAAATGGTGTGGCGCTTCCAACCGAAGCGCGCGACCGAATCATGGCCATGAGAGGAACGATGCCGGAGCCGCCCGCTACCAACTGGATCGGCCCAACTTGTTCGGGAATCCACACAAACCATCGACCAACCGGGCCCCTCACCTCGAGTTCATCGCCGACCATAACCTCTTGCGTCAAATAGGGGGAAACTTCGCCGTTCGGCAATCGGTCGACGGTGATTTCGATTCGCCCATCCGAATTCGGGGCCGAGGCAATGGAGTAAGATCGAACAGCAGAGTACCCATCTGCTGCCGTCAGCCGCACATCCAGGTGCTGACCGGCAACGTGACCCGGCCAATCATGCACCGCCAGTGCGAGCGTCCGCGCGGTCGCTGTTTCGTCGTGCAGTCCGACAACCGTGGCGGTACGCCAAGTCACTCGTCCGAGTACCGCTGTTCCTTCCATGGATCACCATAGATGTGGTAACCGAGGTTCTCCCAAAAGCCCGGTTTGTCATGCGGCATTAGCGTCATGCCCTTCACCCATTTTGCGCTCTTCCACAAATAAAGATGAGGAACGAGAAGCCGCGCTGGGCCACCGTGTTCCGGCGCAAGGTCGGCGCCGTCAAATTTGAAGGCGATCCAGGCCTGCTTGTTCATAACATCCTTCATAGGGAGGTTGGTCGTGTAGTCGCCATAGGAACGGAACATTGCATACGACAAATCTGCTTTTACGTCTGCAAGTAGAACATCAAGCGAAACACCCTCCCAAGATGTACCGAGTTTCGACCATCGCGTTACACAGTGAAGATCAACCGTGATATTTTCGGTGGGCAACTCGCGAAACGAGTTCCAATCCCATCGCTTCAGAACGTTGCTACCGTCGTCGATGGTAAATTCCCAGCGATCGAGAGATATGCGTGGTGTCGGCCCCGCAGACAGCACGGGAAAGTCCGTAGTGAGGTATTGACCCGGCGGTAGTTTGTCTTCCGCTGCGCTGCGTCGACCAGCAAAACCTCGCGAGATGATAGCCATAGGAACTCCTAGTCAGCGATAGACGCGGTTTGATGGTTTTTATCTATTATCGAATAACAGCAATTGAGCACCCAATCAATATTGTCATGGGATGCAAGCAGGGCTCGATTCCGGTATGTTCTCTCGACAACTGGAGTCGAAATAGCGTCACGCCGTCTCCATCTCATCGAGCACAGCAACGGTTCACTTGAGAGCGCCATTGTAATTCCTTAACGGCCGTTGTTGCGGCGTTGAATTCAACCTGGTACGACGCAGGGCTGAATGCCCGAGGCTTCTGAGCGTTGGAACATCGGTTGCGCCAATCGGTGGCATGATCGGGTAAACACGCGAAAACTCAGGATTGACGATGGCGCAGGTTGCCACCAAAGGAGTGCATGTGACCTTCATCGTGAGAGCAAAGACGCAAGTCCGACGAGAATAGTCGCGGGCTGCTACAGGCCCTTGCATCCGGGGGCATGAACGTTTCCCGGAGAACTGAGTGGTTCTGGGCCAGAATTCTCCGGGTGCAGCCAATATGATGACATCTGGTTCTCAGGAAAGAGATGAACATGGCTGTTTGGATCAGGATTCTACTGGCGAAGCCCCTAAGGTATATCCTTGCGTGTTGACCTACCCACGACAGAAAACGGAAGTTGAGAGACCTGTTCAGCGCGAGTCCTCGACGGCTGCGGGCTATCGTCAGCTCACGATCGATGAATATCTGCGCAAACGCCTAATGCCAGTCGAGGGGACCATCCCGGATCTGCCTGGCATCGAGATGTACGGCAATTCCATTCCTGCGGGAACCGTGGGCGGAGATCTTTTCGAGTATATAAATTTCCAGCAGCGCTATGACATCGATGCTCGCATTCAGCAGGCCATAAAGCTTTCGAAAGAGTTTCTGGAACCGTTACGAGCAGGTGAGCCTCCGCGTAATTCAGTCGACGATCATATCGAATGGTTAAAGTCCAGAGCAGGCTTCGAATCCGAAATGGAGACCGGATACAGGGCCGCGCGGAGCTCGGAACTGGTGCGGGTAGCCGAGGCCTTGGAAGCGCTCTACACCACTGCGGGTGTGCTACTGGTGGACGCTCAAGGGCATGGCATCATCTCCGCCAAGATCGCATCAACGGTTCATGACACATTTCATGCATTAATGCTCGCCGAACTTGACCGGCGGGGAAGAACGACCCCGGAGCTATTCGAGAAGCTGAACCTACGATTGGCGCAATCGGTGACCGCGCGCCATGCGCTGGGCAGAGGTGATGATGAAAGTGGTCGTGAGATCGCGACGATGCTCTATGGCGAAGTTCGCCCTAACGGTCATTTTCGTTTTGTGAATTTCGGGCATCCGCCACCCCTGGTTTTTTCGGCTGAGTGCCGCAAGTTCGTGGATATCGATCAGAGCAGGATGGCACAATTCCTGGCGCTGGGCCTGCAGATTCCTGAAGACCATCCAGATCGTACTCGGTATATTGCATTGCAATTTCGAGAGCGGGCAAGCACCTCCGACGTTGCCGAGATTACACTGATGAGTCCCGGAGACATTCTGTTCCTTTACACCGATGGGGTTTACGACGGCAGCGAGGCCGGAGACCGCAGCAAACTCGAAGCCGTCATGCGCGAACATTGCCTGTTGTCAGCGAAAGACATCTGCGAAGCTTTGCTTGAATTGGCCGTGAGCAAAGACGAGTTGCTGCTCCAAAATGGAGAAGAAGACGAAATTGATGATAAGACGGTATTTATCATCAAGAAACAGTAAAGCTTCTCCAACCCGCTCGGTGGCGATGGATGCCTGCTAATCTCGCCGCCAGTTTCCCAACCCTGCAAGAAACGTGGGCAAAGAATCCGGCCAAATAGGGCCAAAGTGCGATGTCGAGGGGTGTAAGAGTCGGCGAATCAACAAGGAGTTACACCGACTTGTCGCCTCATACCCGTTCAAATCCACCCTTCCGCAACCAAGGGAATCATAGGTTTACGGGAAAGTTCAGTTTTTGCTCCCAGTCCAAAATACTCCATGAAGCGAAAACGATTTCCGCCAAGACTTCTCTGCCGCGGCTTTTCGCTTCGGGACCATTTTGAGAGGGAACCGGTTGCGACGGGTGGCCTAGAATAGCTCCATGCCGCTCATTCGAAATTGCCCTTCCTGCGGTCGGCCGAATCGTGTTCCCGCGTCGCACCTTGCTGATAAGGGGAAATGCGGTGCTTGCAAGGCGGAGTTGGCTGCAATTGCCGAGCCTATCGAAGTCAACGAGAAGCAGTTCGATGAGATCATTCGCGAGAGCAAGGTCCCTGTTCTGACGGATTTTTGGGCGTCCTGGTGCGGACCCTGCCGGATGGCGGCGCCTCATGTCGCGCAAACTGCCCGAGACATGGCCGGACGTGCAATCGTACTGAAGGTTGATACGGAACGGTTCCCGGGCCTTGCAGCACAGTACAACGTCCGCAGCATTCCCAATTTCGCGGTGTTCTCGCGGGGTCAGCTTCAGTTCCAGCAGGCGGGCTTGGTTGACGCAACTACCATGGAGAGTTGGCTTACACGCGCTGCATGAATCAAGGGTGCACAAGCAGGACACAGAAAAATTCGATTGGGCCTCGCCCAGCGGCGTGATCCGCTCGGGACTCAAAGAACCGAGCTAGGCACACCCAAACGGGTTCAGAACGTGCTTCAGACGCTTGGCTTGAAACGCTGAGTCGCTTACCGTGATGCACGAACCGCCATTTTCAAAGCTCTTGGCTGGATAATGGTAGCTATGGCAGCCATCGAAAAGCTTGACACTCATCACAAGGCCCTTACGCTCAACCTCGATCCGTCTGTCTTCGGCTCCTTTGCCGAAATCGGCGCTGGCCAGGAGGTCGCGCGCTGGTTCCTTATTGTCGGAGCCGCCTCCGGAACCGTCGCCAAGACCATCTCTGCCTATGACAAAGAGGTTAGCGATGACCTGTACGGTCGCGGCTCGCGCTATGTATCCCGGCAGCGACTCGACGCCATGCTGGATAGCGAGTGGACTCAGCTCCTCAAGCAACTGGGCACCTCTCGTGGATCACAGACTCGTTTCTTTTCTTTCGTCGATACCGTCTCCGCCCGAAACTACGCGGGAACCAATGAACCTCACGGTTGGCTTGGTCTGCGCTTTCAGCGGCAGATTGGTGGGCAGCCCAACGACATACTGCTGCATATCAACCTGCGGGATCCCACCAACCTCCTCCAGCAGGAGGCTATTGGCATCCTGGGCGTGAACTTGATTTACGCTGCGTTTCATCAATTGCAGACGAGTGAGCAGCTCATTGAGAGCGTGGCGCAGGATGTCGAGAGCCGAATCAAAATTGACTATGTGGACCTGCGCGGGCCCGCTTTCGAGACATGGGACCGACGCACGCTTATGGTGCACCTGGTGCACGGAGGCTTCGCTGAAGTAGTCTGTTTCCCGTCCAGCAGTTCCCCGATTCCGCTGACGGAAGTCATCCATAAGAGTCCGGTTGTACTTGCACCAGGATACTTCGTACATGTGGATCGAACTCATGCCGAAATCCATACGCAGATGCTGACTTCGGCAATCCGGCAGCTGCAAGGAGAGTCGGGAGAAGGGAAGACCACACCCAGAGGGTTTTTCTGCCTCACCCTTACGCCTCCTAATGCGAAAGATCCACTTCCGGAAGTCCCCGATCTACTTCGCCGTATCGACGCGCTTCGCTCACGTGGCGGGGATGTATTGTTATTCCGCGAAGGGGAACTCTACACGATGACCGATATTGTGAACCGCTACACAGACGAGCCCGTCCGTTTTGTTGTAGGTTTATCCCTTATGATCCGGGCATTCGAAGATCGTTACAGCAAGCTGGACGGCAGCTTTCTTACGGCTCTGTCTCGCCTGCTCGCACACAACGTCCGGATCTATGCATATCCGATGGCCGCGGCGGACCTGCAGAAAGCGGTCCAGAGCATCCCAGCTACTGATTGGCAGTGGGACGAAACGGATGGATGGGTATCCGCCCGTCAGTTACGTCCCCCGGGGCCGCGGCGACACTTATTCGCTTACGTCCTCGACAGCAACTTCCTCGTCCCGTTGCAACCGAGGTGAAGAAACGCACACTTTTCTCTGAGACCGCGCCCCTTGTCTACGCACTTTTCGATGGACTCGCGAAAGAGGCTTTTGCTGGCTTGCTTTTCGGTATTCTGCAGACGCCACCCCATCGAAGAGAACAGGACGGAATTGTGAGCTATCAGCAGCAGATCGTAATCAGTACAAAAGGGCATGGAGACATGCGGGATCTGACCGAGCAGGTCACGGCGATCGTGACTTCCTCGGGCATCCAAACTGGCATGGTCAATATTTTTAACGTCGGCAGTACAGCTGCGATCGGGACGATCGAGTTCGAGGCGGGACTACAGCATGATCTGCCCGCTATCCTGGATAAGCTGATCCCGCCCAGTCGCGCTTACGGCCACGAGCAAGCCTGGCATGATGGCAACGGCCACTCGCATCTGCAGGCCACGTTGCTCGGGCCATCGCTGACCGTGCCCATCGCTGAGGGAAAGCTCGTACTTGGTACCTGGCAGCAAATCTTCCATCTGGAGTGCGACGTCCGGGGACGCCAGCGAACGGTGGTAGTCACCGTGGTCAGTAACTGAGGGGGCAGCCCTCGGAATTAGGAAATGAGGGATGGCTATGGTTAAGCGTGGCTTCCAATTCGGGATGTTTCCTTCCCATGATTTCGGCCTCTGCCTTAAGCCAATCCTCCCGGTCGTGACCGTGCTCGCGACCACGCTGCTCGTAAAAATTGTAGGCACGTTTGCGAATCAGCTGCTCAGTTAGTTCTAGCGAGCTCGGCCGTGCCTCTTGTGCGGCCGACTCCTTGTCTGGCATTGGAGACCTCCTAATCAAAAGCTAAGCCGTCCGACCGCTTCTTCATATGGCATTCGTCACACTCGATCACCGGGGATGCTGCCAGAAATGGCGACGTCCATGCCATTGCTGGGAGAGGCAGGTAAGGATCACATCAATTTGCGCTCAGGGTTTCAGCGGGAACGCGATAATAGCCAGCGCGATATCGACCTCGCCCCCCAATTCGGTATTGAATGTCGGTTGCAATGTCCCTGTCCCAACCGTGTAAGCAATATTTTCGCCGTTGAGTGGTTCCTCCCCTGCCAGTGCCAGCATGTTCCATGGACTTTGGGTTGTAACAACCGCATCTCCGGCGTTTGTGAAAGCACAGATCCCGAGACTTTGGCTCCTTGCGTCAACGAAGACTGTAAATGGATATGTCAGAAAGCCTGTGAACACGTTGACCGAAGGCGTTCCGCCGCTTAAACCCTCAACGTCAAGAAGTGCGACGTTGAATTGATCGGAAATAGACGAACCCGCTGGATTGTTCGTCGTGACAGTGACCTGGAGCCCATCGCTTGGAGCGACAGTTGCTACGTCGTGTGCAACCCAGATATCGAGAAAACTTCCACTCCCGCCCCGCAGAGCTATGCCAGGGACTTGCGCCCACCTGTTCCCAGATGAATCAATCACGGAAGTGACAACTAATCCGTCTGGAGCTTCAAACTGGCAGCAGATAACAGCAATGATTGCATCGCCCGCTGCGATGCCGTTATATCCATTCGCGGAGTTGAAGAAAGTTCGATTGAACGGATAAACTCCCATGTTTTGCGTCTGTTTCAGTCGTCCGAACATGATGGCTGGCTAGCCCTCCTCCTAAAAGGCTTTCTAAGAGAATTGTAGCGCCGTGAGTTGCACATTTCTTGGCGCTGCTGTGGCGTCGCGTATAGTCTTCCCAGCCCCGTGCCCATGAAACGCAGTCTCGCAATGAGAAGCTGATTGATTGCAGCATCGCGTACTCGCCTTTGGCTTGCTTGGTATTGGGAGGTCTGGGGCGTCAGTTCGACATGCCAACGCTTGAACGAATCGAAGTACCGAGGATCAGAACGGATTGTCGAGCTGCGGTTCAACCGTAAGCCACGCTATCCCCCGTTTGGTCGCGTAAGCCTGTTCTATGTACTTGAGGGCGAGGTCCGTATCGTCCAGATAAGGAGCAGTCACACGGCGGACATCGGAAAGTAGTCCGAGTTCGACGGATCCGATTAGAATTCCAGATACTTACTCATCATGCCGCGACAGCCCGCATTCTCAAACGCCTTGGCACGTTCTGTGGGTCCTGAACCACTCCTGCCAGAGAGTTGGGCAAAGAATCCAGCCAAAATAGGGTCAAACTGCGAGGTCGAGCGGTGTAAGAGTCGTCGAATCAACAATAAGTTACGCTGACCTGTTAGGCTCTTACCCCAAAGTTCGGTGGTTCACATTCACACCCGCCGGCTTGGGAATTGACGTCGCGTTTCTCGCGAACGTTACATTCTTACGACACCAGCCCAAAGTCGAACAGCATTCCGCTTTTTAGCGGCGCAATACTATACTACTGGGATGAGCAAACGCCTCGAGTCGCTGTACCAGAATCTTCTCAACGGCAAGCTTCCTCATAACCTGAGTTGGAGCGAAGCCGTCGAACTGGTCGAGCATCTGGGGGATGTCCAACCGCATGGAGGCGATGAGTTTGTGTTCCGCGTCGGCAGCGAACGCGTCTTTTTCAAGCGGCCGCATACCCACGATCTTGAGGTGGAGGAAGTTTCTCGGCTGCGTAAATTCCTGAAGGAAGCCGGGCCGAGTGCGCAGACAGAAGAGCCGGCCAAGCCTGGCCGGATGATTGTCGTCATCGACCACCACGCCGCCCATGTTTATCAGGATTTCGGTGGAAGTCGTCCGGCAGATGAACACAAGGTGCGACCTTACGACCCTTACAATTTCCATCATCATCTGATTCATCGAAAGGAAGCTCACTACCGCGGCGAGCGCGTACCCGAAGAAGATTCGTTTTATGAGGACATCGCGAAAGATCTCACTCCTGCGAATGAGATCGTCCTCATCGGTCACGCCACCGGGAAAAGCAGCGCCGCCGACTTCTTGAAAGAATACTTGAAGACCCATCATCCCGAGATTTCTCGACGGGTCATCGCTACCGAAAACGCAGACCTCTCGGCGGTGACCGAGCCTGAAATTGAGGCTCTGGCAAAACGGCACATGATCGCAGCTGCCTAACAGCGTGGTTCGTAACCGCGATTAATCACTTCAACCCGTCCGGCGATTTCCAGCTGATTGATTGCAGCGCACGGCGAAGCGCAACTGTAAGAATCCCCAGCCACCAAGCGCTATCCAGAAGCCAACTACTTGATCAGATTGGGCCACTACTAATACCGATCCATCGCGAGCCGGCAATGGGCTGTATCACCGTTACGGCAGATAGTTAGCAGTCAATTTCCTTACGGAGGTAGTGAATTTCGGGCTGGCACCTTGGTTACCTACCTCCTGCAGCTTAACCAAGCGCAAAATTCCTTAGTGACTGTCCTCTTGATCATCGGAGTTGGGACTGCCCTGGCCGTATTCGCTTTCTTGGCGAAGAAATACGCAAGGCCCGCCAAGGCAGAAAAGTGGGAAAGAGCAGAAATTATGAAGCAGCTCTTGACACTGTCGGAACAGGAAAGCACAGCTTTGGCAAGCGTTTCTCCTCCCGCCAGCAATCCGTCACTTGCGGCTCCATCCCTTACAGGCAGAGATATTTTGCAAAAGAACACGTTTCGACAGCACAAGCCTAAGCGTAAGAACCCTCACTCAAGTCCCGCCAACCCCATCCCACTCAGACCAGATCGAACCGATGGGAAAGTCGAAGAGGCGATCCGCCAACGCGCATATCAGTTGTATCAAGAACGAGGCGGAGGGAAAGGAAACGCAACTGACGACTGGCTGCAAGCAAAGAAGGAAGTGTTGAGCCAGAAAGCCAATAGAGGCAGGACCTAGTCAGGCCGGTCGTGCACGAAACGGCCTTCATTGTTGTGCGTATTTTCTGCCGCTTCAGGACTTAGCAAATCCAGATCCCCGGAATTCCCCCGCCTATTTGTGCGCAGTGCGGATTGAGGACATACGAAATCCCCGCAGGTTCGACAACCCGGAACGACTGCGGGGAAATCTCTACTGATCATACTGACTGAGGATTGTCTTACCCGCCTGGATTGGCACACCGTGTTCAGGCGTTGGCAGTGACGGTCACAGCCAAATTCTTCCCGCTTTCCATAACCAGGTACTCTACCGTGACCGGTGTACCTTGTTTTACACGACCGTGTACCTGAGTGTTGTCGTCCACGACGAAGTCCATCGTGCCCTGGGCAGTAGATGCCCCACTGACTTCGAGTGTGAACGACCGGCCTTCGGAGCCGATCACAGCCACCTTGCCGCTGATGGATTTTGTTGGGTGTTGGGTTTGTTTTCCAGTCTCCGCTTGACCAGCGGCGAGCGCCACTAGACTTGAGCCTCCCAGAAGCAACGAGCCTGCGAGAGAGGCAGAGAGTAGAAGTTTTCGCATCATGAACATGAACCTCCTTCGGTAATGGAGACAGAGAGAAGCAACTGTCCTTCCTCTTTTCTCGAAAAAGGCTTGGCTACAACTTCAGCACACGCAAGGCGTTGTATCGCCCTCCCATTGCAGCGTTCGTAGGATGGAACTAAGCCCGCTGATGGAGGAAGTTTTTTCCTGGAGCGACACAGCTTTTTTTCTAATGGGGATACAGTAGACGCACCTAGGTAAAATGCCCGGCTACTCCCCGCCATCTTTCTGCTTCTCTGCCGTCTTCTCCACCGGCCGTGCCGGCGTTCCATCCGCTTTCACATAATGCGCATACCACGCCAGGTACCGCTGGAGGCGGTCCTTCAGATGCGAGGGCGCCTTGAACTCGTGATACTCCCCCGGATACACCACTAATTCCGCCTTCTTCCCCAGGCTCTTCAACGACTGGTACATCTGTTCGCCGCCCAGGATGGGCACATTCCAATCAATGTCTCCCCCCATGAACAGGGTCGGCGTCGTCACGTTCGCCACCTTCCCATACATCGACACATGGTCCCACACTGCGCGCTTTTCCCACGGACGCCCCAACTCCGTCTCGTAATCCAATATGTACTGATCATGCCCGTACATCGAATCGAACTTGGTTGCACCCGCCCCGGAGATCGCTGCCTTGAAGCGCGTCGTCTGCGTGATGATAAAGTCCGTCGAAATCCCGCCGTAGGACCACCCGCCCACTCCTAACTTTTCCGGGTCGACCAGTCCTTGTCCGATTGCGTAGTCCACCATCGCCATGTCGTCCTGAAAATCCTTGTCGCCCCAATCCGCAAGGATGGCCTGCGCGTAACTCTGTCCACGTCCCGTAGACCCGCGGGGATTCGGATACAGCACGACGTATCCGTTCGCTGCGAACAACTGCGCAAGGTGTGTGAACTCCTCGTAGTACGCCCAAACCGGACCGCCGTGCGGCCGCAATATCGCGGGATACTTCTTCCCCGGAACATAATCGAGCGGCTTGTACAAGAATCCACTAACCATCGTCCCGTCTTTGCTCTTGAAAGTCACGTACTCGGGCAGCGTGAGCTTTAACTGGGCCATCAGCGCGTCATTCTCGTGCGTGATGCGCTTTAGCTCTCCGCCCTCCGCGCCGATGGTGAAAACTTCCGACGGGCGCTCCGGCGTCGTAATCAAAGCTGCCACCATGTCGTTTTTTGCCACGGTGTACGCGTACAACATCAGCCGCCCACCGATCAGCCGGGTCACCTCTCCGCCAGCCGCAGGCACCTTGCACAGATTCTGCGTCCCGTCGTCATCTGCGATGAAGTAGATGAACCTCCCATCCGGCGAAAATCGCGGGTCGCTCGCCATCCGATCAAACGCTTTGGTCAGCACCTTAGCCTCGCCACCCGTCCCCGGCGACACCGCCACGTCCTTGGTCGAGTAATCCATCAGCTTGGGATCCAGTTGCGTCACGTAGGTAATCCACTTGCCATCCGGCGACCATGCCGGTTGTGCATCCGGTCCGGGATTCGTCGTCACCTGCGTCGGATGCTCGCCTTTGTCCTTGTTGTCCGCCGCCACTACAAAAATGTTGCGATCATAATTCCGATCCGGATCGGGTAGTGTTCGCTTGCTCGAGAACGCCAGCCACTTTCCGTCCGGTGACCACGCCGGCTCTTCATCGTCAAAATCCCCGGACGTCACCTGCGTCATATTCTTCGTCGCTACGTCGAACACGTACAAGTGGGTACGCCGTCGGTCCAAATATCCAACCTCATCGAACTTAAACTGATACCGATCCACCACGATGGGCGGAGGCGTTTTGCTCTTCTTCGATCCTCCGCTCTTTTCCCCGGCCTCTCCACCTGCCTCGTCCTTTGTCCTCTCCCTAGCCTCCTCGATCTCCTCCGGCTTCGGATCCCGCAGTACCAGCACCATCCGCTTGGCGTCGGGCGCCCACGCAAAATCTTCCACGTCCTGCACCGTGTCGGTGATCTTCTGCGCTTCGCCACCTTGCCGGTTGAGCAGATACACCTGCGTCTTGCCGTCGTTCCGCCCGGACAAAAACGCCAGATACTTTCCATCCGGGCTCCAGCGCGGATGCGTCGACGTCTCATTCTCCTCCGTCATCGCGATCGCCTCGCCTGCCCCCGACGGCACCATCCAAATCCTCGTCTCGCTCTTGTCCTCTTTCAGTGATGCAGTCTCCACGGTGTACGCCACCCAGGCTCCGTCCGCGCTGATCTGCGGATCCGCCACCTCCTTGACCTGAAAAGCATCATCCACGGTGATCGCGCGCGGCCGGGGCGGTGTTTGTTGTCCAGCCGCCAACATCGACGCAACAGCCCATCCCATCCATACCCCAGATATAACCATCCGATGCAGTTTCATTCGTCCATTCCTGATAGCAGTTTGAGTGCACTTCCGCGCGGAGTGTACCACAAGGAGTTGTTGCAATGACGCTTCCTATTGATCCCCGGGTTTTGTGGGAAACACGAGCCAAAAGTAAGCACATCGGAGGTGCGCTTGAGAAGCGGTCAAAAGCCTTACCAGCGTAATCTCCCCCTGCAGTTCCATGGTCAGATCGCACCGCAGCCAACCCTATAATTTGGCTGTGACCAAGCCCTCCAACGCCGTGGCCGTATTGCTTTTACTTTTCGGATTGGTGTTTCTGGGGGCCGGTTTATTCTTCGTATGGGCGCTTCTGCTTGCCCCTCCGGGATCCGTCCACGGCAACCGGGCGGTAGGCTTCATGGTTTGCGCAATTTTTTTTGCCGTCGGCGGGGGTTTGGCGGCCGGCGCTATCTTCGGCACACGCAGGCTCAAAGAGCAGGCCGCGCTCGAGCAGTCCAGCCCCGACTCACCATGGTTGTGGCGCAAAGACTGGGCCGCCAGTCGCGCGTACGGCAATGGCAGCAAAAAAGCTATTGGCCTCGCCGTGTTTGCCGGCTTGTGGAACCTGATCTCGATCACCGTCGCGGCGGGGGCCCTGCCGGAATTTTTTCGAACTTCCGACCCCAGGTATCTGATTCCGCTTCTGTTCGTTGCCGTGGGAGTGGTCCTGACTATCCCGGCGGTACGCGCCGCCGTTCGTCGCGAACGATTCGGGCAAACCTATTTTCAGTTTGCCTCACTGCCTTTTTCTCCGGGCAGGCCTCTGCGTGGCATGATCCACCTGCGCTTTGATACCACCACCAGACACGGCATCAACCTGCGTCTGTCTTGCGTGCGGCAGGTCGTAACTGGCAGCGGAAACAATCGCTCGACAAACAAAGCGGTTCTTTGGCAAAGCGACGAGAACGTCTCCGAGCAGTTGGTCATGGCCGGGCCGATGGGCGATGCCGCCATCCCCGTGGACTTCACCATCCCCAGCGACGCCTACGAGACCAACCACGACCAGCCCAGCGATCAACTGCTTTGGATCTTGCACGCCGAAGCGGACACGCCCGGCATCAGCTTTTCCGATGACTTCGAAGTTCCCGTCTTCCGCTTGACCCCGCAACCGCACACCGCCGGCAGTTTCACTGATCCCGACACCACAACGGCGCCAGCCGGCTTCCAGAGCGATTCGGAGGACGTGCCCCCGCCGAACAATCCTAAAGTTGTCGTGGGCGCAGGCGCAAATGGCGGCACCGAGTATTACTTCCCGCCTCTTCGCAATCCCGCGCGCATCGGAATCGCGACCCTGATTACCGCAGGATGGACCTTCCTGGTTTACTTCCTGGCCCACTCGCGGGCGCCGATATTCTTCACGATTGTGTTCGGCTTATTTGACCTCTTGCCGATCTACATACTGATCAAGTCGCTGGGGCAATCGTTCTGCATCGAGGCGGGCAATGGCAGGCTGGCTCTCCGCCGCGCTTGGTTCGGCATCGGCACGACTGTTGAAATTCCCTACTCGGAAATCGCCCAGATTCTGGCCGCCACGACGGGCCAAAGCACGCCACCCTCTTATTTGCTTCGCCTGCAAACCAAAAGTGGCCAGAAAATAACCTTGGCCGATCTGATCGACGACCGCCAGGAAGCCCGCTGGATCGCCGCACAACTCGAAAAGCTGGTGGGGCTGAAGCTCGACACCCACGTTCAAGTAGATATGGGCTTGGGAAGCTACGGACCGCTGCCACAGCGCGGAATGGCCTCGCCTCAGGCGCCGCCCAAGACCCGTGTGGCTTTCGCGCTGGGAATGGCCGTTCTTTGGGGTTTGTTTGCCTTCGGCTTCTTGATTCGATCTTCTTCCCTGAAGAAGGGTGTGTCCCGGCCACGTACAACCCGGCGGGTACCGACGAAGTCTTCGGTACAGGCCGTCAACTATTCAGCGTTGACTGACGCCGATGTGCAGCGTCTGCAAGGAATGCCAGAACAGGTACAGGCGGAAGAGCTGTTGGAACGTGCCATCCGTCATGATTCCCGTGCGTTGGACCTGTTTGAGCAGAATATTGGTATTTGGCTCGGCGGCATCAAACTCACCGAGCGCATGAAGCAGCTCGAATGGCGTTCCCGGTTTTCGACCGATCTCCGTGTGCGCTCCGCCAACGCTGATCTCAACCTTGCTATGGACGGCTGGTCGCGGAGCGACAACTCGGTCGACCTGCTTATCGCCAGGGCGAAATCGGACCCCGGCTATCGCCAAGCCGCGGTTTACTTCATGGGAATGATGGCGGGCCGCGGAGTCGGCTACACTCGCATCTACCCGGTTCTGGTCGAGTACGCCCGCAGGAATCCTGACGCCAATGTCCGCCAATGGGCCGTCGAAGGAATGCGCTATTTAGGAACCGACGAAGCCCTCGATGTACTTTTCGAATCGTTTACTCACGATCAATCGGACGCAGTGCGCGACCGCGCCGGTTGCAACATCTCCGACTGCGGCAATTTCATGCGTAGGCAGCGCATGCGAATGGTGCCGAAGTTCATCGAACTGGTAGAAGATCCTCAGACCAGCCAGGTGATGCGTGGCTGGAGCTTCATGGCGCTGCGCGAGATCACCGACGAAAGCCTGCCTGCCGACGCCTCCGCCTGGCGGAACTGGTACACGCACCACGGGGCAGAGAAAATGGCCGAGTTCCAGCAGATGGATTGGTGGAAGGTCCGCGGCGACGAATAATCGGCCACCGTCTCACCACCGAAGAAAAGATCGAAGGAAACGCATCCTGGGAGCAGGGTATGGACGGTCGCTCGCATGGGGGTTACCTGCCCGCACTCGGAGGATATAGCCAATCTGAAGGGAACACCGGCCTCGGGCGGCTTGCCGGAAGAAATTGCTGGCCGCTAACGACGAATAATCATCTGCGACAGGTCCGACTCGTAGCCTTCGTCCTCGACGGTTTTTCCGACAGCCAGGCGCAGGGCTTGCTCATCGGCATTCTTTGACATGGTGCAATGGCGGCGAATCACTTCCTCGCCCGCTTCAATTCTGACCAGCCAGTTTGATTTAGTCGCATCCCAGGAAACTTCCACACGATCTGCGCGCATCACGACCTCCATTCAGTATCTGAGGAAATTGTAGGGCAAAGGAGCAAAGGTGGCGAAGTTTGGCGCCAACCACAAGCCCGGGCGCCGACTTGGCACCAAACTCGGCGCCGGCTTTGCATGGCAAAGCCATCCCACCCCCGCCCTAGATAGGGAGCAGGACGAGTTCAGAATACAATTTGTCAACCTCTTCGGGTTTGAGAAGCGAAGAGCGAAATAGCGCTGGAGGTTGTTGGCGAATCCAAATCCCTCGCGGCACCGGTGCTTGGAACAGACGCATATCGGCCATGAGCCCAACCGTCCGCTGACGTCGAAGGATAGCGAGCTTGGCCCGCTCCAGATGGCGCACGAGGATGTGCGGAGCGCTGCAGTAGAACAATTCCGACAGAGCCAGCCCCCGCTTGGTGTGTCGTCGCTTCACGACTAGGTAGGTGCACTCAGCTCTCTCCCGTAACACCAGCTGCAGACATTCGTACGCCAGGTGATCTTCGAAAATAGGCCGCTGCTCATCATTCAGCAAGCTGCGAATACTATCCAGATCGAAGATAATCTCGACGCCGGGAGCCAGCAGAGTGTCGAGGTGCAGCAGCGGGGGAAAAATAATCGTTTTCGACTCCAGATGCCTGAACCCCATCGCTTCACACATGCGCGCAGAAGTGGGCGACGGCGTCAAGTTTGTGTAGCAAACGTCGTGATCGCGCAAGGCGGCGGCAAGCAGCATCGGACCCCAACCGCGATACTTGGGCAAAATGTACCAAGACGTGAAATTGCAAGTCACGCAGCTCTGCCCGCTGATCTGCCGCCGGGCGTAGACTGCGCCTAAGAAGCCCACAATCTCGTCCCCCGCAGTAAGTACAAAGCCGAGATTCGGCTTTTTCTCCAGCCACTCGTAATTAAACAATCGATGGCGACTCTCTTGCCCATTATTCCTGGCGAAACCCTGGAGGAACGTACAAAGAGGCGCGACATCCTCAGGACCCGCCGCACGGACGCGCGGCGTCGAGGCATCGCGCTCCGCGGACCCAGCGAGGCCCTTCCTGAGACCCCTTGCAGTATCCTTGGACACGGGCAATCCCAAGGCTGGGGCTCGGCCATGCAGGCTTGCACGCCAGCCCGACGACCGTTCCCTCTCTCCTTCACAGAACCGGCTGCGACCTTTTTTCGCTGTTGTCTGACCTGCCAACGCTTCTATTGTGGCTCGCGATTCGAGCAGCAGCGCAGAGAGACTCTGAATGGTCGGGGCTTGGAAGAGCGCGCCGAGAGGGAGATCGCTCTGCGTGAGTGAGCGAATCTCATTGAACAAGCTCAGGACCATCAGAGAGTGGCCGCCGAGCTCGAAGAAGTTGTCGTGTCTGCCGATTGACGACACGCCTAGTACCTTCTCACAGATTTGCTTGAGTTCGCGTTCCAGTTGGTCCCGCACCTTCAGTTGATCGATCTCTTGCGAACTAGCCGCCATCATTGATGCACCCGCGTCTACTGTCCACGAGGTCGCTCCAGCCGGGACTTGAGTACAAACGATCGCCTGGCGAGCGATAATCTCGAGACATTCCGGATTGCGCAGCGATTCCCGGTTTCTGATGGGGCGGCCATTCACTGCGTCTCGCGCTGCCGCCTCAGACTGTTTCCCGCTATGCGTCACAGGAAGTTCATCCACCTGTGCGATCTTTGCGGGCTGCATGTCTTTCGAGCCGCGGCGGGCAAGCTCGGATCGGATCCGCGCAGCGAGCCGGTCGTCGAGCACAACTCCCTTACGCAGCACGACCAGCAGCACCATCCGCGCCCCGCTGAGCTCTTCCTCAGCCTGCTGCTCGACCGCCATTGCCCCCACTACTTCGGTGATATCTTGGACGATTCGATAAATCTCCGCCGGACCGACCCGAACCCCACGGATGTTTAGTACGCCATCCGATCGACCATGGAGACGTGCCCCGCCCTCGGGCGTGAACTCGATTAGGTCCCCGTGGGTCCAGACGCCACGATTTTGGCTGAAATAGGCCTCGTGAAATCGGTGGTGGGCATCATCACCGTAAAGCCCTAGCGGCCGTGAGGGGAATGGATTCGCACAGATCAGCTCGCCAATGGGCGAGGTCAGCTCGCCGGGAGGCCGAAGGGCTCTCACATCGAGGCCAAGGCTCCGGCACTGTGCCTCCCCGCGGTAGACCGGAAGGTTGGGGTTACCTAGGACGAAGCAGCCGATGATGTCCGTGCCACCCGATATCGATTGCAGAGGCAGCTTAGAAACATGGTCGCGTACCCAGTCGTATTGCCGCTCGTAGAGAATCGATCCGGTGGAAAGTACGGCGCGCAAAGCGGCAAGGTCAAAGGTACGTCCAGGTGAGAATCCGGCCTCTTCGCAGAACTGAAGGTAGGCTGGGTTTGTTCCGAACACCGTCACCCGCTCGGCGGCAACGAGTCGCCACAGCGTTTCCGGTCCCTCAATCATGCCGTTGTAGAGCACCAGTTCGGCACCCGAGGCCAAGGCTGAGAGCTGCCACTGCCACATCATCCATGCGCACGAGGTTTGAAAAAATAGCTTATCCCCCTGCTTCAGATCACAGTGGAGCCGGTGTTCCTTAACGTGTTCCAGCAACGTTCCGCCGGCACCGTGCTCGATGCACTTCGGCTGTCCTGTGGTTCCGGAGGAGAACAAAATGAAGAGCGGCTGGTTAAAAGGAAAACGGCACCATGCGAACCCGTCGGCGTTCGCCGTTCGGATCAGGTCGACGAATCGATAAAAAGGCTTTCGTAAACCAATGGGTGCCGGTTCGTCGTCGAGTCCCACAATCGCTCTCAGCGTCGGCAGGCCGGCCGCCACTTCCGCCAAGCGATCTGCGACGGGAATGCCAACGTCGCACGGCTCAGGTCGTAAGTGCCCCATCAGGACGACCGGTTCGAGGGGCGCAAACCGCGTCAGGATCGCGAATGCACCCATGTCCGGTGCGCAGCTCGAGAAGACGGCTCCGAGGGCGGCAGTGGCGAGCGCGGCGATGACTGCCTCGCTGGTGTTGCGTGCCACCACAACCACGCGATCACCCTGGTGCACTCCCACACGCCGAAGGGAGGCAGCCAAACGCAGCACGCTCTCGCGTAACTCTCCGCGGGTCAAATGTTCCGTACGACCGTCGCCGTGGCAAGCTGTCAGTGCTGGACGGTCGTCGTCACCAGTAAGCAGAACCTCTGCATAATTGAGGTGGAGGTTCGGGAAGAACGAGGCAGTCTCACAAGAATCGCCCAAGCACACGGGATCGGGCTGGCCCTCGCAAACGAGTGCAGACCAATCCAAAAACAGCCGCCAGAACGCGTGAGAGTCTTCTACCGAAAACGACTGGAATGACCAGTAGTCAGAGAAGATCCGCGAAGTCGCCTGTTCGCAGTAGCGCATGAACTCCGTCATCTGCGAGCAAGCGATTGCTTCGGGATTCGGCAGAAAGGGCGGATTTCGCCGCCTGGACGGTGCGGATACAGCAAAGTCGCCGGTAGGGTTCGGCGTCATCTTTCGTTGCCTCCAAATCGCACTGAGTACGGACACCTCGAAAGTATCAGCCGTCGTACTTCTAGGAGCGCGATTCACTCCTCTGACGGAGCTGCCGGATTGTTAGGCGCCAGTACGGCAGATCGGCAGCCCAACACCGTAAGACTTCACTTGAATTGGCAATTGCCAGTCGCCGACGCCGAGGACAGGGGACCGAAAAAGAGCTCGGTGCAACGCTGTAATTGCTTCTTGGGGAGGGTTAGTACTGAGAGCAAGCATCTTGCAAAAAATCACCGGTGCGTGTCAAGAAAGAAAATGACATGAGATTGTAGCGTCTGTGACCCGTAAGCAGGGAATGGCTTCTGGTCGAATGGAGTTCCGCTGCATAACTGCGCGTCTCAGATCGAGAATTTCGGGTCGCCCTCGACAATTTGCACCTCGAGTTTCGGAAGTTGGCCGCTCTGCCAAAGAGGCGAGTGAAAGTTAACGCGATAGTTAAGCGGGCCTCCATCCTCGCGATCAGTGCGTTCCAAAGGACGAGGGATGCAAACGAACTCAGTCTCAATCGCCTGACTAGTCGCCCGGACGATCGAGTATCCGTGGCCTCCCATATCAACAAATGCGACGTGCGGAGACAAATCAGGGTTCGACGAAGCACGCGCCTTTTGGACGTCCCCAGTCTTGGCGTATTCCAGGCACGATTTCACTCCGTGTCGCAACAACATATTTAAGGTTGGCTGAGGTTTGGAGTCGATCTGCGCCTGTCCAACATAGAGGGCGCGAAGGGGATGATCCTTGGGCAGCCCATGCTCCAATGCTTCGAGGATTCCAGGTGCCGAGATCGATCCCGTCACAAACGCCACTCCGACAGGTGAAAACGAATTCGGTGGCAGCGACTTCGCCGCCAGTCCAGCCCAGAAACTGTGACGATCGCCCGCGACGGTCACAAATCCGGGGATGCCGCGATTTTGCACAAAGTCGTAGATCTCGCCGCGCTCGACGTAGGACGTGCTCCAGTCCTGTATCGCAAAGCCTGCATAACCGGGCCAGGGCCAAGGCTTTGTGACTCCGGCGGGAAGATTTTGCGGATCAGCTCTCATTTCGAGGGTTGCAGTGGTATTGCCCCAGATTTTCCATGTCGCCTTCGAGGTGCTCAGCTTCTCTAGAAACCATGCTTTCTGCTCTGCACCGAGAATCGTCTGCGGAGGGCGACCCTTCCACACGTTCGGAATCTCAACGCTGCCGTCCATCGACCGGATGGCTGCCGGAGGGTTCCCGTTGTTGTATGCCCGAGCAGCATCCAGAATTTCCATCGCCTGCTGCGGCATCATCTCGGGAAAATCGTTGCTGAGGAGCGGCTTGGCCTGCTGCATGCCGGTGGGCTCTTCCGAGCGATAACTGCGCTGGTCGGTAACAATCAGTTCGACATTGCGCCCCCATTGCAGCGCCCGGTAGCCCTTCAGGCTACCGATGGCGGCCAGGTTGTTCGCTTCAATGCCAAGGCCGTGGTCGTCGAATTGGGAGATGGGCGCGTCAACCACCTTCGGTCCATAAAACTGCTCGAGGGAATCACCGTTCGGCCGCGCCATGCGGGCGGGCTGGAACTCAAAGAACGCCTGGTTAGCCGCTAGCTTGCGAGTTTGGGCAGGCCGAGTCGCTCCCTCAAATTTCTCGAGCGACTGCCAGCCCAGCCAACTGAACTCGTGGTTGTCCCACATATTCACGAATGGCCAGCGGGCGCGCGCATCCTGAACATCCGGATCGTGCAAATAGGCGCGATAAATCGCGCGATAATCTGCGAGATTTACGGGAATGTGAAAGTCACCGATCTTCTCACCGGTCGGATAGCGCACGATATCGCGGATGCGGCGGTCATACATTCCCTGAGGACGGTCCTCCGGATACCAGACAATTTCGTAGATGAAATCGCCGAGGTGTAAAACAAATCCAAGCTGTGCCCCCTGCGGGGCGCGCTCATCTTCGAAAATCATTCGGCGATAGGCAGACTGCGCTCCCTGATTCGTATTCTGGCAGCTGACAAAGGCGAAAGATACGGGACGTGAATCACCCGGATCCGGAGCGGTCATGGTGCGGCCAATGCGGCTTCCGTTCCCGGCGCTGTCGGTAAAGCGGTACCAGTACACCTTTGCCGGGTGTAGCCCGCCAACCAGGACGCGAGAAGTCCAATCCGCGGCGCTAGATGCTTGAGCGTTTGCATGGGCGACTACACGGCTGAACTGCGAGTCCTCTGCGACCTCGACGGTAAGATGGATTGGCGATGCTCCGGCGGCTTGCGGGCATCGCGTCCACAGTAGCACGCCATCGTGATCGGGGTCGCCGGAAGCAACGCCTTCGGGAAACAGGTCGCGACGCTCGCGCCACCCCGAGCTCGAGGTGGCAGGGAAGAGATCTCCAAAGGCAGCGGTTGCTCCGAATGCCGCGGCCAGCTTTGCGAAGGTTCGTCGATCCACGAAACTCATTAGCCGACCCCTGTTGAATTCTACATAGAATGTAGCAACCGTTGAGTAAAGCTCGGCGGAGACGATTTAGCGCAGTTGACTGGCAGCGGCCAGCATTTGGTTGGCGCGTGCTCGCACCCGGACGTCTTCAGCGAAGTTGGCCCAGCGGACGATCTTACTCCGATCGATCAGGAACTCGGCGGGTCGCGCAATGTCCTGCCCGTCCGGACCTCCGCCAAGATGAAGCAGGTGGTAATGGCGGATCACCGTGGCGTCGGGATCGGAAAGAATCGTGAACGTGTATCCTGCCTTCTTGCTAAGATCCAGCGAGACTGCAGGGGGATCGACACTGATCGCCACCGGACGCACTCCTGCTGCCTTGAACTCCACCAGTCGCTTCTCCACACCTCGTAACTCGAGGTTACAGAAGGGTCACCAGTATCCACGGTAAAAAATCAGTAGAACGGCCTTGGGCGCTGGCGACGAGGGGTCGTTGGCCGATGAGGTGAAAAGATCATCGAGAGAAACGAGCCGGCCAGTGGTGTCGGCAAGCCTAAAAGCCGGCAGTTGCTCACCTACCTGTGGTGCCGCCGTCGAATTCGGAAGAGCACGAGCGTGGTAGAAAACGAACAGGCTTGCGCCAGCGAACATCAATATGAGAACAGCAAGAACGATACTCGACACCTTGCCGCGGTAAATCTGCCAGTGAAGGAGGCTGCGCCGAACTCCTATCGCCAGCACAACCAGCGCCGCGATCGCCAACAGCAAGCTCAACCAGGGCAGCGCAGCCTGCAAGGGCGGGTTGACGAAGAAAGCGAAGTTCGCCGCCAGCGCTCCGACGGCAAGCAGCAGCGCCA